>JAWVZU010000279.1:0-4621 GCA_033722075.1 Lysobacterales bacterium
GAGGCCATCGCCCGCTACGCCAACGACAACGCTCAGCTCGGGCTGGCGCGGTTCCTTTTCTTTCTTGGTGTCCTGAGCCTGTCCCTGGCGATCCTGAACTTCCTGCCGGTGCCCCTGCTGGATGGCGGACACCTGTTGTATTACTTTATTGAGTGGGTCAAGGGCAGTCCGCTCTCGGAACAGGCCCAGATCATCGGCCAGTACATCGGCCTGACCGCACTCGCCGGGTTGGTGAGTTTATCTTTTTATAACGATATTCTACGGTTGTTGTCGTAACGTGGCGGCCTGGAGCCCGCCGCCGGCAAGGGGCTTCGGGATGCGCAGCGGCACGTTGTCGCACCGGTCGGGGCTTTTCCGGAGCGCGCTCTCTGATATGCTCCGCGCTCGCAGAACGTGAACAGGTGCCAATGAAAAAGTTGCTTTTCCTGGGGCTGTTGCTGGCCTCCGCCGCTGTTTCCGGCCAGAACCTGGTGCCGTATACCGTTTCGGACATCCGGGTTGAGGGTCTGCAGCGGATCGCGCCGGGTACGGTATTCAACTATCTGCCCCTGGAAGTCGGGGACCGGATCACCCAGTCCCGTGCTGCGGAGGCGATACGCGCCCTGTTCTCGACCGGATTTTTCCAGGATGTCTCGCTGGCCCGCCAGGGCGACATCCTGGTGGTTCGCGTGGTGGAGCGGCCGGCCATTGCGGAAATCGAGATCGAAGGCAACCGCGATATCAAGACCGAAGACCTGATGCGGGTGCTGGCCGATTTCGGACTGGCCGAAGGCGAGGTGTTCGAGCGCGTGACCCTGGATCGGATTCAGCAGTCGCTGACCCGGGAATACTTCAACCGCGGCAAGTACAACGTCGCCATCGATACCCAGGTGCAGGAACTGCAGCGCAACCGGGTCAAGGTGAACATCGACATCGCCGAGGGCGATGCGGCCCAGATCAAGCACATCAACATCGTCGGCAACGAGGCCTTCACCGACGAGGAGATTCTCGAGGATTTCGAGTCCTCCACGCCCGGGTTCCTCTCCTGGTATACCAAGGACGACCAGTACTCCCGCGAGAAGCTGCAGGGCGACCTCGAGGCGCTCAGGTCCTATTACCAGGACCGGGGCTACGTGGACTTCGACGTCGAGTCCACGCAGGTCACGATCAGCCCTGACAAGAAGGACATCTACATTACCGCCAACGTCCGCGAAGGGGAGGTCTACACGGTCTCGGAGATCCAGCTCACCGGCGATTTCGTCAACATCCCGGAAGAGTCCCTGCGCAACCTGGTGGTGATTCAGGAAGGCCAGACCTTTTCGCGCCGACTGGTCGAGGCCAGCGTGGACAACATTACCGCCACCCTGACCAATATCGGCTATGCGTTTGCCAACGTCAGCCCCTATCCGGAGATCGACAAGGCTTCGCGAGAGGTCAAGATCGTCTTCTTCGTCGAGCCCAACAAGCGCGTCTACGTGCGCCGGATCAATTTCTACGGCAACAGCAAGACCCGTGATGAAGTGCTGCGGCGGGAAATGCGCCAGTTCGAAGGCGGGTGGTTCTCGCAGGCCCTGATCGACCGCTCGCGGCTGCGCCTCCAGCGCCTCAGCTACCTGGAGGAGGTGAACATCGAAACCCCCCGGGTGCCGGGCACCGAGGACCAGGTGGACGTCAACGTGACGGTCAAGGAACGCACCGCCGGTTCCTTTACTTTCGGACTGGGCTTTTCCCAGACGACGGGCGTCCTGGCCAGCCTGTCCATCTCCCAGGAGAACTTCCTCGGGACCGGCAAGCAGCTTGGGTTGAGCCTGAACAGTTCCTCGTTCTTCAAGCGCATCGACCTTTCCTTCGTCAATCCGTATTTCACCGACGACGGTGTCAGCGTCGGCTACCAGCTCAGTATCCGTGAACTGGACCAGGGCGAGGCCAACATTGCCAGCTTCCTGACCGACACGGTCGGCCTGAGCACCTCCTTCGGCATTCCGCTTACGGAAGTCGACCGCGTCCGCCTCCTGGTCGGCGTGGAAGACACGGAGATTACGCCGTTCCCCGGCGCCGGTGACGAGATTCGCGATGAGCTGACCGCGATAGGCGACGAAATCACCACCTACCGCAGTGAAATTTCCTGGTCGAGAGATTCGCGCAACCGTTTCTTCAACCCGACCAGCGGCTCGGTACAGCGTGCCTCCTTCGAACTGGCTCTTCCAGGCAGTACGGTGGAGTACTACAAGGTCTTCTACAGCAACACGAGCTATTTTCCGCTCAATCGTTACCTGACCTTCGTCTTTGGGGGTGAGGTCGGCTACGGCGACGTCTACGGCGACGCCGGCGATGCGGAGGACACGTCCTTCGGTCTGCCCTTTTTCGAGCATTTCTTTGCCGGTGGTGTCCGCTCGGTACGCGGTTACGAGGACAACACGCTGGGGCCGAGAACCACCACGACCATCGTCGATCCGGACGATCCGGACGCAGAACCGGTCGTGATCACCGGGCGGCCGTTCGGTGGCGACCTCAAGGTGACGGGCTCCGCCGAAGTCGTTTTTCCGACACCATTCGTTTCGGGCAATACCACCCGGCTGTCGTGGTTCCTGGACTTCGGGCAGGTCTACGAGGATCTGGATGCGTTCGACTCCGGCGAGATCCGCTACACGACCGGAATTTCACTCCAGTGGCAGGCGCCGGTCGGCCCGGTCGTGATCAACCTGGCATTCCCGCTGAACGAAGAAGAAGGGGACGAAACCGAGACGATCCAGTTCGCGTTTGGTAATTTCTTCTGATTCCATGGACAAGCGGCTCGCAATCGGTTTGCTGATCTTCGGTCTGGCGGCCGGGCTTGCCGCTGCCGACGAACTGAAGATCGGCTACGTCGATTTCGAGCGGGTGGCGTTGAATTCGCCGCAGATTGCCGAAGGCAAGGCTCAACTGGACGAGGAATTCCGGCCCCGCAACGAGGCGCTGGAGATCGAAGAGCAGCGCCTGCAGGACATGGAAGACCGGCTGCTGCGTGATGCGGCCGTCATGACGGAGGCCCAGGAACAGGCCATGGAACGGGAGCTGCGGTCCCTGCGTCGCCAGGTGCAGCGTGACCGTGAGGACCTGGTGGACGAGTTCAACTTCCGCCTCAACGAGGTCCAGCAGGAAGTGGAGAAGGAAATCGAAGGGATCGTCCGGCGCTTCGCCGACGACAATGGCTTCGACGTGATCCTCGTCACTCATGTCCTGTACGTCAGCGAGCGCATCGACATCACCGACCAGGTCATCGAGATCCTCCGCCGCGAGAACGCCGGAGAGCCGGCGCAGTGAAAAGCTGCACTGCCGGTGAGCTGGCCGAGCGGCTGGGGGTGAGTCTCAGCGGCGACCCTGCAACCCGTCTCGAAGGCGTGGCGACGCTGCAGAACGCAGGCCCCGGCGACCTGACGTTTCTGGCCAACCCGGGATATCGAAAACACCTGGCCGAAACCCGGGCCGGAGCGGTCATTCTCGATGCGGAAAACGCCGCGGCCTGTCCCGGCGCGGCGCTTGTTTCGGAGAATCCCTATGTGACCTACGCTCGGGCCGCCGGCTTTTTCGATCCGAGCCGGGACACGAAGGCGGGCATCCATCCGAGTGCCGTCGTGGACCCCACGGCGCAGGTGCATGCGGACGCCGAGGTCGGACCGCTCTGCGTGATCGGGGCGGGTGCGCGGATCGGGGCGGGAAGCGCGATTGGTGCGGGCTGCGTGATCGGCGATCATGTCCGGATCGGCGCCGGCTGCCGGTTGCATGCCCGGGTCACCGTGGGTGATCGGGTGGTGGTCGGCGACCGCGTGATCGTCCATCCCGGGGCGGTCCTTGGCTCGGACGGATTCGGATTGGCCTTCGACGAGGATCACTGGATCAAGGTGCCGCAGCTGGGCAGCGTGCGCATCGGCGACGACTGCGAGATCGGCGCCAACACGAGCATCGACCGGGGCGCGGTGGAGGACACGATCCTGGAGGAGGATGTCCGCCTCGACAACCAGATCCAGATCGCCCACAACGTCTTCATCGGCGCGCACACCGCCATGGCGGGGTGCTCTGCCGTCGCCGGAAGCGCGCGCATCGGACGCTATTGCCTGATCGGCGGAGGGGCCGGTATTCTTGGCCACCTCGAGGTAGCAGACCGGGTGACGATCACCGCCATGAGCCTGGTGACGCACTCGATCCGGGAACCCGGTGAATACTCTTCCGGGACGCCCCTGCAGCCCAACCGCCAGTGGCGAAGGAATGCGGTGCGCCTGCGGCAGCTGGATCAGCTGGCCAGGACCATCAACGAATTGAAGAGGGACCGCTCGAATGACTGAGGACAAGATCGTCCAGATCGAAAAGATCATGGAATGCCTGCCGCACAGGTATCCGTTTCTGCTGGTCGATCGGGTGGTGGACTTCGAACCCGGGAAGTGGCTGAAGGCAATCAAGAACGTGACCATCAACGAGCCGTTCTTCCAGGGCCATTTCCCGGGGCACCCGGTCATGCCCGGCGTCCTGGTGCTGGAAGCGCTGGCCCAGGCCTCGGGGATGCTGACCCTGCTGGGGTCCAAGCGCAATTCGGAAAAGAACCCGATCTTCTACCTGGTCAAGATCGACAAGGCGCGATTCTCGAAGACCGTGACGCCCGGAGATC
>JAWVZU010000280.1:0-4605 GCA_033722075.1 Lysobacterales bacterium
CAGCGAGTCGCCGCCGAAAGCGAGCAGAAGAAGCTCGCGACGCTGACCATCGAATCGCAGGTCGCCTTCGCGTCGCCCCGGGAACAGGCCGCCTTCGCCGACGAACTGCGCGGCCTGATCACCGATCTCGTCAAGCGTTACGACTCGGCGGACAACGACGCCCGTCCCTTCGATCTGCGCGTTTTTTCCTTTCCGACGGAGGATCCCGATGAGCAAGACCCTTGAAATGCAGGTGAACATTCCGGCTTCCGCCGAGCAGTTGTGGGACGCGCTCACCCGACCCGAACGCCTGGCCGACTGGTTTCCGCCGATATGCCGGGGTGAGGCGAAGCCCGACGGAAAGGTCCTGTTCTCCTGGGGCTCGGACTGCGAATGGGAAACCCACATCTCCGCCTGGGAGCCGAACCGGCATCTCCGTTGGACGGACCAGCCGGACAGCGGTGTCGACTTGCCCGGCGTGGACTTCTTCATCGAAACAACCGGCGAGGGCACGACCCTGCGGCTTGTGCAATCGGGCTTCACCGGGGACAGCTGGGAAGACTATTACGAGGGCACCCGCCGTGGCTGGACCTATTTCTTCCACCTGCTGCAGCTCTATCTCAGGAAGCATTACCCCCAACCACGCACGGCCATCTGGCGGCGCGGCCCCGGTCAGAAGCCTCGCGCAGAGGCCTGGAAACAGCTGACGGAAGCATTGGGTCTGACCGCCGAACCGGCACCGGGCGTGGTAATGCCGATCAACCTGGACGACGTTACCGTTGGCGACGTGGCAATCTGCGAAGCGCCGTATGTCCTCGGCATCGACCTGCCGGAGCTCAACCACGGTTCGCTGCTGGTCGAATTCGAACCCGGGGACGGCATCGTCAGCTGCGGCATCTACCTGTCGGTCTATGGTCTGGCGCCGGATCGGACGGCGAACCTCGAGACCTGGATCGAGCGGTTCTCCCGCAACAACCTCGAGACCATCAAGGGCGGATCTCACCTCACCAAAAGTTGATGGCGGGACCTGCTATGCTCGCCGCCCATGGACCCACTGACCCACACGCTGGTCGGCGCAAACCTGGCCGCAACCCGGCTGGGCAAGATTACGCCCATGGCCACAGCCGCACTGGTCATCGGCGCCAACGTGCCCGATGTGGATGTGTTCTCCTACCTCTGGGGCGAGGACTTCGCGATGGGCTTCCGGCGCGGCTGGACCCACGGCCCCCTCGCCCTGGTGGTTCTGCCACTTCTCCTCACCGGCCTGCTGCTCGCCTGGGATCGCTTCGTCCGGCGTGATCCCGCGCGCCAGGCACGCGCCGGCCCGCTCTTGTTGCTCGCTTTTCTCGCCGCCCTGACGCACCCGGCTCTCGACTGGCTCAACATCTACGGCATGCGCTGGCTTATGCCTTTCGACGGCACCTGGTATTACGGCGACTCGGTCTTCATCATGGACCCCTGGCTGTGGTTGATCCTCGGCGGCACCTGGCTGGCCGGCCGGCGCCTCTCGATCGGTCTGCTGGTCACCTGGGGGATCTTCACCGCACTCCTCGCCGCCGTGGTCCAGGCCCGCGCCGGCACCTACGTCCCGGCCGTCCTGGCCGTGTCGGGCGGTCTGCTGCTGGCGCTGCTCTGGCGGCCGCCAAACGAACGAACCGGCGAGCGCCTCGCGCAGCTGGGCCTGATCATCGGCGCGCTGTTCATCGGGATTCTGCTCGGGCTGCATCAGTTCACCCGCCTGAACGTCCAGTCCGCGCTGGCCGACCAGGGCATCGAGAACGCCCGGCGCGTCATGACCGGCCCGCGACCGATCAACCCCCTGCACTGGGACGTGGTCGTGGAACGAGACGATCACTACCGCTTCGGCAGCTACCGCTGGCCGGGAGGACTGACCCTGGATGACAACCGCCTGTCCGTCCCGGGCGATGACCTGATCTGGCGGAAAGCCAGCGCCCACCCCTCGGTCGCCGGCTTCATGACCTGGACGCGCTTCCCCTGGTATGAGGTGGAACAGACCGCCCAGGGTACGCTGGTCCACATCATGGATGCTCGCTATTCGCGGTCGGTCGGGACCGGTTTTGGCACCACCAGGGTGTTGCTGGAACCCGATTGATGGGATGTCTAGCCTGGATGGTGCACCATCCAGGCTAGGGCTTGTGTTCGCGAGAGAGAAACTCGTGGCTCTGCATCTCGATCAGCCGGCTGACGGTGCGCTGGAATTCGAAGGCCAGCCGTTCCCCATCGTAGAGCGCTTCAACGGGGACCTCCGCGGACAGGATGAGATTGACGTTGCGATCGTAGAGTTCGTCGACCAGGTTGATGAACCGACGGGCCGGATCGTTGGTGCCCTCGCCCATCTGCGGCACGTTGGAGATCAGGACCGTATTGAACCGGCGTGCCAGTTCGATGTAGTCCGGGGTGGCGCGCGGCGCATCACACAGGTCGCTGAATTCGAACCACCCGATGCCGTCTCCGTCGGCAATCGTCGGCAACTCGCGGTGATTGACGTGGATCAGCCCGTCGCGGCGAAAGTCACCGGGCGCCAGGTCGCAGAAACTCTTTTCCAGGCTGACGCGGGCATCCGCGTCCAGCGGGTAGTGGTAGATCTCGGCCTGGTCGAGGATGCGCAGACGAAAATCCACCCCGCCATCGACGTTGAGCACCTCGCAATGCTGTTCGATCAGGTCGATCGCCGGGAGAAACTTGGCACGCTGGAGGCCGTCCCGGTAGAGATCCTTCGGCGGAACGTTCGAGGTGGCGATGAGGGTGACGCCCTGCTCGAACAGGACCTCGAAGAGCCCGGCCAGCAGCATCGCGTCGGCAATGTCCGACACGAAGAATTCGTCGAAGCAGAGCACCCGGACGACTGACGCCAGTTCCGATCCGATCAGCCGCAGCGGGTTGTCCTTCGCGGCGTGACTGGCCAGATCGTCATGCACCTGTTCCATGAACCGGTGGAAGTGCACCCGCCGCTTGTCCTCGCGCGGAAGACAGTCATAGAAGCAATCCATCAGGTAGGTCTTGCCGCGTCCGACGCCGCCCCACATGTAGAGCCCGCGAACCGTTCTTTGCCGGCGCCGCCGGAACCGGCCCAGCACGCCGGGCAGCCCGCGCACGGGAGGCTTCGCAAGGAGTTCGTCGTAGATTCGCTGGATGTGGCGGACCGCCGTTTCCTGGTCCGGGTCGTGCACGAAATCCGGTCGCCGGAGATCAGCCTGGTAACGCTCGGTCGGAGTCAACTATCGGTTTCGTCCCGCTGCTGCCGCTTGATCCCGTTCTTGATCGCGCCGCGCAGGTCCATCAGCCGCCGCCGAAAGGTCTGGTCCGTGTCTTCCATGATCAGCACCTGCGGCGGCTGCGCCAGCCCCTCCACCCACTTCGTGACGTCCTCCGGGCTGACCTCGTCTTCGTCATCGCCCTGGATCAGCATCCATGAGCCTTCCGGCAGGGTCAGCAGGTCGAAGTCGAAACGCTTGAGCGGCGGCGAAACGGTCACGATCTGGGTGGGGTTGAGCTTTTCACAGGCCCGGACGACGACATAGGCCCCGAAGCCGTTGCCGCCGAGCCAGAGTTCATCGTGGGGCCGTACCGACCTGACCCAGGCTGCTACCGCCAGCAGGTCCTCGGATTCGCCCAGGCCGTCGGAATCGAAGGTGCCCTCGCTGCCGCCGGCCCCCCGAAAATCGAAGCGCACCGTTCGGGCACCCAGCTCGCGGAAGGAACGCTCGATGATGTGGGTGACCTTGTTGTGCATCGTGCCATGCTCTCCGGTTGGATGGCACACGATGGCGGTCGCATTCACCGCACAATCGGGGTCAGGCACTTCGGTCATTCCGAGCAGCTTTCCCGCCGGTCCGTTGAGGACGATCTGGGAAGGCTCAGCCGGAAATTCATCGGGCTGCTCGATGGTCGGTCTGGATTGATCCGCGGTGGACATGGTCGGTGGCGTGGAGGGATCCCCAATGCAGGCCGAGTCATGATACAGACGCCCCGGAGCATAGGTCAAAGCACGTTCCATATCCCTTACACTGGGTTTGAGTTCAAGGCCGAAATCGAATGAATTACCTGGCACATGCCTGGTTGTCCGGGGCCGATCCGGCATGGATCGTCGGGGGCTTTCTCGGCGACCATGTCCGGGGCGAGGCCTATCGCGATTTTCCCACCGCGGTGGCCCGCAGCATCCTCCTTCACCGGCGGATCGACGGGTTTGTCGATAGGCACCCGGCGTTCGTCGCCGCCCGCGCCGAGTTTTCGCCGCCTCATCGACGCTTTGCCGGCATTCTGCTCGACCTGGCCTTCGACCACCTCCTGGCGCGCCGGTGGCGCAACTACTCGCAACAGCCCCTGGACACCTTTTCCGCGCGCTGCCATTGGGCACTGGATGCCTACTGGTCCCTTCTACCGGAGTCGCTCCGGCGCTTCACGCGCTATGCGCGCCACCAGGGATTGCCGGCGGAATACCGTTCACCGGCGGTGATGCAGCGCGCCCTTGCCGGCATTTCCAGCCGCCTCAGCCGGGCCAATCCACTCGCCGAAAGCTGGCCCGTCGTGGTTGATCTGCTGCCGGAGATCAGCCCCCGCTTCGAGGAACTGATGGTCGATCTGATCGAGTTTGCCGCTGAACAG
>JAWVZU010000281.1:0-4601 GCA_033722075.1 Lysobacterales bacterium
CATCAGTGGTCATGCAACTCCTTGATTCATGGTTCTCTTTCATGGCTTCAGCGCGTAACTTGTGCAATATTCGGATTAGAACGGCAGCGGCTCGCCCTCGGCCGCCACCCGTTGAGCATACGCCTCCTGGAGGCGACGGGTCACGGGACCCGGCTCGCTCCCCAGAGGCCGTCCGTCCACCTCCAGCACCGGGGCCAGTTCGCCCATGGTGCCAGTGGTGAACATCTCGTCCACCGCGTAGACCTCTGCCGGCGTGATGTTGCGAACGAATTTCGGAATTTCCAGCTGGTCGGCGAGTTCCAGCACGACCTTGCGCGTGATCCCCGGAACGCACGAGTCCGCGGTCGGCGTATGCAACTCGCTGCGGCGAATGAGGAACACGTTGGTCGCATTGGTCTCGGCAACAAATCCGTTGATGTCCAGCATCAGCGCATCATCGACGCGAGCGACGTTGGCCTCGATCTTCGCCAGGATATTGTTGATCAGGTTGTTGTGGTGGATCTTCGAATCGAGGCACTGGGGGGCGTTGCGTCGCACCGATGAAGTGATCAACCGGATACCCGCTGCATCGTAAACCGGGGCTTTCCATTCGGCGAGCACGATCAAACAAGGACCGAACCGGTTGAACGTCGGGCTCATGCCGGAGGTGACCTTCTCACCGCGTGTCAGGGTCAGGCGGATATGCGCGCCGTCGCGCATGCCGTTCTTTTCCAGCGTGTCGAAGATCGCCTGCTTGATCGTGGCGACCTCCGGAATCTCGGCAAAGGCCATGGCTCGCGCCGAGGCCACCAACCGATCGAGGTGCGCATCGAGCATGAAGATCCGCCCGTCATAGACCCGCAGGCCTTCCCAGACCGCGTCCCCGCCCTGCACGCTCGAGTCGAACACGGAGACCTTCGCCTCGGACCGCGGGACCAGACGTCCCCCGACATGGACCCAGATATCGGCATTGCGCGGATCGGGCAACTGAGCCTCGAGCGAATCGGAATCAACGGATGGCATGGGCAAGCAACTCCTCGTACAGGGGCCGGCAGCGCTCCAGGAGCGGCTGCAGGTCAGGATCCAGGGGTTCGGTCTTGGGCCGGTAGGGCATGAACCCGGTCGACTTGTGAACGTTGTGATACCAGTACGGCGCCCACACCCCGTCGTAGGGTTTGGGCCCGGCCTCCCAGTTCAGCATTTCCGGAAGGAAGGGAATTCCGAGGCGCTCGCACAATGATGCCAACACCCCGGCCGGGTCTTCGAGCAGCAGGCGCGCGTCCAGCACCAGGGGATCGACGCCCCGGGCCTGCTCGCGTCGGAGCAGGTCCACCTGAACTGCGTAGCCGGCGTCCCGCAGGCGCGGCTCGGGAATCTGCACCGACAAGGTCGGCAGCACCTCCCGCGGATCGCGGGTCAGCAGGACGTTGGTCATGCGGTCCAGGAATGCCCAGTCCAGTTCCACCAGGTGATGCGCCATGGACTTGATGAAGCGGTAGGGCTTTTCAAGCGGCGCCAGCATCACTTCCTCGATCACCCGCGGACCATCACGGTCCATAGCCGACAGGACGACGTCATGGCCGGGGTGCTCCGCCCCGCTCACCCGCAGGTAGTGCGCATAAAGCGGCTCGTCCACCGCCTCGAAATCGGCCCGTTCGCCGAAGGCATAAAGCAGGGCCGTCGACACGTTGCGTGGACCGGACCAGAGACAGATGCAGCGTCTGGGATCGATCATGCGCAGAGCTTATGAAGTGCGACCCGGCGGGGCAAGGCATTTGCTTTTGCGCGGCTCCGTAATCGACAATTGCTGGTCAGCCCGGAGATTGCATCGACTTACGCGCACAGATGATGACAGAGACCAATCGGTCGAGGAGCTGGATCAAGATCAACAACGACGATCTTGAATTCAGGGTGTGCGCCGTCCGACAAGCCAAGCGGTATTCGGGCTAGCTGGAACACTCGAATATGGCCAAACGACGAAAGAGCCGGTTTTCCACGGCCCGATTCTTCTACCCCCTCCTGCGCTGGCTGGTTCGTCGGCTCGTGAAGCAGCAGGTGCTGCCGCCGGACCTGGAGTTCGATCGCAGCCGACCGATCTGCTACGTGCTTGAAACCGATGCCCTTTCCAACATCCTGATCCTGCAGAAGACCTGCCACGAGCACGAGGAATTCCCCATGCCGCTGGACGAGCTGCCGGTGGCCGCCCTGCCCCGGATGCGCTCGGTGATCTCGCTGCAGGACCTGCGGGGCTTCTTCATCCGTCGCCCGGACCTGCGGCGACACCTCGACCAGCTGTCGGACATGGTCGACGTGGTCGAAGCCGGCAAGTGCTCAGACCTGCAGCTGGTCCCCGTCTCCATTTTCCTCGGCCGGGCGCCGGACAAGGAAACCGGCCTCATGCGGATCCTGTTCTCCGAGAACTGGCCGGTTGCCGGGCGGATCCGCCGGATGCTGAGCATGCTCATCCATGGCCGCAACACCATCGTCCAGTTCTCCAAGCCGATCTCCATCGCCGAGCAGATCGAGGAAGGCCGGGGCAAGGCACGGACCGTGCGCAAGATCTCGCGTGTCCTGCGAGTCCATTTCCGGCGCCTGCGCGCCTCCGTTCTCGGCCCGGACCTCTCCCACCGGCGAACTCTGGTGGATGAAATCCTCCGGTCGCCCCAGGTGCGCGAGGCCATCAAGTCCAGCGCAAAGCGCAACAAGCAGTCGATCCCGAAAGCTCGGCGCCGCGCCCGGCGCTACGTCGAGGAGATTGCGGCCGACTATTACTATCAGATCGTCCGCCTGCTGGAACGCCTGCTCGGCTGGTTCTGGAACAAGGTCTATGACGGCATCAAGGTCAACCACCTGCGTAACCTGCTGGACATCGAGGAAGGCGCGGAGATCATCTATGTGCCCTGCCACCGGAGTCACATCGACTACCTGATCGCCTCCTACCTGGTCTACCGCAATGGTCTGGTCGTTCCGCACATCGCGGCCGGGATCAACCTGAACATCCCCATCGTCGGTTCGATCCTCCGTCGCGCCGGGGCCTTTTTCCTGCGCCGCTCGTTCAAGGCCAACCAGCTCTACTCCGCGGTCTTCCACGAGTATGTCGAGACGATCTTCGCCAAGGGCGTCTCCATGGAGTATTTCATCGAGGGGACCCGGTCGCGGACCGGCCGCCTGCTCCAGCCCCGCACCGGAATGCTGGCGATGACCGTGCGCAGCTTCCTGCGCCACTCGGACCGGCCGACGGTGTTCGTTCCGATCTATATCGGTTACGAGCGCCTCGCCGAGGGAGGCTCCTATCTGGGCGAGCTTTCCGGGGGCAGCAAGAAGAAGGAGACCCTCGGGGGCCTGCTGCGGGCACTGGGCGTGGTCAAGGAGCAGTTCGGGCAGGTCCAGGTGAGCTTCGGAGAGCCGATTGACCTGGCCGCCCATCTGGACCAGTGCCACAAGGATTGGCGCGAAACACGGCCCGGCCCGGACGAGAAACCGGAATGGCTGGCCGGCTGTGTCGACCAGCTGGCCTACGACATCCTGACCCGGATCAACGAGGCGGCGGAGGTCAACCCGATCAACCTGGTCGCACTGGCGATTCTCTCTTCACCCAAGAACGCGATGGCCGAGAACGATCTGCTCGCCCAGATCGGCCTCTACCGGAAACTGATCGAGGCACTGCCCTATTCCGAATTGACCACGCAGACCCAGATGGCACCGGAGGAGATCATTGCCTATGCCGAGAAGCTGGAGGTGATCAAGCGGCAGGCCCATCCACTGGGCGACATACTCCGCTGCGGCGAGCGGGAAGCATTTCTCCTGTCCTACTTCCGCAATAACGCGCTGCACGTAACCGCAGTGTATTCCTGGTGTGCCTGTGTGTTCATCAACAACACGACCTTCTCCCGCCGCGAACTGCTGCGCCTGGGACGGGTCATCTACCCGTTCCTCAAGGGCGAGCTCTTCCTGTCCTGGAGTACCGCCGAATTCCTGAAACAGTGCGAACGCTGCGTGGAGCTCTTCACCGAACTGGAACTCCTCGTGGCCACCGACAACCCGGACACGCTGCAACGGGCCCGCGGCGGCTCCGGGGAGGCGCTGGCGCTCAAGATGCTCGGCGAGAACGTATTCACCTCGCTGGAACGCTATTACATGGTCATCGCGATCCTGTCCCAGAACGGCCCGGGCACCCTGTCCACCGGCGAGCTGGAGAACCTGTGCCACTTGACCGCCCAGCGCCTGTCCATGATCTATACCCTCGACACGCCGGATTACTTCGACAAGGCCCTGTTCAAGCTGTTCATCCGCAAGCTCAAGGACCGCCGAATCATCGACATCGACGAGGACGGCCGGCTGACCTTCACCGACCTGCTGCCGAACATCGTGGAAGACGCCAAGGTCATCCTCAGCAAGGAGGTGCGCCACAGCATCATGCAGCTGTCTGCCGACTCGAATGGCCAGGCGGCAACCCAGAAGGACGCCGCTTAAGGCGAGTTCCCTGGATCCTGGGTCGGCGCCCCCAACCCGAGAACGCACCAGTCATCTCGTTCCTGGGCGACCTTGTTCAACCGATCAAGCTTGCTCTCCTGAGTCATCCACCTCCTGCGCCACCGCAATGTTGGTCAATTACCGCTCGG
>JAWVZU010000282.1:0-4593 GCA_033722075.1 Lysobacterales bacterium
CAGGATCAAGCCGGCCACCCGGGACGGATGACGGCGCACGAGGCACTGGGCGATGCCGCCGCCCAGCGACGGCCCGAGGAAATACGCCTGCTCGATGGCCTCCTGGTCGAGGATCGCGACGATGCCTTCCAGCAGCTGGCCGATCCGATCGACGGGCGGGTAGGTTGGAGAGATCAGCCGCTGCGAGTCGGGAAGGAACCGCCGCGCTCGCTCGAGCGAAACGCCTTCTCCAAATCCGCCGGTCAGGAGAACCAGGACGCGTGCGCCATCGCCGCCCAACTGATAGCGCCACTCGTGGCCACCGACCGAAAGCCGATGGGTCTCACTCGCGCCCACGGTTCCGTTCCCACCGATCCAGCAACTCCGGCAGGGCCTCGGCCATGAATCGATAGTAATCGCGCATTTCCTCGAGTCGCCGCGTCGATTCGCGATCGTCGCCCTCGACCAGCGGCATGCCGGCTTCGGCTATCTTGACGAGCTTCCTGATGCCCTCTACCGCGCGCCGGGTCCCATCGGTCCAGGCGCCGGGCCGGATACGAAAATAACGGGCCCGCGTGCCCGCCTTCGGCACTTCCTCGACCAGCGTCCGGACCCGCAGCTCCCGCAAGGCCGTGCTGACCGCCCCGGTGCTCACGCCCAGGGCTTCGCGAATCGAGCCGGCCGTCTGCTCCGGGGGGTCGCAGATCAGCAGGAAACCCGCGATGCGCCCGGCCATGCGGGACCGGCCGTCTTGCTCGGCAACCATGCCCATCTGCTCGACGAAATCCAGCTGTTCGGATGTCAGGTCATTCCTAAGCTTCATTAATTTCATTATATACTGAAATCACTGAAAAGAATCAGAACGTCACGCTGAGTCGGCGAGCCTATCAGGCACAGCCTCGTCCCGCGGGCAATCGCGGACCGGCAATCGCAGACAGGCAGAACTTCGCCGGCACCGCCAGTCTCCCCATGACACCCTCACCCCAACCCCTCTCCCCTTGGAGGGGCGAGGGGCTCGGAAAGCGGTGAATGCGGACGGCAGTTCCTGGGATGGTTGATGTGCCGGACGTGCTTCGGCATCCCAAAAAGCGTCCTCTGTCAGCAAATGACAGGGTTCATTTTATTGATGCGTGACGCGAGTGTTGCCCGTGTTTCCCGCTAGTTCCATTCAAATCTCTTGTAGAAGACGCCATACTGAAGGCTCGGCAGTCATCTGATAGGACGACGGTTCGGTTTACGAACCGCCGCAGGGAAGCGATTGTGCTGGAGCCAGCAGAACTAGCGAATAGAGCAAGGGACTGAGCGTGCCCCTGGTCGCACATTCCGATCTGCCCACGTTTGCCGAGCTGCGCGATAGCGGGCACGAGATGCTCAGCCTGGATCGGGCCGTTCACCAGGACATCCGCGAACTGCATATCGGCTTCCTGAACATGATGCCCGACGCAGCGCTGCGGGCCACCGAGCGCCAGTTCATCCGCCTGGTAGGCAGTTGCAACCGCATCGCCCAGTTCTTCGTCTACCCGTTTTCCCTGCCGGAGCTTGAGCGCGGGCCGGAAACCGCCGCCTTTATCGAGCGCTACTACAGCCGTTTCGAGGACCTGCGCGAGGCCGGTCTGGACGCGCTGATCATAACGGGCGCCAACGTGGCGAGCCCGGCGCTGGACCAGGAACCGTTCTGGGATCCCCTGGTGGAAGTGGTCCGCTGGGCCCAGTCCAATGTCACCTCGATGCTGTGTTCCTGCCTGGCCACTCACGCCCTGCTCAAGTGCCTGCACGGCACCGACCGGAAGCCGCTTCCCGCGAAGCGCTGGGGCGTCTACAGCCACCGTGTCGTCGCCAAGAGCCACCCGCTCCTGCGCGAGATCAATACCCGCTTCGACGTGCCCCATTCCCGCCACAACGACATCTCGCGGGAACAGCTCGAGGCAGCGGGCGCGGTCGTCCTGGTGGAGAGCGAGGCCGGTGGTGTCCACATGGCCGCCAGCCCCGATCAGTTCCGGGTGATCTACTTCCAGGGCCACCCCGAGTACGACTTCAACAGCCTGCTGAAAGAGTACAAGCGGGAGGTGTTCCGGTTCCTCGAAGGCGACCTGGACGCGCCACCACCGTATCCGGAGAACTACTTTGACGCGGAGGCAAAGCGTGTCGCGGAGCGATTCCTGAAGGAGGCGACCGCCTGCAGAGCACGTGGCGAGCCGATGCCCGATTTTCCCGACGAGACGCTTGAGGCCCGCCTGGACAATACCTGGGGCGACACCGCCAAGGCCATCGTCAACAACTGGCTCGGGCTGGTCTACCAGACGACCAACCTGGACCGCCGCAAACAGTTCATGGATCACGTCGACCCGCAGGATCCGCTGGGTCTGAACAGGAGCAAGCAGCAATGAAAGACCAAACCCTCGCCATCCACGCCGGTTTCAAGTCGGACCCGGAGACCAAGGCAGTGGCGGTGCCGATCTATCAGACCGTCGCGTACGAGTTCGACAGCGCCCAGCACGGCGCCGACCTGTTCAATCTGGAGGTTCCCGGCAATATCTATACCCGCATCATGAACCCGACCACGGACGTGCTGGAGCAGCGCTGTGCCGAGCTGGAAGGTGGCGTGGCGGCCCTGGGACTCAGTGCCGGTAGCGCGGCTGTCAACTATTCGATCCTCAACATCGCCGAGCAGGGTCACAACATCGTCTCGGTGCCATTGCTCTACGGCGGCACCTACACGCTGTTCAAACACATGCTGCCGCGCCAGGGCATCGAGGTGCGATTCGGGGCCGATGCCAGCGTCGACGCGCTCGGCCAGCTGATCGACGGCCGGACCCAGGCCCTGTACTGCGAGTCGATCGGCAACCCGGCGGGCAACATCGTCGACATCGAGGCCCTGGCCGAATTGGCTCACGCCCACGACATCCCCCTCATCGTCGACAACACGGTGGCCACACCCGCGCTGATCAAGCCGATCGCCTGGGGCGCCGACATCGTGGTCGAATCGCTGACCAAGTACATGGGCGGGCACGGCAATTCCCTGGGCGGCGCCATCATCGACGGCGGCAAATTTCCCTGGGCCGAGCACGCCGAACGCTTTCCCATGCTCAACGAGCCCGAGGAGTCCTATCACGGCGTGGTGTATACGGAAGCCCTGGGCCCGGCGGCCTATATCGGCCGGGTCCGCACGGTCGCCTTGCGCAACACCGGATCGGCGATCAGCCCGATGAACGCGTTCCTGATCCTGCAGGGTATACAGACCCTGCCCCTGCGCATGGAGCGACACTGCGACAACGCGCTCGCCGTGGCCGGCTACCTCAAGGACCATCCCCGGGTCGAGTGGGTAAAATTCGCCGGGCTGCCCGATTCGCCTTACTACGAGTTGGCGCAGAAATACACCAACGGTAAACCCTCGGCCCTGCTGAGCTTCGGGATCAAGGGAGGATACGACGCTGGAGTGAAATTCTACGATGCGCTGGAGCTGTTCCTGCGGCTGGTCAACATCGGCGACACCAAGTCGCTGGCCGCCCATCCGGCGTCCACGACCCATCGCCAGCTTTCGGAAGCCGAACTGGCGTCGGCCGGCGTCACCCCCGACATGATCCGGCTGTGTGTCGGTATCGAGCACATCGACGACATCATCGCCGACCTGGATCAGGCCCTGGAGAGGTCAGCCTGATCACGCGGCAGGTTGTGCTGCGCCGGTGCAGGCGAATCAACGGATCCAACCGATCATTGCCTGGACTATGATTTCCGGCGAGAAGAACGTTTCCCGCCCCTGAGTCACAACCGTCATCCTCGGGCGGCATGCCGACCCATTGAACCTGGATGCCCGCCTTCGCGAGCATGACGAGATGTAATACCTCGGTGTCCGCAATTTTTTGGGTGTCCGCAATTTTCTGACGTGCAGCGATAGACCCTGCTTGGCCCCAAACCGTCATCCTCGGACGGCGATGCCGACCCGGGGATCCAGAGCGATTCATCACCGAACCCTGGATGCCCGCCTTCACGGGCATGACGAAAAGTAAGTCTGTACGGCGTGGCTGCAGCATTTGGCTTGTCGTCCTTGGAAAACGGTAGACTGATCCCACCGATAGCGGGGTTGTCGATTTGAGGATCAGACGGGTTTTGTTGTGGCTCGTGGCGGCGGTTTTCGGGATTCCGATCCTGCTGGGCGTTGCGGCCTTTTCGTGGATCCAATTCCTGGATCAAACGACGGGAACAATCGAGAGCTCCGGCCAGATGCGGGACTACCTCCTGTTCGTTCCGTCCAGCTACGATCCTCAGCAACCGGTTCCCCTGGTGATCAGCCTCCATGGGGCGGCGACCTGGCCCGCTCAGCAGAAAAACCTCACCGGTTGGAATCGGCTCGCCGAGGAAGCCGGATTTCTGGTCGTGTACCCGGGCGGTCGTGGATTCCCAAGAATATGGCATGCCATGAAGCCCGGTTCGGGGCTCGGGGAGGACGTGCAGTTCATCGCCGATCTGCTCGACCATCTGGAATCGACCTACAACATCGATCCCGCACGGGTGTACGTGAATGGCCTATCCAATGGTGCCGGGATGTCGTCGGCGCTCGCCTGCACCCTGCCGGACCGCATCGCTGCCATCGGGATGGTCGCCACCGCTTTCATC
>JAWVZU010000283.1:0-4521 GCA_033722075.1 Lysobacterales bacterium
ACGGCCCCGTCCATGCGCAGGTAGGAACCTTCCCAGCTCCCGCCCGTTGGCGCACCAGCGCAGTGCCGGTCGCCATCTACGGTCAACACGTCAAGGGTTCGGGTCCTGGGGTCATAATCCCAGGAGTCCAGGGGAATCGTCTGAACGACCGCACCCCTGTCATCCCGCACGATGTGCAGGGTGAGGTCCGTCGTTGCATTAATAGCTCCCGCCCACCCGGCACCGATCATAACGGCACCGCAGGCGACCGAGCGCATTGCAAATCTGTTCATTGGTCTGTCACCAAATTTTTCACGGGTCTTCGCCCGCTCGTCGTCACTCTTCTATGTGGGTCCGCAACGTTTTAAGATCAATCAGTTGCAGCCGACCCGGATTTCTTTATTGTAGTCCTCCGGACGCCAGCTTGCTGCCGTGCCCGGAAGGCGACGATAGCGTATCATGCAAATCTGGCAGCGAAGTTAATATTTTGTTCCCCCGAGGATTGCCATGAATCCAAGACACGTCCTGCTTTCGCTCCTCCTTTTGGTGCCCTTTGCGGCCTTTGCCGACGAGCCCCTGACCTCTCTCGAGGAGCAGATGTCGGGAGCGGATTTCGAGCGGGCCGGTCTGGACAAGCTCACCGAAGAAGAACTGGCTTTCCTGAACCGCTGGCTCGATAACCGCGGGGTAGCGGTGGACGCCCCGGCGGCTCCGGAGCCGGCCACTGAGCAAGGTGTTTCCGAGGCCCAGATGGGCTTGCGAGGCGCCGAACCGGAGCGGGTGGTAATCGAATCCCGGCTGATCGGCAAGTTCAACGGCTGGTCCGGCAGAACCTTGTTCAAGCTCGAAAACGGGCAGGTCTGGCAGCAGATCGGCGGCGGCAGCTACTACGCTTCGGCCGATAGCCCCGCGGTGAGGATCGAACCCAAGATGTTCGGCTCCTGGAAACTGTACGTCGAGGGGATAGGGCGGAGCGTCAAGGTCAAGCGCATAAAGTAGTCAAATCCCTTCGCTGCGCGCCGGCCTGCCCTCGTCGGGCGCACGGAGCCGATAATAGACCGCCATGGTCAGCGCCCGGGCCAGCATGAAAACCGAAAAGGCAAACCACAGGCCGTGATTGCCGAAGTCTCGGGTCAGCCACCAGGCGGGCAGAAAGGCGGCAACCGCTGAGATCGCCATCGCAAACAGCATTTCCCGCGCCCAGCTGGCCCCGATGAATACGCCATCCAGCCAGAAGCTCCAGACCGAAACGACGGGGAGCAGAACCATCCACGGCAGGTAGTCCAGGGCAGCGCCCCGGACGGAGGGAATATCGGTCAGGCCCGCCACGATGAGCTCGCCGAAGGCCAGATAGGCACCGGCAAACAGCAGGGCCACGCCCAGGGACCAGAGGCCGGTTCGCCGGACCACGCGGCTGAAATCAGCGGCGACGCCGGCGCCCAAAGCTCTTCCCGCCATTGCTTCGGCCGCGTGGGCGAACCCGTCCAGGGCGTAGGAGGTGAAGTGCTGGAAGTTGATCAGGACCGCATTGGCCGCCAGGATCGCCGGACCCAGCTGCGCTCCCCACCAGGGGATGAACGCGAACACGAGGATCAGGAAAAAGGTCCGAATCATGATGTCCGTATTGACTCGCACCAGGGCAACGATCGGCTCCCACTGGAGAATGCGTGCCCATTGCGGTCGCCCGGGCCGGTAACGACCGTAGATCCAGCCCAGACCGACCACAACGCCGAGCACTTCCCCGGTCACCGAGGCCCAGGCAACTCCGGCGACCCCCCAGCCGAAACCGACGACAAAAAGCAGATCAAGGACCACATTGGTCAGGTTCGCGGTCAACAGCATCAGCATCGGCAAACGGGCGTTCTGGGTGCCCAGGAACCACCCCACCATGGCGTGGGTCGCAAGGGTCATGGGGGCGCCCATGATGCGAATCTCGAAGTAGACGGCGGCACCTGACTCGATCGGCAGGGTCGCCTCCGTGATTCCCAGGGCGGCCCCCAGGATCAGGTCACCCGCGAGCAGCAGCCCAATGGCGCAGGCCACGGCCAGCAACAAAGCCTGGTAGAGCAGCGTGGTGACGCCCGTCGAGTCACCGGCGCCGTAACACCGTGCCACGAAGCCTGTGGTACCCATGCGCAGGAAGCCGAAGCCCCAGAACACGAAGCTGAAGACCATGCTGCCGATCGCCACTGCGCCGAGGGCCGTGGGATCAGGCAGGTGTCCGAGTACGGCGGTATCGACAATGCCGAGCAGCGGGATCGAGATATTGGTGAGGATCATCGGGCCGGCAATCCCGAGGATCTCGCGATGACTTGGATAGTTTTCCTTCAAGCGACCGCCTCGCGGTGGCGCCGACCTGCCCTGGAGGTCAGCATTCGGCCAGTTCCGCGACCCGGTCCCGCGCCGCGGCCAGTCGCTTGCCGGAGACTTTCTCGGCGGTCCCGAGCTTCTGGGCGAAAATCGACACCCGGTACTCCTCGAGCAACCAGTGCAGCTCGTCCAGCGGCCGCGGGTAGTCCTCCAGCGCTGCCGTGAGCTCGAGATAATCGCCCCAGAAACCGGCCACCCGGTCGAGCTTTCTGCGATCCTTGGCCGGATCGAGTTCGAGCCGTTCCAGGCGCAGCTCCAGCCCGGCGAGGTAGCGCGGGTAATGGCCCAGGCGCTCCAGCGAGATCTCCGTCAGGAAGCCCGGATAGACCAGATAACCGAGCTGCGCCGAGAGGTCCTCGTAGGCCCAGGGGAAAAGCCCCTGGAAGTCGTCCGAACGCACTCGCCGGCTGCAGCGGAAATAGCGCTCCAGCGTTTCCTTCAGATTGGGCAGTGCTTCGCTGGCCAGAGGCAGGAGCCGTTGCCGGGCGTGCTCGGCGAAACGCGCGAATCCCGCCGCGTCGCGCACCTGATGCGGATACTCCGCGACTGCCGCCATGGAGACGGCGAACGCAAAGTCGCGCTTCAGGTCCTGGCAGGTGCCCACCGTTGCATAGTGCAGGCAGGTCTCCTGCTCGATCCCGACGTTGCGTTCGAGATAACGATACTTGTCGCGCAGCTCCAGCTGCAGTAGACGGCGCAATCCAAACCGGTGATAGTCGTCTGCCTCATCCCTGCGCTCGAAGAGACGCACCCCGACCGAATCCTCCTGGTCGACGACAGCCGGATGAGCCCGGGCGCCGTCGTCGAGCTCGATCGCCTCGGAGAGCTCGCCGAAGGTCCAGCGCCCTGCCCCGTCGACCCGGTAGTCTTCCCCGGCCTGGGACAGGAATTCCTCGCGCGCCGCCTCCCCGTGGGCGTCCCGGAGTGCCTCGAGATCGCGCCCGGAATCGACCAGGGCGGCCCCGTCGTAGACCTGGATATTGAACCGCAGAGGGTCCGGCAACCGTCCCGTGTCGAACTCCTCCGGTGCGATCTCCAGATCGCTGCGATGGCTCAGGTACCGGGCCAGCACGGTTTCCAGGGATTGGCTCCGGTCCGGCGACACGTCGCCGAGGAACCGGTCGGCCCAGTCGGGAACCGGGACAAAAGCGCGCCGCCTGGATTTCGGCAGGGTCTTCATCTCGGCGATCACCCGGTCCCTCAGGTAGCCCGGCACCAGCCACGTCAGGGCATCGCCGCGCAGGCTCCCCAGGCGGGCCAGGGGCACGCGGATGGAGACGCCGTCGTGGGGCGACGTGGGGTCGAGCCGATAGCTCAGGGCATAGTTTACCCCGTCGATCTCGAGATGATCGGGAAAGAACTCCTCACCGACGCCATGCTCGGCCTCAGCCAGCAGGTCCGACTCGGTGTAGAAAAGCAGTCTCGGTTGTTCGGCTTCGGCCTTGCGCCGCCATTTCTCGAAGGACTTGCGTTCGTGAATGGCCTCGGGAACCCGGCTCGCGAAGAACTTCTCGCGGATAGCCTCGTCGACCAGCAGGTCCCGACGCCGCTGCTTCTCCTCCAGCCCCTGGATCTCCTCGACCAGCTTGCGGTTGTGATGAACGAAAGGCGCGTCGACGCCCAGCTGGTCCCTCACCAGGGCCTCGAGCAGGAACAGGCGATGGGCCTCGGCAGGCTCGCGTGCCCCATAGTGGATCCGCCGCCGGGTCACCAACGGCAAGCCGTAGAGTGTGACCTGTTCATAGCCCAGGACACGGCCCGCCTTTCTGGACCAGTAGGGCTCGAAATGATGCCGCTTGACCAGGTGAGCTGCGGCCTGTTCAATCCACTCCGGTTCGACCTTCGCGTTGACCAGCGAGAACACCCGGGAGGTCTCCAGTAGGAACGCAGCCACCAGCCATTTCGGGCCTTTCTTCTGCAGTCCCGAACCCGGAAAGATGTTGAACCGGTGGTTCCGGGTGCCCTGGTAGTCCTCGTCGTCCTTGCAACCGACCTGCCCCAGGAACGCGGTCAACAGCGCCCGGTGGATGGCCGCGTAGCTCGCCGGCCTGGCGTTGACCGACCAACCGGCTTCGCGGGCCCGCTCGAGGAGCTGGCGGCGAATGTCGGACCACTCCCGCATGCGCAGGAAATGGAGGAAGTTCGCACGGCACCATTTGCGCAGCTGGTTGA
>JAWVZU010000284.1:0-4518 GCA_033722075.1 Lysobacterales bacterium
AAGGCGCCGCCGGTGATCGAGAGCGGCACCAGGCTTCGGATGATCGGGTCCAGGTCGGCGAGCTGGAATCCGTCCAGCGAAATATCCGCACCGAGGGCGCCCTCGGCCCAGGCCAGCGTTCCCTCCACGCTGAGCGATGCCTCGTTGACCGACCCGCCAAGAGACAGGGGCAGGGCCTGAGGGTCCGCCGAATCAAAGCCCGATAGCGCGGCCTGATCAATCCCCAGGGTCGCTCGAAACGCCGGCTGCAGGGATTCGTCGCTCACTTCGATACGACTGTCCACGACGCGGACTTCAGGGACGCGAACCGCAAACGCGGAGTCGCCGTCCTCTTCGCTCTCGGGGTCCGACTCACTGGCCCCGAGACGGGCCAGGCGGTCGCGGTCCGCCTGACGGATACGGCCCACCATTCCGGAAAGCTCGATCTGTCCGAGATTCGCCGTGGCGTCGATCAGGTTGAAGGCCACGGGTCCGACGGCCAGCGATTCAAAGCCCAGGAACTCGTCGCCGCTGTCCAGCCACGTGGCCGAGAACGCCGTCGCAGCAAGGCGGGCGTCGGACACCGCCAGGTCGAATCCATCATCGCTTATCCCGAGCCGCCACGGCACGGTGGCGTCGATGGTGCCGGCGACATCGATCGGCTGGCTGTGCTCCACGTAACGCCAGTGCGGGGCCAGCTGCACGCCGGCGAGTTCCAGCGTGCCGTTCCACTGGAAAGGATTGGCCACCAGTTCGCTGCTGAAGCGGATCTCACCACCACCCTCGGGCTGGATGTCGAAGCCGACCGTGCCGGGCTGGTCGATGGACGTATCCAGATCGGTCAGCACGAAGTCGAGGTCGTCCAGCGCGGTCTGGTAGTTCGTCGGATGGACCGGCTCGTTGTAGTCCACTCGCCCATCGGAGACTTCGATCCGCGCGAGGTAGAGGTTCACCGGTTCGGCCGCGCCCTCGGGCTGGGACGGCTGTGCCTCGTCTTCGAGTGCCAGGTCCAGCCAGTGCAGCCCGGCATCATCCCGGTGCAGGGTGATTCGCGGAGCATCCAGCGCCAGCCCATCGAGGGCCGGCGCAAAGTGAAAGAGACTGCTCCAGAAACCGAGATCCACTTCCGCCCGGTCGAAGGAAAGCAGATGAGGGCCATCGGCCATCGCCGCATCGAACCGGTCGATCTCCAGACGCCACAGGAACGGATTGAAGACGACCCGCTCGACGGTCGCCTTCACACCCAGTTCGGCGCTGCGCTTGGCCAGCTGGTCCTTGACCACCCAGGGCACCAGAAAGGCCTCGAGAGTCAGGAAGGCCACGACGGCGAAGACGAGGATGACGAGTTTCTTGACGGTGGATCGGGTCATAAGGATGCGCGTGAGTTACGGTAAGAGACTATAGCCTGCCTCGGTGACAGACCGTTTTTCGTGAAGGACCGAATTCAGATCCTTTCGGATGCAGACACAAGTTCGGCTGGATCGTCCGGCGGCTCTAGGATCCGTGGGTCGCCCTCGCGACGCAGCTTGTCGACTTCGCCCGCCAGGCGGTCCTCGATGCCTTTCATGGCACGCTGTAACACCGGGTGCTCGCGGACCTTGGCGAACATCGGGTAACGCCGCACCTCGTGGTAGGCCCGGTAGACGATGGAGCCCGTGACTCTCTCCAACAGCTCGGCAATGAGCCGCGCCGCCTTCTCCTCGTCGCCGGCCACGAGCGCGGCTATGGCAAGGGGCCAGTTGGCGATCACCGGCGACTGGCGGGCGACGAATTCCGCGCTCTCCTGCATCTCTGCAACCAGCGCATCGGTCTCGCCCCGCCCCAGTTCCCGGCGCAGCCAGATGATCCGGGCCAGGTCCATGTGCTCGCGGTATCCGAGCAACTCGGTCTGGTTCATCGAAGAGAGCTCTCGTGCCTTCAGCAACTGGGTCAGGGCGTCCTCGTAGCGGCCATTGATCATCAGGGCGTTCCCCAGGTCGCTGATCAGATCTGCCTCCTCGCCGTCGCCCTGCTCCAGCGCCGTCCGAGCGCATTCGAGGTAGGCCTCTGCCAGTTCCCGGGCGAGCAGGTAGGGAGAACACCAACGTGATGCGCTCCGGTTGAATTGAACCACCAGCTTCTGCCAGCCCAGCGCGGCTTCCGGCAGACCTAGGCTGAATGTCCGCGAGCGCATCCCGTAATAGGGGCTGGCGGACCCCGGATCGAGCTGCAGCCGCTTGAAATCCGCCATCGCGGCCTTGGCAAGCAGGCCCTGTCCGAAGTACAGGTTGCCCGCCGCTTCCCACGCCTGAGGCGAATCCGGCGCGATGGCCAGCGTTTCTTCCACGACCGCCTGGGCGCGCTCCAACTCGCCCCCGATATTGGCCAGGTATCCGGCCAGTGTGCTGCGGGCGTTCAGGTCCAGTGGATCCAGCTCGACCGCACGCTCGAGGTGGAACTGCGCCTCCTTGAACTGGGCGCCCGAAGTGAGCGCATTCGCCATCCAGGTATGGACCGTCGGATCGTTGCCGTTGATCTCGAGGGACTTGCGCAGGTACTCGATCCCGGTCGGCCAGTCATCGCGATCCAGCGCGCTGCTGCCGAGCACCGCATAGGCCATCGCATCATTCGGATCGAGTTCCAGGGCGCGCCGCGCCTGCTCATCTGCCAGGTCCCGTACCGCATCCTCGTTACCGCCCCCGTACCAGGCCGACATGAGCAGGGCGACCGCCAGTTCCGAATGGCCGGCGGCATAGTCCGGATCATGCCGGACCACTTCCCGCAGCAGTTCCATGGCCCGCCGCGTGCTGTCGTTGGTCCGCTCCTGCCAGAGGTGACGGCCCTTCAGGAACAACTCGTAGGTTTCGGGATCGGTGCGTTCGACTGTGGTGATCTCGTCCACCGACTCGTCGGCCCGCAGAGCAGCCAGCACTGCCGCGGCGATCTCATCCTGGATGGCGAAGATGTCGCCGGCCGGCCGATCGAAGGTCTGCGACCACAGATGAAACTCGTCGCCAGTCCGCACCAGCTGGGCAATGATGCGCAGCTGATCCCCGGCTTTCTGGACGCTGCCCTCGAGGACAGCACCGACATTGAGGCGCTGTCCGACGGTTCGGATGTCCGCATTCTCCTCTGCCAGCTTGAACGAACTGGTTCGTGCGGCGACTCGCAGCCCATCGACCTGCGCCAGCGAATGCAGCACCGTATCAGCGATCCCCGTGGCCAGGTATTCCTGGTCTTTTGTCTGGGAGAAATCCTCGAAGGGCAACACGGCGATCGACGAAATCGGGCCTTCCGGCTCGGGCTGAGTCGCTTCGGTTTCGACCGCGCCCGGCACTTCACGCGCGGGGTTCGGTTGAATCCAGCGATCCGCGGCGATGACTCCCACGCCCAGCAGCACGACGACAATCGTGACGAGGTTGAGTTTGCGACCGGTGTCCGGTGTGACCGACTGACTACGATCGATCTCCTTCTCGAGCTTGATGCCCTCCGGGGTCAACTCGAAAATCCAGGAGAAGATCAGCGCGGCAGGAAAGCCGAGGATCAGGATCCCCAGAACGATCCGCAGAGCCCAGTCCGGCAAACCCATCAGGTCGAACAGCAGGTCGCCCATCTGCAGGATCAGCCAGGAACTGACCACATAAAGCACGGCGACGCGAATGACGTTGCGACGCTTCAGTTCGGCAAAGAAGGACACGGCGATCGGCGGACTCCCGGAGACCTTACGCGAGCAAGCCTACTGGATCAGCCACCGCGAGGGAATGAAAAGACTCCATGCCCGGATTGACCCGCTTCACGCCGGCGCCTATCCCCGATTCCTTTCCCTCGCGGGACCGGCTCTCAGGACAATCGCCGCCACCACGAGGCACCAGGGCAGGACCGAAACGATCCAGAGGCCGGCGCTGATCGCCATGAGCGACGGCGCCTGGACGACGGCCAGCTCTGCACCGGCCCGCAGAAGAGCCGCCAGACATGATCCGCCGATGGCGATCAACGCGGAAAGAACCAGCGGCCGGCGATACCGGTTTTCATCGAGCAGCTTGCGGGTCGTCGTCGTGACGAGCATGGCACCGAAGAACCCGATGCCGATCAGGTGCTGCGGCGCCCGGCCGAGGACAAAGCCACCGGTACGTGCGAGCTGAAGATCCTGGAACACGCCGAAGGCCAGACCGAGCCAGAGCATTGCCCACGCGATACACAACCCAGCCGCCAGTGGATTGCCTCTCGAGCGCCAGCAACGCCAACGCCAGCCCGCCCAGCTGACCAGCATCAGGAGGGGAATGTCCGCAAGCCAGAGCAGGTGATAGGCGTGGCGCAGTTCCAAGGCAAGGCGGACGATGCACAGCAGCACGAAGCCATGGAGCAGCGCTCGTGGGTGGCGCAGCTGATTGCCGGTGAGAAACGGAATCATGCGGTGCGCAATGGACCCATAGACCGGGAGCAGGAAGCCCCAGAACCCGACGCGCATGGCCAGAAAGGCCCAGCGCCAGTCACCCTGGATAAGCCAGACGACCACGGTGGCGGAGCTTGCCCCGCCGAGAAACAGGCCGAGAAGCACCG
>JAWVZU010000285.1:0-4469 GCA_033722075.1 Lysobacterales bacterium
CGAAATCCGACGCTGGCTGGCGGATCACCCGAACTCGACCTGGATCCGGATGTTCCTGGTTCACGAGGATCAGGAGGAGGACTGATCTCGACTCAGTCTAATCGGAAATTGGGATTGGCACGGGTCCAGGCCAGCAGGTCAGCCTGCGGCATGGGACGCGCAACCGCATAGCCCTGTGCGCAATCGCAGCCCATGTCGCGCAGTCGCCGGAGCTGCTCGAGCTCTTCGGCCCCCTCGGCGATGACCTTCAGGCCCAGGCGCTTGCCCAGATCGATCACCACCTGCACGAGATAGGCATCATCCCCGCGGTCGAGCATGTCCACCACGAACGTGCGATCGATCTTGATCTCGTCGGCCGGAAGCTGCCGCAGATATTCCAGCGTGGCGTGGCCGGTTCCGAAGTCGTCTATGGCCACCTGGATACCCCGGCTGCGCAGATCCTGCAGGGCCCGGATACTCGGTTCCCGGTCGTCCCAGACGGCGGTTTCGGTCACCTCCAGGACCAGCTGCCGGGGATCCAGCGTCCACAGCCCGACCGCGTGCTTCAACGCCTCGGCAAATTCGGAATCGGCCAGCGCCCGGGTCGAGACATTGAAGCTGAAACTGCGCCGCGTATCCTCTCCCAGCCATGATCCCAGCTCCCGGGACGACCGGTGGAGCACCCACTGGGTGGTTTCGACGATCGCTCCGGACTCCTCCAGCAGCGGGATGAACTGGTCCGGGCCGACCCGCCCAAAGTCCGGGTGTTCCCAGCGGATCAGGGCTTCGACGCCGGAACAGCGCCCGTCGGACAGCTCGATACGCGGCTGGTAGCACAGTTCGAATTCCTGCTCCTCCAGCGCTCTGGCCAACGCCTGGCGCAGGGACCAGCGGCGCAGCAAGGCGTCCTCCATGTCGGGCTCGAAGATTGCAAAGCGCGGCTCGCGCTCGGTCTGGGTAAGCGCAAGGTAGGCATGCAGGACCCACTCACGGCTCGCTTCCTGTCCGCCGCACCCGCTCGCGATGCCGAGTCGCGGCCGGATCTGCAGCGCCGCGTTGCGACAGAAGGCCAGGTGGCGGAGCTGTTCCAGGATGCGCGTCGCGGCCAGCGCCGCCTGACCCGGATTGAGCACCTGCGACCAGATGATCGCGAACTGACTGGTGTCGATACGCACCACCTGGGCCCGCTGTTGCAGGTAGGCTTCGAAAGTCTGCCACAGTTCTTCGAGCAGGCGCCGCAGATCCTTTTCGTCGAGGACGATGGCGTATTCGGAGAAGCGCTGGAGTTCGACGACGAAGAGGGTGCCCTCTTTGCGCCGCCCGGACAGGTAACCGATCAGGCCTTCACGCCCCGCGAAGTGCAGCCTTCCGCCGACCGGCTTGCTCATGGGCGGTTCAGAAGAAGTACTGCGCCGGGTCCAGCCCGTACGCGCCGTGCTTCAGGTCATGGATGATATGCAGGCTCTGTCCGTCCTGGTCCTTGTCTTCCTGCATCAGGTCGACCACCGGATAGTGCGAGAGCTGCTCCTTCTCGGTGTCCAGCAACATCATCACTCGCGGTCGCAGGCGCCGCACCCGGGACTGGCCGATGACCACCCCCACCGCCCCGTTGGAAAGCTCCACGAGGGTGCCGGCGGGATAAAGGCCGATGGAGTGGATGAATTCCTCGAGCAGTTCCGGCTGGAAGTGCCTGCCCCGGGCCCAGTACATCTCGCGGATCGCGTCGCTTATAGGCACACCATCCTTGTAGCATCGGTCGCTGGTCATCGCATCGAAACAGTCGGCGATGGCCGCGATCCGCCCGTAGAGGTCGATCTTCGATTCGGCCAGGCCCAACGGATAACCGCTGCCGTCGTAGCGCTCGTGATGCTGGGCGACGGTCGTGAGTACCGCGGGATCCAGCCCCTCGCATTCCTCGAGGATCTCCAGCGCATAGTCCACGTGCAGGCGGACCATCTGGGTCTCCCATGGCGCCAGGGGGCCCGCCCGGCGCAGCAGCTGACCCGGAAGTTTGGCCTTGCCGAGGTCGCAGTAGAGCGACCCCTGGCCGAGCACCTGCAGGTCGTCGGGCGGCAGCCCGATCTGTCGACCGAGCGCCACGGACCAGATCGACATGTTGATGCAATGCCGATAGGTGTAGTCGCTGGCGTCCCCCAGCCGCGCGAGCCAGATGAGGGCATCCGGGTTGCGGCTGATGCTGCTGACGACGCCCTCGACCGCCTGCCCGATCTGTTCCGCGTCCAGCTCGCCGGTCTGGCGCAGCGTTTCGAACGACTCCCGGACCGTCTCCACGCAGGTGTCCAGCGCCTGGCGGGCCGGCTTGAGCTCTTCCTCGATCTCGACCTGGTCGGTGTACTGCTCGCCGCGCCCTGTCTTGAGAACCCGTCCGGCGGGGACCATGTCCTGGTCGAGACCCCATTCCCCGAACCGGCGACTCGACTTCTGCGCCATCCGGGCATATTTGTCTCGCTTGACCGGCTTCTTCTTCGCCGTTTCGTCGTCCACTTTCTGCGGCGAAGACATACCCATGCGGTGCTTGATCAGCGCCGCCTTGTCGCTGCTGCGCTCTACGTCGACGTAAACGAATTCGCAGACGGCCTTGATCTGCTCGATGAGCTCGACGTTGTTGAGCGGGAAGCCCTGGAAGTTGAAGGGGCTGTCGAGCCACGGACGGTCCAGCCGGGACACGTACATGCCCAGCTTGAGCTTCTCGACCGGCACCTTGACTTCTTCGACGTTCATCCGCGTCGCCATTAAATCAAATTCATGACAAGTGCGCGAAGATTCGGACAGCTGTCGGGGCGCATCCTCATGTAGTATCAATAGCGAGTGAGCTACACCCGCACATGTGTTGCTGCGCGCGGCGAATCCGGGTCGGTCATCGTCCGCCGGCCCGCCAGTCGCTCGTGGCCGCTCCTGACACTTCTTGGCTTGTTGACAAGCCCCCTTGCCTGGGGTGGTGCGTTCTCCCTGACCGAGCAGGACATTGACGGCCAGGGGCCGCAACCGGACCTGGTCACCCATCCCGCCGGCTACGACGGCAGCGGCGGTCAGATCACGGTGCAGGTCTGCATCGTGCCGGGCAGTCCCGATGCCGGTCTGTTGCAGGTCCCAGTGCAGAACATCGTCGATCGGTTCAATCTGCTCGTCCCGGTCTCTCCCAATCTGCGGCTGGGCGGGGCAAACGACATCCCTGCCAACAGCGTGGACTTCGAATCCGTTGCCCTTCACGAAGTGGGTCATTGTCTTGGGCTCAACCATCCCAACGCCGCCACCGAATCCGGCCTTGCCGACGCCGATCAGGACTACACCAAGGCGCTGCCCGGCAACAACGGCGTCTTCGACGTGAACGACGGGTCGGACAACGTCATCGGCTCACCGGACGATCGGCGCGGGGATGACGTCAATCTGCATTACTTCGAGATCGCGGTGAACAACCCGTTCCGTGTCCCCGCCATGGTGGACGCCATGACCTACAGCCGCGACCTGGACCAGCTCCCGGGGACCGACGAATTCGCCGCCAACGCGGCACGACAGGTCGGCGCGAGCATCTATGGGGTGGACAACAGCGAAGCGGTCATGCAGCAGGGCACTTTCACCGACGAGGTGCAGCGGTCGCTGGCCGCCGACGATGTAACCACCCTGCGCTACGCTCGCAGTGGCATCGACCGCTTGTCCGGCACGGGAGATGATTACACGGTGCAGATGGTCTATGGCGGCATCAGCGGATCCGGCGCCTGCGACATCAACGTGTCGTTCAACGATGCCCAGACGGGATTTGCCGTCTGTCAGGTCTCGGCCGGAGTGTCCCTGGCCGATCAGGCGGCCGTCATCATCAGCGCCGATGCGTTTTTCAACGGCGACTTCAACTGGACCTTCTCCCAGGTTCGCATTCCGGCTCCCGGACCGGACATCACCGTGGTTGCGCCGGGAGGAACGACCAACCGGGTCAACGGCGACAGCACCAGCCTGCTGGACAATGATGCCCATCCGAGCGGCCTGACGCTGGCCCTTTCCACCGAAGTCTTCGGCGCGCCCGAGCACGGGACCGTTGCCCTGTTCTCCGACGGGTCCTTCGAATACACCCACGCCGGAGACGACGCCGCGGAAGATCATTTCATCTACGCTGCGTGCGTCGCCGGCGAGCCGGACAGCTGCGCCCATCAGCAGGTCACCATCTCGATCACCGCATCGTCCAACCAGCAGCCGACACCGGAAGACGACCTGTTCTCCGTGGCCGAAGGGGATACCTTCGAGGCGGACTTCAGCCTCCTGGACAACGATGACGATCCGGACGGTGATCCCCTGGCCCTGACCCTCATCCCGTTCACGCAGCCCACGTCCGGCACGCTGGAATTGTTCGCAGACGGCAGGTTCACGTACCAGCATGACGCAACCGAAGGAGCCTCGGACAGCTTCGTCTACGAGGTCTGTGATGACGGGGACCCGGTGCTGTGTGCGAGCGCCATGGTGACGGTCGTGATCACCGA
>JAWVZU010000286.1:0-4439 GCA_033722075.1 Lysobacterales bacterium
CTCGTGTTCCACAAGCGGGAACGCCTGCCACACCACTCGAACGGCATGCGCTTCATCGCCTTCGAGGAGGATCAGAAGGTTCTGCTGAGCCGTGACTACTATTCCGTGGGCGGCGGGTTCGTCGTCAACCATGATCAGGCGGCGGAAGACCGGATCGTGGCCGACACCACGCCCGTGCCCTACCCCTTCAAGACGGCCGATGAACTGTTGGCGCTCTGCGCCGAACATGACATGACCATTGCCCAGATCATGCTGGCCAACGAACAGGCCTGGCGGGAGGAGCAGGAAGTCTACGCCAAGCTGCGGGAAATCTGGGACGCCATGCAGGCGTGCGTGAAACGGGGGATCGAGTCGCCCGGCGAACTGCCCGGCGGACTGAACGTGAAGCGGAGAGCGCCGGAGATGTACCGGCGCCTCTCCGACCGGCCCGAATCGGGCATGAAGGATCCGCTGACGGTGATGGACTGGGTGAACCTCTACGCGCTGGCCGTCAATGAGGAGAACGCCGCCGGCGGGCGGGTCGTGACCGCGCCGACCAACGGGGCGGCCGGGATCATGCCGGCCGTGCTGCTCTACTACGACCGCTTCTGCGAATCGAGCGAGCAGGGCATTTTCGATTTCCTCTTGACTGCCGCCGCAATCGGCATCCTTTACAAGGAAAATGCGTCGATTTCCGGCGCGGAAGTCGGTTGCCAGGGGGAGGTGGGCGTGGCCTGTTCCATGGCGGCTGCGGGGCTGACGGCGGCGCGCAAGGGCACCATGGCCCAGGTCGAAAATGCTGCCGAGATCGGCATGGAGCACAACCTGGGGCTGACCTGCGATCCCATCGGAGGGCTGGTCCAGATTCCCTGCATTGAACGCAACGCCATGGGGGCAATCAAAGCCATCAATGCCACCCGGATGGCGTTGCGCGGCGACGGCAAGCACCGGGTACCGCTGGACAAGGTGATCAAGACCATGCGCGACACCGGCGCCGACATGAAAACCAAGTACAAGGAGACCTCTCGCGGGGGGCTGGCCGTCAACGTGGTCGAGTGTTGATGGGGCGAACTGGCCTGCTCATCGCGTTGCTGGTGTTGCTGGCCGCGCCGAGCCTTGCCGGGGCCAAGCGGCTCTACAAGTACACCGACGAGAACGGAATCGTTCATTTCACCGACCGGCCGCCGGATACGGAGGAACAGGTCGATTCCTGGCTGGTTGAGGCGGAAAACCGGCCGATGGTCAATCTTCGCCGGGAGCGCCGGGGCGACCGCATGCTCATCTCGGCCTTCAATCGCTGGTACGGACCGGTGGAATTGCGCCTCGAGTTCACCGAGGACTACAACGTCGTCAGTGAGCCTCGTCTCCCGTCATCGGTGGTCCTGGAGAGCTACGGTGAGGCGGAGATCCTGACCATCCGGGCGGCGGATCCGAACGCCGCCTGGGGTTACCGACTGGCCTATGCCCCGACCCCCGGGGATCCGGAAGCGCAGCCCGAGCCCTACCTTTATCGGCCGCCGTTCCGGGCGGGCGCACGCTTCTACATCGGCCAGGCGTTCGGCGGCATCGCCAGCCACCAGGAGCCGCACGGATACCATGCCGTGGACCTGACCATGCCCGAGGGAACGCCGGTGCTGGCCGCCAGGGGCGGGATCGTCATGAATGCGCAGGAGGATTTCTTCAAGGGCGGCAAGGACATGAAGCGCTACGGGGCCCGCGCAAACAACGTGCGGATCCTGCACGCGGACGGCACCATGGGCGTCTACGCCCATCTCCAGGTCGAGAGTGTTGCGGTAAAGCCGGGCCAGGCGGTTGCCGCCGGAGAATTGCTTGGGCTGTCTGGAAGTACCGGCTACGTCACCGGCCCGCACCTCCACTTCGTCATCCAGCGCAACGCCGGCGGAGAACTCGTCTCCGTACCCTTCGAGTTCCTGGGGCCGGACGGGAACAGCTTCAGTCCCGTTGCCGGAAGGTGGCTGGAGCATCCCCGCGGGCGATAAACCGGGGCTTTCTTACCGCTGGTCGACGGGCACGTAGTCGCGCGGGCCCGGACCGGTGTAGACCTGGCGGGGCCGTCCGATACGGGTATCCGGCGTTTCGTGCTGTTCCATCCACTGGGATACCCAGCCGGCAGTCCGGGCGATGGCGAACATCACCGTGAACATGCTGGTGGGGATGTTCAACGCCTTGTAGATGATGCCCGAATAGAAATCGACATTGGGATAAAGCTTGCGGGAGACGAAGTAGTCGTCCTCGAGGGCGATCTCTTCGAGCTTCATGGCCAGTTCCAGCAGCGGATCGCTGGCTCCCAGGTCCTCGAGAACCTCGTGGCACGTCTCGCGGATGATGGTCGCGCGCGGGTCGTAGTTCTTGTAGACCCGGTGCCCAAAGCCCATCAGGCGGAACGGATCGTCCTTGTCCTTGGCGCGGTCGATGTACTTGGCCACGTTGGAGACGTCGCCGATTTCATTCAGCATCCGCAGCACGGCCTCGTTGGCTCCCCCATGGGCCGGTCCCCAGAGGGCGCCGATGCCCGCTGACACGCACGCATAGGGGTTCGCGCCGGTGCTGCCGACCAGGCGCACAGTCGACGTGGAGGCGTTCTGCTCGTGATCAGCATGGAGGATGAACAGCAGGTCGAGTGCCCGCGCTGCCACGTCGTTGATCTTGTAGGGCTCGGCCGGTACCGAGAACATCATGTCCAACAGCCGCGCGGTGTAGTTGTGATTGTTCCGCGGATAGGTGGTCGGCCAGCCGATCGAGTGCCGATAGCAGGCCGCCGCAATGGTCGGCATCTTGGCGATCAGCCGAACCGCCGCCAGCCGCCGGTGGGCCGGGTTCTTCATGTCCAGCGAATCGTGGTAGAACGCGGCCAGCGATCCCACGACGCTGACCATCATGGCCATCGGATGGGCGTCGTAGTTGAAGCCGTCGATGAAGGTCTTCATCGACTCGTGAATCATGGTGTGATAGGTGATTTCGCGCCGGAAGGACTCAAGTTCCTCCGAGTTCGGCAGTTCACCGTTCATCAGGAGGTAGGCCACCTCGATGAAGGAACTCTTCTCGGCCAGCTGGTCGATCGGGTAGCCGCGGTACAGCAAGGTCCCTTCCTGGCCGTCGATGAACGTGATCGCGCTGCGGCAGGCGGCCGTAGCGGCGAAACCCGAATCGTAAGTGAAGTAGCCGAGGTCCTTGGGCAGTGTCTTGATGTCCATGGTCGGCAGGCCCATGGACCCCTCGATTACCGGGCACTCTGCCCGTTTGCCGGTTGATTCATCGGTAACGATCAGCTTTTCAGAAGCCACGTTGTTCTCCTTCCAGAAGACCAGATGGACGCAGGACACTGCATTGCGCGTCCCGATTGCGGGACGAAAAGAATAGTATAGCGATGTGACGGACCCGCGACATGATCGTGATCATGCGGCGGGTCGTCCGATTCCAAGCGAGGTGGGACCGGCGGGTTTACTTCTTGCCGCCGCGACGATAACGCTTGTTGAACTTGTCGACCCGTCCGCCGGAATCGACGATCTTGTGCTTGCCGGTGTAGAACGGATGTGAGCGGCTGGAAATTTCCACCTTGATGAGTGGATATTCGTTGCCGTCTTCCCACTTGATGGTCTCGTTGCTGTTTGCCGTCGAGCGGGTCAGGAATGCGAACTCGGCGCCCGGATCCTGGAACACCACCTCACGATATTCCGGATGAATACCTTGCTTCATGGCTATAGACTTCCTGTTGCGGCGCGGTTGACGCGCCAATCCAAAAACAAAGACCGCCAAGTGTACAGGGAACCGCCACTATTGAGCAACCAGCACCCCCCGATGTGGTTGTGCATCGCCGCGCCACTTTCGTCCGTGGCAGCCGTTCTTGCGGTCAGGGCGACCGCATCCCCAGCATCTTTCGAGCAGTGGATGATGGGCGAGCAGGGTCTGATCGAACTGTCCACCTTCTTCCTGCTCCTCCCCGCCGTCGTCCTGGGTTTTCTGGCCCAGTCTCGTCACGCGGGAATGGGTCGCGTCTGGCTGGTGGCCCTCACCCTGGGCTGCGTCTATTTTGCCGGCGAGGAAGTGAGCTGGGGCCAGCACCTGTTCGGCTGGGCCACCCCCGACCCGGTCAGCCGGATCAACGATCAGCAGGAAACCAACATCCACAACATCTCCAGCTGGTTCGACCAGAAGCCCCGCCTGTTGCTCGAACTGTGGGTGCTGGGCCTGACCGTCATGGCGTTTTCGCCGCCGCTCCGCCGTCGCTGGGGCCGCTGGGACTTTCTCTGGGCTGATCGCCGACTGGCGGTGCCCGGCCTGCTGGCCATCCTCGTTCGACTGCCCGAGCGCATCGCCGACGGGTTCGACGCAACGCTGCCGCAACTGCTTAATTTCCGCCTTGCCGAACTGCAGGAGCTCATGTTTGCCTGGGTATTGCTGCTTTTCCTGTGGGTCAGCCTGACTCCGGCTCGGCGGAC
>JAWVZU010000287.1:0-4423 GCA_033722075.1 Lysobacterales bacterium
GACGGTCGCAGCGGGCAAATAGTGAGTGTCGAGGCGCTGATCCGGTGGCAGCATCCCGAGCTGAACCTGTTGCTGCCGGACGACTTCATTCCGCTGGCCGAAGAGAGCGGCCTGATCAACACCGTTGGCAACTGGGTGATCCGCGAAGCCTGCCGCCAGCTTAGTACGTGGGCGAAGGCCGGGTACGATCATCTGGTGGTGGCAGCCAATATCTCCACCCACCAGCTCAGGACGACGGACCTTCCCGGGTTCGTGGCGGGTGCACTGCGGGAAGCCGGGGTGCGCGGCAACCGGCTGGCCCTGGAAATTACCGAAGGCGTGGTCATGGACGACCCCGACCAGGTGCTGGTCGCGCTGGGCGCGCTGAAATCGCTCGGGATCAAGCTGGCGGTCGACGACTTTGGCACCGGCTACTCCTCGCTGGCCTACCTCAAGCGATTCCCCCTCGATGTACTGAAGGTCGATCGTGTTTTCGTTGAAGACATCGTGGAAAACCAGAACGATGCGGACCTGGTTGCGGCCATTGTGACCATGGCAAAAGGTCTTGGCCTGGCCGTCGTGGCGGAAGGCGTCGAAACCGAGGAGCAGTTTCGCGTGCTCCGCCAACTGGGCTGCCGGCGGTTCCAGGGCTATCTCTTCTCTCCGCCGGTTCCGGCCGAAGAGCTCGAGCGGTTGCTGGAGCAACCGGCGCCGTTCAGGGCGGTTTGCCAACCCCGGGGGCTTGACTCGAACAGAGCCTGACCGGCCACCGCACCGCTTCGTCATGCTCGCGCAGGGGGTATCGAGGAGTGGGATTTAAGGACTCTGGATCCCCGGGTCGGCTGTGCCGCCCGAGGACGACGTTGGGTTGAGGCGGTCATCGCATCTCGTCATGCTCGCGCAGGCGGGCATCCAGGAGTGGGATTTGAGGACTCTGGATCCCCGGGTCGGCTACGCCGCCCGAGGATGACGAATTACTCTGCTTCGCCGAGGAAGGATGACGGTTTTGTTGGGCGGTTGCCCCCTCTTTCGTCATGCTCGCGCAGGCGGGCATCCAGGAGCGGGATTTGAGGACTCTGGATCCCCGGGTCGGCTACGCCGCCCGAGGATGACGAATTACTCGGCTTCAGCGCCCGAGGATGACGGTGTGACTGGTCGTTGCGTTTCGGCTGAATCGGCGGCTTCTTGCATCATCTCCACCAACACTTCGGGCGGCAGCGCCCCGGAAACGCCGGTCTTCATGGCGAAGACGAAGCAGGGGACGCCAGTGATGCCAAGCCGGTACGCCGTTGTTTCCTCTGCCCGGACCGTCTCGGCAAAGGAATCGCCTTCCAGGACTTCCCGCGCGCCATCGGCGTCCAGCCCCACCTCGGCCGCAAGCTCGACCAGGGTGTCGTGGTCCGCGATGGAACCACCCTCATGGAGATAGGCCCGGAACAGGCGTTCCTTGAGTTCAGTCTGGAGCCCTTGCGCGTGGGCATGGGCCAGCAGGCGGTGGGCATCGAAGGTGTTCGAAGGGCGGATCCGGTCGAAGCGCAGTTCCAGGCCGCGCGTTTCTCCGGCGGCGACCATGCGGTCGATGAAGGCCTGGCCCTCGGCTTTGGTCGTGCCGTATTTCTCGGCCAGCCGTTCCGCATAGTCGACCGAATCGGGTGCCGTGCGCGGCGCATTCGGGTTCAGCTCGAAGGCGTGCCAGCGGATCTCCACGTCCCCGTCGAATTGCCCGAGGGCTTCTTCGAGCGACCGCTTGCCGATCCAGCACCAGGGACAGGCGATGTCGGACCAGATGTCGATGGTGAGGGGATTGTTCATTACCAGAGTGTCGGATTTGAAAGCGATGGGACGCACTCGATCTCGACCGGCTGGGATCCCTGCGCGCGATCATCCAGGGCGAGTGCCTGCCACCCGAAAGGATATTGCAGGGGGTAGGGCGGAATAAAGCGAGCAGCCGCATCGGTGCCGAAGCCGAAGCTGCCGTAGTACTCGGGATCGCCGTACACGAACAGGACGGCGACGCCCATTTCCGAGATCTTGCGGATGCCGGCCTCCACCAGGCCGGAGCCGATCCGGTGCCCCTGGCAGTCGGGATCCACGCCCAGGGGCGCGAGGATGTAGCCCGGCAGGTCGTGATTGCCACCGATCTTCACGGGACTGAAGGCGATATGCCCGGCGATGCCTTCTCCGGTTTCGGCCACCAGGGCGATCGTCGGCGGCGCGGTTTCATCGGTGAGCAGGTTTACGGCCAGTTCCGAGACGATGTCCCGCTCGTCGGCCGGAAAGGCATTCCAATGGACCCGGCGGACGTCGTCCCGGTCGGAGCGGGTTGCGGTTCGGATCTGCACGATTTTGATGGGCCCACTTCGATCAGCGCTGCGGGCCATTGTGCCCAATCCGGGTGCCGGGTGCGCGCTAGTCTTAGCGGAGAGCACCTTCTATACTCGCCGGGTTTGTCAATACAAGGGGAAGAAGTCGCCATGTCCGGACTGAAGAAACTCCTGATCGACCTGGGTCAGCACGCCGAACTGCAGCGAGAGTACGAGCGTGATCCGAAGGCGGTCATGGGGCGCTACGAACTCGGCGACGAGGCCATGGAGGCCATGCTCAACAAGGACGTGCCCACGCTCAAGCGCCTGAGCGGACTGGACGAACTGAAGTCCAACGGACACGTTCAGGCGCCCGACTACGACTGATCCATACGTCGCTGGCCATCATGTGCCGTCCGGGTCTATGGGCCGTTCTTGTGGTGTTGGCCCTGGGCGCGACATCACCGGCGCTGTCCCTGGACGCGGAGGAATTCGCCGAGCGCCTGGCGCTGGCCAAGCAACTCAATACGACGGCACCCTGGCGCGAGTCGCAGGCGATCCTCGATGAGCTTCGGCCTCATCTCGAGCTGGCCGATGCCGATCAATATGCCGAATTCGTCTATCTCGAAGCACGCAACCTGACCCTGGCCGGGAAACTGGACGAGGCCCTGGAGCGCCTGGAGGCCGCGCTCGAGCGCGACATGTCGCCTGTCAACCGCAACCGCATGCTGCGGCTGGCCGCCAATGTCGCTGTCCTGGCACGTCGCTTCGAAGAGACCTTTGCATTCCTGCGTCAGGCGCTGGCGCTGCTCGAGCGGGAGCAACTGGCAAGCGACGACGGCGTCTATAGCCTCGCGTCCTATGTCTACACGCAGGTCGGAGAATTGGAGCGAGGGCTCCAGTATGGCGAGTTGGCAACGAGAGTCGCCCGTGCGGCGGGCGACAACCGGCGACAATGCTCGGCCGAGGTCCGGCTGGCCTATGTCCACAAAGTGGCCGGCGACCTGGATGCCGGAGCGCCCCTCTACCGGCAGGGTATTCAGCACTGCCTGGCTGCCGACGAAGAACTGATCGCCGGCGTTGCGGAAGTGGGCCTGGCCGATCTCCTCCGGATGCGCGGCGATCATGCGGAAGCGGCCGCGTTGTTCGAACAAGGCGTCGAGCGACTGGAGAGAACGGACTACCAGAGTGGTTTGGCCGAAGCGCGACTCTACTGGGCCCGCCTGGAATACGATCGGCAGAACGACGAGCGTGTGGTCGAACTGCTGAACGCCGGCCTGCCTCAATATGCCGAAGACGACAACGCCGAGTACCTTGCCGAGGCCCACGAGATGCTCGCGTCACTGGCGCGTCGTAGCGGCGATCTGGAGCGTGCGCTCAGTCACTACGATCAGTACATGGCGGCGCGGGAGCAGTTCCTGGAAGAAAAACGCGCCCGGCGGCTCGCCTACCTCGAAGTGGAGTTCGACCTCAGACACACGGTCCAGCAGCTGGCCCTGGCCCGGGAGCAGGCGCGGGTCAGCGAACTCGAACTGCAGAGCCGCCGACAGCAGGCGCGGCTCGCCCTGGTCGGATCCGGTCTGGGGGCTGTCGTGCTCGTCATGCTGGTCCTGCTGCTGATCCAGGCCAAGCGGGACCGGCGTCGTTACCAGAGCCTGTCGCGCCGTGACGGCCTCACCGGGGTGAACAATCACACCCATTTCTTCGCGCTGGCCACGAAGGCGCTGGAAAACCCCAGCGACTCGAACCAGCCGTTTACCCTCATCCTCGGCGATATCGATCACTTCAAGCAGGTCAACGACACCCACGGCCATGGCGCCGGCGACGAGGTGCTGCGCCGGGTCGGCGCGCGGCTGCGCGAGTGTTTCGGCGACGGGTGCATCGTCGGTCGTATCGGCGGCGAGGAGTTCGGCGTGGCCCTGCCGGGCAAGGGCGTGAAGGAGAGTGAGGCGATGCTCGATGAGTTCCGCGATCGGCTGGGCGATTTCCGGGTGGGCGATGCCGAGATCTACGCTACCATGAGCTTCGGCATCGCACCGCGCTGCTCGCCGACGGAAAACCTCACCCAGCTCTACGATCGCGCGGACGCGGCCCTGTACCGGGCCAAGCACGAGGGACGGAATCGGGTCATCCATGCCTAA
>JAWVZU010000288.1:0-4380 GCA_033722075.1 Lysobacterales bacterium
GAAGGCGGCGGTGCCGTCTATTCGTACCGCCTCGAGGGGGGCGAGCAGGTGCTCGAAGGTCGCATCCCCATTCCGGACGGATTCGTGACCGAACGATTCGGCACCTCCGTGGCAATCGACGGTGACACGCTGGTCATCGGCGCGCCTGGCGACCCGGTGGTCCCGAAAGGCAGCGGGCTGCAACCGCTTCGGGCCGCCATCTTCCAGCGGGTCAATCAGGAATGGCAGTTCAAGCAGAGTCTGACCAGCAGTGAGACCGATGGTGACGAGTTCGGAACGGCCGTGGCGATTGACCAAGGCATGCTCGTAGTCGGCGCACCCGCGGAAGGCGAGTCCGGCAAGGCCCATGTCTTCGACCTGGAAGGCGGCAACTGGGTCTTCATGGGGCGCGCCCAACCCCCGGACCCCCAGCCCGGTGAACGATTCGGGGCGGCGGTCAGCACCGGCGGTGGCAAGATCGCCGTGGGTTCACCGAACTCGCAGGTCGGACAGGCGGTTTCCGGGTCCGTTTCCCTGTTCGACATCATCGAGGGGAACCTGAGCGAAATCGGGTCCGTGGCTGGATCCGATGCGGGGACGGGATCGGAGTTTGGTGCCTCGGTCGTGCTCGAGAACGACGTCATGCTGGTCGGATCGCCCGGCGAAAACAATGACCAGGGCGCCATTTATCGGTTCGATCCCAGCAGTCAGATCACGCAGACGGGACGAATGACGGCAGACGATTCCAGTCCAGGCGATCGACTCGGTGCAGCCGTGTCCATTGATGCGGAAACCAATACCGTCGCTGCAGGCGCTCCCGGAGTCGCCAACGTCGGTGCCTTCTACACCTTCATCGCAGACTCGCTGGCTCAGAAGGCCCGGTATGACGTCGAGGACGATGAAGACGCATTCGGCGCATCGATCGCCATATCGGGGGAACAGATCATCGTCGGTGCGCCCGCCACGCGCGACGAGGGCACTGTTGTCCTGTTGCGCGGAACCCAACTGATCTTCAGGAACGGCTTCGAGTAGGCATTGAAGGAAAAGCGAAGCTCCGCCGTTTGAGCTGGCCATTTGTTGTCTTTCCGGCCCCCCGACCCCACGTGAGTCAGGATGAAAATCCACCGGAATTCCCCCATGCAAAAGAAGTCAGCCATCCTGATCATGAGCATCGCCCTCGTGTCCTGCGGCCAACAGTCCGCGGAAGAAGACCAAGCAACCCAGACCCTTGAACCGGCCGCAGAGGTCACGGACACGCAGACAGCGCCGATCGAGAAGTTCGAGTACCCGGAAACCAACACGGTCGACCAGGTCGATGATTTCCACGGAACCGAAGTGGCCGATCCCTACCGTTGGCTGGAAGAGGATGTCCGTGAGTCCGAGCAGGTTGCCGATTGGGTCGAGGCCCAAAACGAGGTCACCTTCGCCTACCTCGAGAGCATCGAAGAACGCCCGGTGATCCGCGAGCGACTGGCCGAACTCTGGGACTACGAGAAGTACGGGACGCCTTATTACAAGGGCGGCCGGATCTTCTACGACCGCAACGACGGTCTGCAGAACCAGGACGTGCTCTACATGCAGGAATCGCTGGACAGCGAGCCGCAGCTGGTGGTCGATCCGAACCAATGGTCCGAGGACGGCACGGTGGCGTTGGCTTCGGCCGTGGCCAGCCCCAACGGCAAATATCTCGCCATGGCCATCCAGGACGGCGGATCCGACTGGCGGACGATCAAGGTGCTGGACATCGAGAGCGGTGAGGAACTGGAAGACCGGGTCGAGTGGATGAAGTTCTCGCCTATCAGCTGGGCGGCGGACAGTTCCGGTTTCTACTATTCGCGTTATCCGGAACCCCAGGAAGGCGAAGAGTTCCAGAGCCTCAATCATGACCACGAGGTCTTTTTCCACACGGTGGGCACCAGCCAGGAAGAAGACCGGCTCGTTTTCGAAACGCCGGACCATCCCGATTGGGGCTTTGCGCCGGCCGTTTCCGACGATGGTCGCTACCTGGTCATTACCATCTGGAAAGGTACTGACGACCGCTACCAGGTGGCCTACCAGGATCTCCAGCAGGCCGACAGCGAGCCGGTGATGCTCATCGAAGGCTTTGATTACGCCTACGAGTTCATCGACAACGTCGACACCCGGTTCTATTTCCGGACCACGAACGACGCCCAGAAAGGGCGCGTGGTGTCCATCGATATCACCGATCCCGAGGCCGGCTGGACCGAGGTCATTCCCGAAGCCGAGTCGGTGCTCACCGACGTCGGCCGCATCGGGGATTTCCTGGTCGGCGACTATCTGAAGGATGCCCGTTCCGAGGTGATCGTGTTCGACCTGGAGGGCAACCAGGTGCGGACCGTCGATCTTCCCGGGGTCGGAACAGCGGGTGGATTTTACGGTGACGCCGGGAGCAGCAAGACCTTCTACAGCTACTCGAGCTTCAATGCGCCGCCCACGATTTACGCCTACGACGTCGCATCCGGCGAATCTACGCTGTTCAAGCAGGCCGACGTCGATTTCGATCCGAACGACTACGAGGTCAAGCAGACCTTCTACGAGTCCAAGGACGGCACCCAGATCCCGATTTTCATCGCCCACAAGAAGGGCATCGAGCGGAACGGCGAGAACCCGACCCTGCTGTATGGCTACGGCGGGTTCAATATCTCGCTGACGCCGTCGTTCTCGATCACCCGGCTGGCCTGGATGGAAATGGGCGGCGTATACGCCGTGGCCAATATTCGTGGCGGCGGCGAGTATGGCGAGGAATGGCACAAGGCCGGTACCAAGCTTCAGAAGCAGAATGTGTTCGACGACTTCATCGCCGCCGGCGAGTACCTGGTCGCCGAAAACTACACCAATCCGGACAAGCTGGCCGTGTTCGGCGGCAGCAACGGTGGGTTGCTTGTGGGTGCGGTGGTCAACCAGCGACCAGACCTGTTCGGCGCGGCCATTCCCGCCGTTGGCGTAATGGACATGCTGCGCTTCCACCAGTTCACCGCCGGCCGTTTCTGGGTCGACGACTACGGTTCAGCCGAGAATCCGGAGGAGTTCAAGGCGCTCTACGCTTACTCTCCGTACCACAACGTCCAGGAAGGCGCCGAGTACCCGGCGGTGATGGTCACCACCGCGGACACGGATGACCGCGTGGTTCCCGGTCACAGCTTCAAATATGCTGCCATGCTTCAGGCCAAGGACACGGGCCCGGCGCCAACCCTGATCCGCATCGAGACTCGGGCCGGGCACGGTGCCGGCACGCCCACGGAGAAGATCATCGACGACTATGCCGATCGCTGGGCTTTTCTGGTGGAGACCCTGGGGATGACCCTGCCGGAGGGTTACGGCGAGTAGCCGCCGGAGGTGAGCTTCAGTCGCAGGCCGCTTCTGACGGGGCAAGGCTGGGATAGACGCAGCGGAAGAAGCTCGTCACCCCGAGGTAGCGTTCGGTGGGATTGGCAAAAACGGGGAGCAGGTAGACCGCGGTGCCGGCTGTTTCGTTGAGCCAATACTGGACATTGGCATGCAGGGTTTCGCGCGGGGCCACAGGAACGGCCCGGATGCCCTGCTCGCTGCGGCCCAGGGTCAACAGCGCGAAATCGGTGACCAGGAGCTTCGGAAACTCACCAACCGGCTCGGTTCCGTAGGCGGGGCCCAGCGTCGCCAGCAGCTCGTCGAAAGCCTGACGGGCTTCGCGGGCCGGCAGCACTGCCGCTTCGTGCACGAAGGAGAGCGCATCCTCGCGCAGGCCGAGAACCACGTCGTTGGAACTCCAGCGCAGCGCGCTTCCCATGTTGGCAGTGACCCGGATCACCGAATCTGCCAGGTCGAAGCCTTGCACCTGGATCACGGCGACCTTTTTCGACGTCCCGAAATCGAACCCGGCGGCATCTTCAGCGGTGGCGAACTCGAAGCCCTGTTCGCGCATCTTCTCGAGCACCTGGTTGGCAGGCGTTCCAAGGGGGAGATCGATTCGGTAGGGGGTGAAGGCAGCGCTTTCGAAGGTCTCCGCCTCGACCGTGAGCGCGATGGATGAAACGAACAATGCGACCAGAACGCGAACAGTGACCACCGGGGCCTCCCCCTGTTCAATCTGTTCAGAGTATAAACCACGCCCGCGGACGGTGGGCAGCCACCGCTCAGTGCGGTCTGTTTGCCTGGAGCATGGCCTCGCGGATCCGACTCGGGCCGTCGAACTGTTCGCGGATTCCGTGGATGCGAGAGTCGATGAGTGCCGCGCAGGCAGAGCCGACCAGCATCTCATCCTCGAAGAATTCGGCCAGTAGCACCCCGTCGAAATCTGCCGCGAGAACCCCCGATGCGATGAGCATGCCCATCACTTCCTGGGCGTTGGAATAGGTACTGAACATGGCCAGGGTGCTGCGCCCGCCAATGCGAGCCAGGTGC
>JAWVZU010000289.1:0-4377 GCA_033722075.1 Lysobacterales bacterium
TGGAAACAGAACCCGCTCGTTGATGCCGGCCTGGTCCAGCTTGTCCCGGATTTCCCACTTCAGGTGGGCCGGGATGATGATCCTTCGCCACAGGTTGGGCGCATCGGGAAACCAGTCGTCCATGGCGGTCTTCGGGTCGGAGATCACCGAAAACAGGGCGTACTGGTTGACGATCCGCGAGTCCAGGGACGGGGGCTCGAAGAAGACCACGAACGGGGCGTTCTTCTGGCCGTCGAACTCCTCCAGCGAGCGCACCTCGGCCTGTAGCATCTGGGTGGTGAAAACGCGCGCGTCGGTGAGTTCCAGGCGATGGCGCAGGCGCGGAGAAAGAAACTTGTTGGTCTCCGTGAAGTTCACGCACCAGATGGCGCCGTCCCGGTTGAAGTGCTTGTCGGTCGCGAAGTGCAGGGCGACCCAGGGCGAATAGGTCCAATCCAGCAGACGCGTGGTCAGCCCATGGTGCTGGGCCAGCGAAAGCCAGTTCCAGATCGAGGACTGCTCGTGCATTTCCAGATGGGCGTACTTCTGAAAGCCGCGAATGATGTGCGGCTCCAGCTTCGAATAGTTGCCGCCCAGGCGCATCAGCGTCGTCTTGAGATCGTAGCGTCGGTCCGCCACGCCGCGAAAGGCGTAGTTGGACCGGTAGCGCCCGATATCCGGGTGCATGGGCTCGTCGAACAGGACCTCGTTGAGTTCGCCCCAGCTGTCGACCCGGACCTCGTCCGCTGTGGTCGCCACCGTGCGTTCCCTCAGGCTGCCTGGGTTCCCGCGGGCTTCGGTCCGGCCAGCTGGCGCAGCACGTAATGCAGGATCCCGCCGTGACGGTAGTATTCAACCTCGTTCGGGGTGTCCAGCCGGACCCTCGCCTTGAAGCGCGTCTCCTCGCCTGCATCGCTGCGGGCGATCACTTCGACTTCCTTGGCTTTGCCGTTGTCCAGGCCGACGATATCGAAGGTCTCTTTTCCGGTCAGCCCCAGGGATTCGACGCTGTCTCCCTCCATGAAGTTGAGCGGCAGGACCCCCATGCCGACCAGGTTGGAGCGGTGAATCCGCTCGAAGCTCTCACAGATGACCGCCTTCACGCCAAGGAGGATAGTGCCCTTGGCCGCCCAGTCCCGCGACGAGCCGGTGCCGTACTCCTTGCCGGCCAGCACGACCAGCGGCGTTTCATCGGCCTGGTATTTCATCGCCGCGTCGTAGATCGACATGACCTCTTCGCTGGGGATGTGCGTGGTCCAGCCGCCTTCCGTTCCGGGTGCCAGCTGATTGCGCAGGCGCACGTTGGCAAAGGTGCCGCGCATCATCACCTCGTGGTTGCCGCGCCGGGAACCGTAGGAGTTGAATTCGGCCGGTTTCACGCCTTTCTCGACGAGATACTTGCCGGCCGGGCTGTCCTCGGCGATCGAACCGGCGGGAGAAATGTGGTCGGTGGTAATCGAATCGCCTAGCTTGGCGAGGCAGCGGGCGCCCTGGATGTCCTCGATGTCGCCGACCTGCAGGCCCATGCCCTCGAAATAGGGTGGGTTCTGGATATAGGTCGAATCGTCCTGCCAGTCGAAGCGATCCGAGTGGCCGGCGTCGATGTCGTTCCAGTTCTTGCTGCCCTTGAACACGTTCTGGTAGCTGGTGGCGAACATCTCGGCGGTCACGGACTCGGCAATGACCTCCTGGATCTCCTTGCTGGTCGGCCAGATGTCCTTCAGGTAGACGGCCTTGCCGTCCGGGTCCATGCCGATCGGCTCGCTGGTCAGATCGACGTTCATGCTCCCGGCGATGGCGTAGGCGACGACCAGCGGCGGCGAGGCCAGGTAATTCGCCTTGACGTCCGAGTGTACCCGGCCTTCGAAGTTGCGGTTGCCCGAGAGGACCGAGGCGACCACCAGATTGCCCTGGTGTACGGCCTCACCGATCTCGTCGGGCAGGGGACCCGAGTTGCCGATGCACGTGGTGCAGCCATAGCCCACCAGGTAGAAGCCCAGTTGCTCGAGATCGTCGAGCAGTCCGGCCTTGGTCAGGTAGTCGGTCACCACCTGCGATCCCGGAGCCAGCGAAGTCTTGACCCAGGGCTTGACGCTCAGTCCCTTCTCGGCGGCATTCCGTGCGAGCAGCCCGGCGCCCAGCATGACCGCGGGGTTGGAGGTGTTGGTACAACTGGTGATGGCTGCGATGACCACGGCGCCGTCACGCAGGTCGAACTGGTGTCCCTTGTACTCTACGGGCACGCCGCCGGGCTCTTCCGTTTCCTGGTTGCCGACGGCGGTTCCGCCGCCCTCGTCCTGAAAGCGCTGGATGGACGGCTGGTTGGGCGTCGAGCGTCCCTTGGTCATTTCGGCGCAGGTCCGGGCGAAGGACTGCTTGGCCTCGGTGAGCAAAACGCGATCCTGGGGCCGCTTCGGCCCGGCCAGACTCGGGACCACGGTGCTCATGTCCAGCTCGAGGACCGCGGTGTACTCGGCATCCGGCGTTTCGGGGCTGTGGAACAGGCCCTGGGCCTTGGCGTAGGTTTCTACCAGGGCAATGCGCTCTTCCGAGCGGCCGGACAGTCTCAGGTAGCGCAGTGATTCCTCGTCGATCGGGAACATGCCGCAGGTGGCGCCGTACTCCGGCGCCATGTTGGCAATGGTTGCCCGGTCGGCCAGCGGCAGGTGCGTGAGGCCCTCGCCGAAGAACTCGACGAACTTGCCGACCACACCGTGCTCGCGGAGCATCTGGGTCACGGTCAGCACCAGATCCGTCGCGGTGGCGCCCTCGGGCAGCCGCCCGATCAGCTTGAAGCCGACCACCTGGGGGATCAGCATGCTGATGGGTTGGCCCAGCATGGCCGCTTCGGCCTCGATGCCGCCTACGCCCCAGCCGAGCACGCCGATGCCGTTGATCATGGTGGTGTGCGAATCGGTGCCGACGACCGTATCCGGGTAGGCCCAGAGTTCGCCGTCGCGTTCGCCGTCGAAGATGACCCGGGCCAGGTACTCCAGGTTGACCTGGTGGACAATTCCGGTGCTGGGCGGAACGACCTTGAAGTTGTCGAAGGCATTCTGACCCCATTTCAGGAACTCGTAGCGTTCCTGGTTGCGCTGGAACTCGATCTTGGCGTTCAGGTCCAGGGCGTCAGCGCTGCCGAAGCGGTCCACCTGCACCGAGTGGTCGATGACCAGCTCTGCCGGCGCCAGGGGGTTGATCTGGTTGGGGTTGCCGCCCAGCGCGTCCATTGCATCGCGCATGGCGGCGAGATCCACCACCGCGGGTACGCCGGTGAAGTCCTGCAGTACGACCCGCGCCGGGCTGAAGGCGATCTCGGTACTCGGTTCGGCTTTCGGATCCCAGTTGCACAGCGCCTCGATATCGCTGCGCGTGATGTTCTCCCCGTCTTCGTTACGAAGGAGATTCTCCAGCAATACCTTGAGTGAGAACGGGAGTCGGCGGGTGTCGAACTGCTCGGGAAGATCCGGCAGCGAGTGATAACTATAGGACTTGCCCTCGGATTCCAGCGAGGTCTTGGTGTTGAAAGAATCCGTCATTGACTTCTCCGTTGACTCGAAAAATTTGTGGTCTTGGCGGGGACCGAACCGGGTTGATCATTATCGCAGATCCGGCGCGGCGTTGGCACCGTCTTCCAGGTCTGCTAGCAGCGAGCGGCTCTCGCGGAGGAACTGGCGCCGTCTCAGGAGCAACTGCCAGCGGCTGCCACCGACCTGCGAGAACAGCACCGCGGAGCGCATGCCGGCGAGGAGCAGGGCACGAATCTGGGCGACGCAGCGATCCTGCTGCAGGTAGAGCGGGTTGCCCTGGACCAGGATGCGAGGCGACAGCTGACTGATCGTATCCACGTAGAGATCCGCAAGCCTTGCCAGCACCGTTTCGTGGGTGTGTCCCAGGTGATCGGCCTGGCGGCGGACCGCGTCGATTCCCGCCCCCAGCGTCTCGGTCATCTCGGTCCGTCGCCGGAGCTTCTTTTCCAGGTGGAAAAGCGCAAAGGCGTAGCGAAACACTTCCGGCATCCGGATCCGGTTGTCCAGTTCCTCTGCCAGGGTGGTGAGCCCCAGCTGCAGACCGGCGACCCGCCCCCCGTAGCAGTCCAGGACCGATGCCGAATCGACCTTGAATACGCTGTCGATCGAGACTTCGAAGGCCGGCCCATCCGGATTGCCCGTCGTGGCCACCAAGTGCACCTGGCGTACCGCCTGGAGCACGCCCGCAAGGGCCAGGGTGCGCCTACGCATCGAATTGCTCCACCGGCGCGTCGGTGCTGTCGATCACACCGCCGCCGAGACAGATTTCATCCCGGTAGAATACGACCGATTGCCCCGGCGTTACCGCCCGTTGCGGCTGGTCGAAGCGCACCTGCAGTTGATCCGGACCGACAACTTCCACCGTACA
>JAWVZU010000290.1:0-4342 GCA_033722075.1 Lysobacterales bacterium
CTTTTTACCGGCATTTCCAGAGCAAGCAGGCGCTTCTCGAGGAACTCGCACGGGAACAGATCACCGAGACCCCCGATGAGTTCGACTTTGAAGGGCTCACGGCGATGGGCGACACGAGGTCCGAGCTGATGGTCCTGGCCCGCCAGTTCGAGAAGGCCGCCGAACGACAGCGGCCTTATCTCAGGCTTATCGAAGAGGTCCGCATGACGGAGGAGGGAAAGGCGTTCGAGTTGACCGCGAACGAAGCCATGCTGGAAGCGCTGATGGACTGGATCGCGACCAAGCCGGCTGCAGCCGGACTCGACCGCGCGGGTCTGAGCGCCCTGAGCATGAACGTTTTTGGTGGGTGGCTCTTCTACGTGACCAAACGTCAGCAGGGGCTGGCCGCCGGAGCCATTGATCGTGACATCCTGCTGGGTGACTGGGCCGGACGCTGGGCCAGGATGCTGGACGAATAGGTGCAGGGCGCAGACTTAATCACACGCGAAGTCTCCCTCGCCAACGGGTCGGCAGAGGTCCGGCCAGCCGTGCGCCTGCCAGAAGGCCAGCATTCCCGTGTCGCGAACCCGGTCGCGGAAGGCGTCAGTCTGGCGGAAGTGATGCAGCTTGGGTGTCCACATCCAGAAGCGCGGCGAGTTGCCTCCGGGCCCGGAGCCGTCCATCGGCGCGAAGTAGGTATTTGCGACGGCCTCGGCATGACCGAGGGCCGTGGCCACCTCGCGCGGCACCCGCAGCCCGTAGGTCGAGCTGGGTCTGGCCAACTCGTCCGCATCGAACCCGAGTTCTCTGGCCAGGGCCACAAAACGACGGACATCGGCCGAAACTGGGGTCAGGTCGCCGGCCATCAGATCATGCAGATGGGGCAGGAGCGGAATCAGCTCCGGATCCTGGGCGGCAAGCTCCTGGGACAACAGTGCGTTCGCGGCCGGAGTTTCCCCGATGCGTCGGTAGATGTCCGCAATATTCCCCTCGGCGCTGCCCTGGTAGCCGTAGAGGACTGCGGTTTCCAATTTTTCCAGCGCCGGCCTCGACTTGCCCATGGCTTCGAGCGCGAGTCCCTCGATCAACACCCAGAAGTGGGTCAGTTCGGGGTCCTCGCGCTGCAGCCGCACCGCGGCCGCGCGGGCCTTGTCGAGGTAGCCCAGTCCCAGCCAGGTCTGAGGTGTTGCATCGAAATCAGGAATCTCCGCTCGCGCGGCCTGGACGGCTTGCGAAAAATCGTCCCATTGTTGGAGGTAGGCATAGGCGGTCGTGGTCGCCTCCCAGGCCTTCGGGTTGTCCGGGTCCAGCGTGAGGGCCTGCTCGGCGGCGTCGAGCGCCTGGCGTTGATAGGGCGCAACGGCCAACGAGTGGTCCCAGGTCGGCAGGACCGCCAATGCGAATGCCAGGTCGGCCCAGGCATCGGCAAAGTTCGGATCCGCCTCGACGGCGCGTCGCCCGAGTTCGACGCGTCGCCGCCCGCTCTCGGTCGACAGGACGGTGAGCGACTGCTGGGCCTGCAAGTAGAGATCGTAGGCATCCAGGTTGTCGGTCACCGCCTTGACCTCGACGGCTCGTTGCGCATCAAGGTCCAGCGCATCGCTCAGGGCGCTGACGATCGCGTTGGCGATGGTCTCCTGGATCTCGAAAATGTTCCCCGTGGTCAGCTCCCGGTCATAGGTCTCGGACCAGAGGTGCTCGTCGGCGTCGGCACGGATGAGCTGGGCGGTGACCCGGATGCGATCACCGGCCTTGCGGACCGATCCCTCCAGCATGTGCGCCACGTTCAATTCATCGGCGATCAGCGGAATCGACTTCTGTTCGCCCTTGAACTGGAACGACGAGGTCCGCGAGGCAACACGTAGACCGTCGACCCCGGCAAGCACATTGAGGATCTCCTCGGAGATCCCGTCGGTGAAGTACTCCTGGTCGCCCTCCGGCGAAAGATCCGCGAAGGGCAGGACGGCGATGGAGGCGTCGTCGGAGGCGCCCGAGGCGACCTCGATGCTGGGTGCTTCTGTGGTCGCTTCGGCTGGCGTCTGTCCAGAATCCGCGACGGTTTTGGGCTTGTTGGGCCCCAATGGTCCGGCACCTGGAAGAAACCGCTGTCCCACGAACAGCCCGATTGCAATGACAAGCAATACGATGACTGCGATGTTCAGCTTTCCGGTGGACTGTCTCTGCGGGTCGGGATCCAGGTCCGATTCCTTGCGCAAACCCTCGGGCGTCATCTCGAACACCCAGGAGAAGATCAGCGTCGGGACGGCGCCGATCAACAGCAGGGTGATGACGATCTTGAGGACCCATGCGGGCGCCTCGAAGGCATCCGTGGCGATCTCCATGACCTGGATCAGCACCCACGCCGAGATCGCATAGGCCAGGCCGACCCTGAGGACGTTGCGGCGTTTCAGTTCGACGAAGAAGCTCATGATTCCTGCCCGGGCCGCAGGAGCGGCGCCCACGCCGCGAAATTTCGGGATCTGGGGATCGCTCCAACGAGGCCTTTGAGTTCGGCGAAAAGGTCACTCACTGCCGCTTTTCCCGGTTGGTGCCATGCCCAGGTTCCTGCGACGGATCTCGTACAGGGCGTTCAATTCAGGCTTGTCGAGGGCCGCCTGGATCCCCGGGTCGTCGGGCCAGTTTTCCGGCAGCTGGAATTCGAAATCGGTTATCAGAGTGGGGTCCCTGAGCCTGTAGGCCTTTCCCAGTGCCTGGGATGCGGCGTCGTTTTGGCCAAGCTCCACGTAGATCACTGCAGCTACAAACGGCTCCCGCTCGAGAAACGAATCGATCCGCGCCAGGGCTTTTTCCTCGTCGCCCATTCGTGCGGCAAGCTGGGCGTCCAGGCGCTCGCCAAACGGGTTTCCGGGCGCCACTTCGCGCAGCCGATCAGCCCACTGCTGTGCTTCCTGTAGCTCACCGGCACAGGCGGCCGCCCATGCGCTTACATCGAAGCCCATCAAAAACCCGGGGTCGATCTCCAACGCGGCTCTTGCTTGCTCGGAAGCTTCAGCGCACTGCCCGAAGTTCAGGTACGTGTAACCCAAATCGGTTCGGTTCACTGCGTGCAGGGGATCAAGATCTGCCGCCAGCTGCTCCCACTCCAGGGCGCGCGTCTCGTCGAAGAACCAGCGGTAGATGTCACCGGCAAAATTTGCGATTTCGGCATTGTTTGGCGCCAGGGCCACCGCCTTGTCCGTTTCCCGAATTGCGGCGTCCCAATCCCAGAAGAAAAGTTGATTGACCAACGCCAGAACCGAATGGGCCTCGGCATTTTGAGGATTGATTTCCAGGGCGCGGTTGGCCGCTTCTGCGGCTTCCTCGCCGAGGGCTTCGCCGAGGTAGTTCCAGTTCAACTGCCGGGTCCTCGCCAGCCCTGACCAGGCCTGGTCGAATTCAGGATCGAGCAGGGTCGCGGCCTCGAACAGCGTTGCCGCCTGGGTGATCGATCTCCCGGTTCTCGCATGCAACAGTTCACGGGCTCGCAGATAGGTATCGTGAGCCGTGATATTTGTGGTGCCGGAACTTGACGGCATTGTTTCGTCCGACATCTGCACGGCAAGGGCATCCGCAACGGCCCGGCTGATCTCGTCCTGCACGGCAAAGATATCGCTTAAGCTCCGCTCGAAAGTCTCCGACCAGAGATGAAATCCGTCGGCGGAATCGATCAGCTGGACGGTAATCCGCACCCGGTTGCCGGTCTTGCGCACGCTGCCTTCGAGGATGTTTGCGACGCCCAGCTCCTCGCCGATCTTGCGCAGGTCCTCCTCGACGTTACGGAACTTGAAGCTGGAAGTCCGACCGGCAACCTTCAGATCCGGCAACCGGGTCAGGGCATTCAGGATTTCCTCGGAAACGCCGTCGGCGAAATAGCCCTGGTCGCCGGCCTCGCTCATGTCGGCGAACGGCAGCACGGCGATGGAGCGCTCCCGGGGCGCGGGTTCCGCAGCGGGCTCTGCTTCCGGTCCTGTCGTCGCAACTGCTGGCTCGGGGGTGGCCGAGAACCGATCGACGACGACCATTGCTCCGATGCCGATCAACAACACGATCACCGCGATATCCAGCTTCCGGGCCGTGTGGTGCGTAACCGATTGAGTGCGGTCGATGTCCTTCTCGAGCTTGATCCCCTCTGGAGTCAACTCGTAGATCCAGGCGAAGATCAACGCCGGGATGAAACCCAGCCCGAGAATGATCGCGACCAGGGTCAACGACCACTCCGGGAGCTGCGTGACCCCGAAGATCACGTCGGCAACCTGCAGGATCAGCCAGGACAGCACGGCGTAGAAGATTCCGACGCGGAAGACATTCCGCCGCTTGAGTTCGGCTATGAGGCTCATTGGCGGGCGCTCTTCTGGCCGGACCA
>JAWVZU010000291.1:0-4291 GCA_033722075.1 Lysobacterales bacterium
GCTTCCTCGCCGACGTCGAGCGCTGGAAACGGGCCGCCGATCACCCCCTGTCGCTGCTGGACCAGATCGTCGAGGACATCGACTATGCGGCCTGGATTCGCCGCCAGGCCAAGGACCGGGCCCAGGCGGACCGGCGCGTGCAGGGGCTGGAGGAGCTGTGCCGCTGGTGGACCACGCTGGCCCGCTCGGAGGCAGGACGGGACCTGCAGAACCTGGTACAGATGACCGCACTGCTCGGGCCGGACGACGATTCGGAAGACACAGACGCCATCCGCTTGATGACTTTGCATTCGGCCAAGGGTCTGGAGTTTCCGCACGTCCATATCATCGGCGTGGAGGAGGGGCTGCTTCCGCACCAGTCCAGCGTTGAGGACGGCGCGGTCACCGAAGAACGGCGCCTGATGTATGTCGGCATCACCCGTGCGCAGCGAACCCTGACCCTCAGCTATGCGAGCCGGCGGCGGCGTTACGGTGAGATCGAACGGCGTGACCCGAGCCGCTTCCTGGGCGAACTCCCGGAAGAACTCGTCCGCCGGGAGGGCGATGACCCGGAGGCCGATGCCGACGAGTCACGCAAGCGGGCACGTGCCCACCTGGACAATCTCAAGGCCATGTTCGACTGACCGCCGGGCGCACGAGCCAGGCTAGGCGCGCCGTTCGCGATACTCGTTGGGCGTCTCCCCGGTTCGTTCCCGGAACAAGCGGTGAAAAGCGCAGCGGTTGCCGAAACCGGTCTGGGTGGAAATCTCCGCTACCGACAGGCTGGAGTGGCGCAGCAGGCGCTTGGCCATCTCCAGGCGGCGGGTGATGCGTACCTGCTTGGGCGTCTCGCCGTAGAAGGCCTTGAAGGTTCGGATGAAATGGCTGCGCGACATGCTTGCCCGGTCCGCGGCCTGGGCCACGCAGCGACGGCTCTTCACTTCCCGTTCCAGGAGCCGCCGCGCCGCCTCGAGGCGGGTAAAGATTCCCAGCCGGTGCTCCATGCTGCGGCCCGGCAGCTTGGCCAGTCTCCGGGAGAGGTCGATCAGATAGCTCTCGAGACCCGCCCACAGTCCATGCACCTTGCTGTGAGCGTCCTGGCCTTCGGAATCGAGCTCGAGGACGCGCAGACAGTCCGCCAGCGATTCCTCGATGTGGGTCGGAATCGGCAGGCGATGGCCGGCAAAACGCATGATGTCGCTGCCATCGCGGCTGCCTGGCTGGAAGCGGATGTTCAGGCAGAGCCCCGGGCTTTGCCGCCCCTCGGGAGGGTCGGTGGTCAGGACGATCTCCGGTACCGGGCCGTGCGGCCCTGGGTGGTCCCTGGCGGAGGGGTCGCTCCAGAGCACGCACAGGTCGGCCGCACAGGCTTCGACCGGGGTCGTCGTCACGGTGCACAGCACCGTGGCTTCCAGGTCGTCGAGCTGGTACTCGCGAATCCGGCTCACGACAGGAGACCACGCTGTGCGACGGGCGACTGCATGGACCCATTGTGGCGAGCCCGGGCGCATGACTGAACAACAGCCGCTTGGCTGGGCAGCTTTTGCGCCTATTTACGCAACAACCGGCACTTTCCCCGTGACCAGTGGCATGGAAGGACGTTAGCGCGGATCACAGAAGCAGAAGGAATAGAGGTTGAGCTGCTCGGAACGCGCGCTCAGGAGCAGCTCGAGATCGTCCGGAAGGCGCTGCAGGTTGGCCAGCGACAACGGCGGGCGCGCACCGAAAAGTCCGCCGGGCAGCTGCGCCGAGATGTCCAGCAGCCATTGCTCGAAGGCCGACGGTTTTTCCTCGAAGTACTCGATCCGGTAGCTGTCGCCCAGGCCGGCCAGTTCGGCCGCCGCATCGACCGCGTCGGTCAGTCCGCCAAGCCGGTCGATCAGACCGCGGTCCAGCGCCTGGGCGCCGGTCCAGACCCGACCACGGGCGACGGTGTCAACCGCTTCCCGTGACATCTCCCGGTGTTCGGCTACCCGCTCGATGAAGTCCTCGTAGCCGTTTTCAACGATCTGCTGGATGAGGTCGGCCGCCTCTTCCGGCAACTCCCGATCGATCCGGAACGCCCCGGCCAGGGGTGTGGTCCCGACGCCGTCCGTGTACACGCCGATCTTTGCCAGGGTCTTGGGAATGTTGGCCAGGAGTCCGAAGATGCCGATCGACCCCGTGATGGTGCCGGGTTCTGCGAAAATCAGGTCCGAGGCCATGGAGATCCAATAGCCGCCGGAAGCGGCGACGGTCCCCATGGAGACGAGGACCGGCAGACCCTCTTCACGGGCGACCTGCAGTTCGCGGCGGATCTTCTCCGAAGGGAGCACGGATCCACCCGGGCTGTCGACCCTCAACACCAGCGCCTTGACTCCGGGGGCCGTGCGGGCGTTGCGGATCAGTTGGACCGTGGATTCTCCGCCGATCGTTCCGGGGGGCTGTTCGCCATACATGATCGGTCCCTGAGCAACAATGACCGCGACCGCGTCATTGAGGGGATTGGCCGGCTCCGGGGTGGCAATATAGGTTTCAAAGCCGACCTGCCGATAGGTTTGCCCGTCGTCGCTCCAGGCCCCGGCCTCCGCCAGGTAGGTGTTGAACTCGGCCCGATCGGCGACCCGGTCCACCAGGCCCTGCTCCAGCGCCATGCGTGCCGGTGTGCCGCCGGCTTCCCGCAGCCGGTCCGGGTAATTCATGATGTCGCCTTCCAGATCCTCGACGCTCAGGCCGCGCTGGGTGGCAACCCGCTCGAGGTATTGCTGCCACAAGCCGCCGAGCCAATAGAGATTGGCCTCGCGGCTCTCGGGTGACATGTCGTTTCGAACGAAGGGCTCGCCGGCCGACTTGTACTCGCCGACCCGAAACAGGTGGACATTCACCTCCAGGCGGTCGAGCGCGTCCTTGTAGTAGTTGCGATAGAGCCCGTAGCCTTCGAGCAGGATGATGCCTTCGGGATGCAGCCAGATCTCGTCCGCAAGGGCGGCGAGGAAATATTGATGCTGCGTAACGCCTTCCGTGTAGGCGACTACCTGCTTGCCGGCGGCCTTGAACGCATCGATCATGCCAGCCAGCTCCTGTAGCTGGGCGGGGCCCACGGACCAGATGTAGTCGGGCTCGAGGACCATGCGCTCGATGCGTGGGTCATTGGTTGCCTTGCGGATCGCGTGGAGCATGTCCCGGAAGCGTGTCTCCGGCTCCTCCTCACCGCGCAGCTGATCGACGGCGCGCTCGATCGGCGCCGAGGAGTACTGCTCGACGATGTAGCCGACCGGGTTCAGCACCAGGGCCGTCTTCTTGCCGAGCACCGGGGAGGTCCGGGCGAAAATCAAGGAGACGATCAGGATGACCAGGAGGACGAAGACGATATTGACGACCAGGCGCCTCGAGCCATCGATGAACAGCCAGATTCCGCGCAGCAGGCGGAACAGGAGGTTGGGTTTTTTGTCGGTCATGCGCAAAGTATGGGGCTCCGAAGGCAAAAAAACAGTGTAGGTGGTGGGGCCGCCGGTTGGCGAAATTCGCCGCAAGGTGGTGGCGTGCTCAGCCTCACAAACCCAGGATCGTTGCTAATGCATTGATACCAAAGGACTGCTTCCGTTTGGCACGAATCCTGAATCGGTCCTGTCAGGACCAAACGACAAGGCCATCATGACCACCAGCACGAGACGACTCCGACACATCCTTTCCGCCAACCTGCACGCTGTTCTGGATCGCGCCGAGGACCCGGCCAAGATGCTCCGGGCCGTTCTCCATGAAATGGACGAGGCGCGATCCGAGGCACGCCGGGCGATCGAGCGGCTGGAAGCGGAGCGGACGGAATTCAAGGAAGATCTCGACAAGGCGCGGGGCGACGCGGCGCGCTGGCAGAGCCGGGCCGAGGGGGCTCTGGCCGAGGGTGATGAAGATCGCGCCCGGACCGCCGTCGAACACCGCTACGAGGCCCAGCGGCAGGTCGCGGACCTGGAGAAGCGCCACGCCTCGGCAGTGGAGACCATCGCCCGGTTGCAGCGGGACCTGGATCGGCTGGAGGCGAAGAGCACCGAGGTCAGGGAACGGTGTCGCACCCTGGCCGAGCGTCATCGAGACCAGCGCCTGGCGGCACGCTATGCCTCACCGGCTGACGCGTGCCTGGAGCGAAGCCGCGAGCGCTGGGATCGGATCCAGACGCGACTGGAGCGGATCGAGGCGCAGATCGAAGCCTACGACCTGTGCGAACGCGAGATCATCGACGAGTCTGCGGCAGCGGCCGTTGACGCGGAACTCGAAGCCCTCAAGCGACGCATGCGCACCGAGTAACGCCCGCCCACCTTCGGCGGCGCCGGTTGAA
>JAWVZU010000292.1:0-4283 GCA_033722075.1 Lysobacterales bacterium
AGGCCCCGGCCCGAGCGGAATCACCTCGTGAATCTCGCCGGCCCCCTCGGTCACGAGCTCGAACAACAGATACAGGAAGACGTATGCCAGCCCCGCCCCGGCGCTCACGCTCCTCAAGGTGGACAGAAGCCGGGCCGGCATGGCATGCAGCAACGCGGTGAGGCCATGAGATCCCGCGAGCGCGAGACTGCCAGCGAAGGCGAGTATGTCGTTCTCCCTCATGGCCGACCATTCGGGATCAAGGCTGACGGGCATCCACCATCGTCGTTCCCATGAACGGCTCGATCACCACACGAAGCAAATGACGGGGTATCGGCAGCCCCCTGACGAGCGCCGTCAGCTCCGGCTGACGGTCCATTCCTGGCCGAGCATCGCCGGTGTGATCAGTACGACGCCTTTGGGCGTGACGCGGAACCGCTCGGCATCGGCGGCGCGGTCTTCGCCGATCACGGTACCGGGCGGGATACGACAGCCGCGGTCGATGATTGCGCCGTGGATGCGGCAGTTCCGCCCCACCTCGACCTCGGGAAGAAGCACGGATTCGCTGACAGTTCCGTAGGAATGGATGCGGACATTCGAGAACAGCAGCGAATCAACGACCGTCGAGCCTGAGATCACGCAGCCGGCCGAGACCACCGAGTCGAGCGCCTTGCCCTCACGATCGGGGTCACGAAAGACGAACTTGGCCGATGGCAGTTGCGGGTGGTAGGTCCGAATCGGCCATTCATGATCGTACAGGTTCAGCTCGGGATCGACCCTGACCAGCTCCATGTTGGCCTCGTAGAACGAGTCCAGTTCGCCGACGTCGCGCCAGTAGGGCTGCCGGCCGGTTTCCTCGTCGAGGAAGGGATAGGCGAACACTCGATGTTCGTCAATAATCGACGGAATGATGTTATGGCCAAAGTCGTGGGACGACCCGGCATTGCGGGCGTCCTCCTCGAGCTTGCGGAACAGGAAGTCCGTGTTGAACACGTAGTTCCCCATCGACGCCAGTGCGATCTCCGGCGCACCGGGCATAGGCTGCGGGTTGGCCGGTTTCTCGTCGAAGCGGCGCACACGAAAGTCGTCGTCGACACCCATGACGCCGAACCCCCTGGCGTCCTCCAGCGAAACACCGACACAGGAGACCGTGAGTTCCGCCTCACGCTGCTCGTGGTAGGCCAACAGCTCACCGTAGTCCATCTTGTAGACGTGGTCGCCGGACAGCACCAGCACATATTTGGGCAGCAGCGTTCGGACGATGTCCAGATTCTGATAGATCGCGTCGGCGGTGCCCTTGTACCAGTCACCGGTCGTGCGCTGCGAGGCCGGCAACACCTCGATGAACTCACCGAGGTCGCGCTGGAAAAAGCTCCAGCCCTCGGTCAGGTGACGGATCAGCGAATGCGACTTGTACTGGGTCAGCACACCGATCCGGCGGATGCCCGAGTTGACGCAATTCGAGAGCGGAAAGTCGATCAGGCGGAACTTGCCGCCGAAGTACAGCGCCGGTTTGGCCCGTCGCTCGGTCAGCTCGTGCAGGCGCGAGCCGCGACCACCGGCCAGTACCAGTGCCAGGGTGTTGCGCGTCAGTTGGTCGAGATAACGTGGATTGTCGGTATGCATGGCTCCCCATCCTTAATTTGTTGCTCCTGCGTATAGGTAGCACAAATCTCGGTCTATCAGCTCCATCCCGCGTTTTTGCACGGGATTCTGGCGCGGTTTGCGGGTTTTCTCTCGATGTGAGGCCCGAAAAATAAGGCCCGTACGACCAAACAGACTATCCGAAAACACCCAATAACGCCCTAGGCAACCGCTATCGGCCGGCTTGCTGGCTGAACCGGGGGCTTGGCAGAAATGGCGGGGCCGATGCCGGTGATCCACGACCGATGGCCTCCGCTATACTCGTTCTCCGCCGTGCCGGCTTTTGCCGGCCCGTGTAGTCGGACAAAATGAACCGCCTTGAAAATCGTAGCGACCGACTCCCTTCTGCTACGTGAACCTAACCGATTGATCCCCGTGGGCATTCCCAACCCACTGCTTCATAATCGCCTGGATTCTCTCGGGAACACCAGGACAACCCCTTGAGCCACCGCCCCAGGAAAAGGTTCGGCCAGCACTTCCTGCACGACCCCGGCGTGATCGCCCGCATCGTCGCCGCCATCGACCCGCGGCCGGGAGACCGCCTGGTCGAGATTGGCCCGGGCAGCGGCGCGATCACCGCCGATCTGCTGCGCTGCGCCGGCCGGCTGGACGTGGTGGAGCTGGATCGCGATCTCGTGGGCCCGCTGCAGGCTCGCTTCGCGCACCTGGGCGAGCTGCGCGTCCACCAGGGCGACGCCCTGAAGGTCGAGCTTTGCGCTCTAGGGGGCATGTACGACCCGCTGCGGCTGGTCGGCAACCTTCCCTACAACGTCTCCACGCCGCTGCTGTTCCGCTTTCTGGACCAGCGCGGCTGCGTCCGCGACATGCACTTCATGCTGCAGAAGGAGGTGGTGGCGAGGATGGCCGCGGAACCCGGCGGTAAGGAATACGGGCGCCTGTCGGTGATGCTGCAGGTCCACTGCACCGTCACCCGGCTGTTCGACATCGGCCCTGGCGCGTTCACACCGCCGCCCAAGGTTGACTCCTCGCTGGTCCGGCTGATCCCCTTCGGCTCCCCGCCCTGGCCGATCGACGACCCGCAGCGCTTCGCCCGCCTGGTTGCCGATGCCTTCTCGCAGCGCCGCAAGACCCTGCGCAACGCCCTGAAGCAGCGCTTCGACGCGCGGATGTTCGACCGGGCCGGCATCGACCCGGGCACCCGGGCAGAGCAGCTGGCGCCGGCCGATTTCGTCCGGCTCGCCAATTCCGGATAGCATAGCGGCTTCATCAAGGGAACAGGCCTTCCCGCGGGGTTGGGGTGGGCCGGCGTGTCCCCATCTTCCCGGTTCGACCACCGGTTAGACCCAGTACCCACTCCGCTGACCGTCCTGTTGGCGAACGACACGAGCAACGGATCTGATCCAGACCATGAATGATCGAGAAGAAGACGCGGAAGTCATCGAGTCGGCGAGCCCGCCGGCCCGGGCGGACGAGGTGCTCCCCGGCGCCATCCACCTACTGCCCGTGGCGGCGCGGCCGTTCTTTCCCGGTCAGGGCGTGCCTCTGGTCATGGACGCCAGGCACTGGCGCTCGACCCTGGAGGCGGCCCACCAGACCGGGCACGACCTGATCGGCATCGTCCTGGTGCGGGGCGACGAGGCCGAGAAGGCCCGGCCGCAGGATTTCCACCAGGTCGGCACCGTCGGACGCATTCACCGCGTGCAGCCCACCGACGGCAACGTACAGGTACTGGTCGAGTGCATCCAGCGCTTCGAGATCCAGAAGCTGCTCTCCCGAGAGGCGCCGTTCACCGCCCGGGTCGAGTACATGAAGGAGCCGGTCGGCAGGCCCGACCCGGATCTGAAGCCCTATGCCCTGGCAGTTATCAACACCATCAAGGAGCTGCTGCCGCTCAATCCCCTCTACCAGGAAGAGCTGCGCATGTTCCTGGACCGTTTCGGCCCGGACGACCCGTCGCACCTGGCCGACTTCGCGGCCAGCCTGACCAGCACCGACAAGGAGGAGCTGCAGAAGGTGCTGGAGACCTATTCCCTGCTGCCGCGGATGGAGAAGGTGCTGGATCTGCTGCACAAGGAGCTCGATCTGGCCCGCGCGCAGCAGAAGATCCGCAGCGCCGTCGAGGAGCGGATGGAGACCCAGCAGCGCGAGTTCTTCCTGCGCGAGCAACTCAAGGCCATCCAGCAGGAGTTGGGCATCTCCAAGGACGACCGAACCGCGGAGATCGACACCTTCAAGGAACGTCTGGAGTCGCTCGAGCTGACCGAGGAGGCCGGCAAGCGGGTCGAGGAGGAGATGAGCAAGCTGAAGATGCTCGAGACGGGGTCGCCGGAGTTCGCGGTCACGCGCAACTACCTGGACTGGATAACCGTCTTGCCCTGGGGCCGGCACTCGAAGGACAAGCTCGATCTGGAGCGCGCCCGCAAGGTGCTCGACCGCGACCACTACGGCCTGGAGGACGTCAAGAAGCGCATCCTGGAGTTCCTCGCGGTCGGCATCATGAAGGGCGAGGTGGCCGGCTCCATCATCCTGCTTGTCGGCCCGCCCGGGGTCGGCAAGACCTCGGTGGGGCGGTCGATCGCCGACGCGCTGGGCCGCGAGTTCTACCGCTTCTCCATCGGCGGCATGCGCGACGAGGCCGAGATCAAGGGCCACCGCCGCACCTACATCGGTGCCATGCCGGGCAAGTTCATCCAGGCGAT
>JAWVZU010000293.1:0-4191 GCA_033722075.1 Lysobacterales bacterium
AGGCTGCCCGCATCGCCCATGAAGACCTGGGCGCGCGAGTCTTGCCGCCAGCGGGCATTCAGCAGGAGAAATCCCAGAACCGCCCCGAATACAACCGCCAGCACGCCGACCGCCGAGACCGCGCCGGCCATCCCGGCCAGGATCAGCATCGTTCCCGCACAGACCAGAAACATCGTGCCAGCCAGGCCGTCGGCACCGTCGATCATGTTCAATGCATTGATCACGCCCACCACGCAGAAGACGGTCACGGGAATCGCAAACCAGCCGAGCGGGGTCTGGAAGTTGCCCAGAAGGTTCCCGAAATCGTGCAACACTGGACCGCCCAAGGCGATGGCGATGAGCACCGTACCGATCTCCGCGATGAAACGAGCCCTCGCCGGCAGTTCACGCACGTCGTCAAGGAAGCCGGTGACCAGCATCAGAATCGCGCCTGCGAACAACCCTCGATATTCGCCCAGCGGCGTGGGCACGGCCAAGATGCCGAGCTGGGCACCGATGAGCATGCACAGGCCGCCGATCAGCGGAATTGGCACGCGATGGGTCTTGCGGCCGCCGGGCTCGTCCACATGGCCCATGGAAACCGCAACCGGTGCAAACAGGCGCACCAAGAACACGGTGCTGAGCAGTGCTATCAGGGCAGCTACGAATATGCCCATGATACCCCCAAGGTTCCAGCTAACGTCCTGACAGCATTCAGTCTCCACGAGTCTGCCGTGAATTGCAATTTCCCAAAACGAGCCGAGCAGTGGCACTAACCGTCAGGCTCAGGAGCGTGCTGCGTGCAGTTTCCAGAGCACCATCGCGGACCAGGCCAGCGATGCCAGTACGGTCAGTTCGCCGAGGCAATCGGCCAGCCACGCAAGGCCCCGGTCCCAATCCAGCAGGCCAAGCCGGGACAGGATCTCGTTCCAGTCGTGCATGCCGGGCCGGTCCCGGCCCGTGCCGCCGCCGAGCAAGGTGAGTTGCATGGCCCGTGCATCGCCGATGTAGGGCGCCAGATCCATCAGGCTCGTGCCGAACCACCACAGGGAGATGGCCGCGCCGAACGCGTCCCGCATGTGCACCAGGAAGGCGACCACGAAGACGCCGGGGACGATCAGCTGCATCAGGCTGCCCCCGAGATAGGTCATGAACGAACCGAAGGGCCTGAAGATCGCGTGGCCTGCTTCGTGGAACATCAGGTTGATCAGGTGCATGAAGGACCCGCCGATGGCATTGGTCTCGAAGTCCATCCAGATCAGCCGCAGCCCCCAGGCGGCGAAGAAGAGCCAGAGGAGGGTCTTGCCGAGCAATGTCGAGCGTGCAACGGGCTTGTCCGGAGCGGGAAACAGGAGGGCGTGAGCGGCCTCGAGGCGCCCGTCGGAGTTATCCCGGTCCGGTCCCCGACGCCGGTCTGGGGAACGAAATCGCGTCTTCAGGTATTTGGAAAAGACCAGACCGCACGCCGGGCAGATGTCCCGGTCGCCGGTATCATCCGGCTGCCGGCGATAGGCGCATTTTGGGCATTTCTGATACACAGGTCGATCATACCGGCAGCGAAGGACATGCCGGGAACTTTCCCGCTGCCGGTGAACGGCTCGGATTTATCAACGCACCCGGTTCCCGTTATTATTCGGCCTCCCGGCTGTCCCGGTAGCTCAGCTGGATAGAGCAGCGGCCTCCTAAGCCGCAGGTCGCAGGTTCGAATCCTGCTCGGGACGCCATCCCTCACTTCGATTCGAACCATCGGTTCGCTTTTCGCCTCCGCCATCCCTCACTTTTTTTCGGGAAGCCATCCCTCGTTGCCAAAGTTTGCCTGTTGGGCGGTTTTTTGCCTTGTCAGGTGGCGCGTCGTGCTATACCAATAGGCGAGGGCGTTGCATGAAGCGAAGCTGGCGACAAGCGTTGGCGAGGTCGATCGCCGTAGTCACCTTCCTGGTGGTCCTGGCGGCTTGTGCGCATACGCCCACGACGATGCACATTCAGCCGGTCGATCTCGAGTCCTGCAGGGTGCGCCAGTGCATGGGGCCGGAGCTGGAGTGCCGACGGGAGTCCCGCAACCAGATCTACACGGCCAGGAACTGGCGCTGCCTGGCGGGCCGATGATCACCCGGCGAGAGACGGACCATGGGCTTCAATTGAATCCCGGTCGTAATGCCAGGCACTCCTCGTCGGCCTGATGGGCCTCCCGCAGAAAAAGCTCGACGGTCGGATGGAACGAACCGCGCTCCAGGGTCGCCGCCATCGCGGCAACACTCTCCTTGGTGCACACCGGCCTCAGCAGGCCCTGCACATAGCTTGACAGGAAGTAGGGATCGGCATCGGCCAGATCGCCCAGAGAATCCAGGATCGGCACCAACAGGTCTTCCTGCAGGCGGGTCTGGTGGGCGGGGAACAGGTAGGCGATGGCATAGCGCTGCCGGGCAAGCCCCAGCTCGCTGTCCGGGTCGAGCAGGCGGTCCAGCCAGGCTCGCTTGACGGCAGGTTCCGGGCGGGCGGCATCGGCGGCAATCGCATATTTGGCCCCCTGGTCCGAAGGATCCCGCAGCGCCTCGGCATCGATCAGCTGCTGCACGTCCGGCACCCCCAGGCCGGCCAGCGCGATCACCACTTCCCAGCGCTGTTCGGGGCCGACGACCAATCCCGGTAATTCCGCCCTGCCGTCAAGCATCGTCCTCAGCCTTGCGCGGGCCTGCGGGCTCTCTGCCACAGCGACGAACAGATCGAACCAGAGCCGGGCGCGATCCCGATCGGACTCCTGCTCGAGCTGGTCCCAGGCGAGGAACTCCAGGCCGCGCAGTGTCGTGCTGCGGGTCGCCTCGGCCTCGGGTCGCAGGCGGGTCAACAGGGCGACCGACTCGGAAAGCGACCGGGTCAACTGATCCAGTACCCGCAGGTTTGGTTCCCGCACGGACTGGGCGGCGGCAATGCGTACGTACTCGCCAAGTCGCAGGCGTCCGTCCCGGGCCATGTCGAACAGCGACTGGATGAACATCGACCGGGCGAGCGGCTCGGCGATGGTGTGCAGACGCCCGTCGATTGCGGCGACGCCCTCGTCGGACAGGATCACCCGTGCGTAGGTCCAGTCATTGTGGTTGGGGAACACGAGCGCGGGGCAGGGCCATCCATCGAGGTGGCGGAGCGCAGATCGAGCGCCGGAAAGCTCAGCATCGATGACCCGGCGGAGTGCCAGCGCATCGTCTTGCAGGTCGTAGACCGCCACCTGGAAACGGTGGGTGCGCAGGGTCGGATTGGCCGGCGCGGCGCGCTGCTCGATGTGGAGCCCGGAAACCGCGCCTTCGCGGCAGGTAAACTCCGCCTGCAGCTCGTTGAACCCGGCGGTGAACAACCACTCCCGGGTCCACTCGGCCAGGTCACGGCCGGAGGCTTCGGCCTGGGCGTCGATGAAATCATCCAGGACGGTATTGCCGTAGGCATGCTTGGCCAGGTAGCGGCGAACACCCTCGCGGAAGTTGTCCTCGCCCACGAAGTAGGCCAGCTGCTTAAGCACCGACGAGCCTTTCTGGTAGGTGATCGCATCGAACACGGAAAAGAACTCGTCGGTGCTGTCTACCGGGACCTCGATGGGATGCGTCGTGACCCGGCTGTCCTTGAAGTAGGCTCGCGGCTTCTCGTTGGTGAAGAAACCGTGCCAGGCGTCTTCGAATTCGGTGGCGGAGACCAGGGCGAAGTAGGCCATGAGGGTGGCGAAACTCTCGTTCAGCCAGAGCCCGTTCCACCAGTCCTTGGTGACCAGGTTGCCGAACCACATGTGGGCCATTTCATGGAGGATGATCTCGGCCCGGGATTCGCGCTCGAAGCGGTTGCTCTCGGTGCGCTGCACGGTCCGCTCGTTGAAGGTCACGGCGGCGACGTTTTCCATGGCCCCGATGTTGAAATCGGGCACGATGAGCTGGTCGTACTTGCCGAACGGGTAGGGCATGGCGAAATAATCCGCGAAGAAATCCAGCCCCGCCCGGGTCACTTCGAACCACTCGTCGACCTCGACGTGGGGCGCCAGACTCTGCCGCGCCAGGAGGCGAATCGGCACGTCGCCCGCGCGGCTCTCCCAGATCTGGTACGGGCCCGCATGCAGCGAGAAGACGTAGGTGGAGATGCGTGGCGTCGGCGCGAATACCCAGGTCGCAGTGCCGCCCTCCCGCTCCATGATCCGGCCAGATGCAACGGACACGACTTCCCAGTCGGCGGGTG
>JAWVZU010000294.1:0-4181 GCA_033722075.1 Lysobacterales bacterium
AAGGGCAGCATCATGGCCACCACCGTGCCGATGCCGGTCGATTTCACGTAGCGCTGGCAGAACACCACGACCAGCGGGAAATAGGGCATCAGCGGGGTGATGATGTTGGTGGTGGAATCGCCGACGCGGTAGGCCGCCTGGGTGAGGTCGGGCGAAATGCCCAGTTGCATGAGCATGGGCACGAAGATCGGCGCGATGAGCGCCCACTTGGCGGAGGCCGATCCGACGAACAGGTTGACCACGCCGGTCAGGGCGACGATCCCCATGACGGTCACCGCGCCCGGCATGCCGGCGGCTTTAAGGAACTCGGCGCCTTCCAGTGCGATCAGAGCGCCCACGTTGGAGCGCCCGAACTCGGCGATGAACTGGGCGGCGAAAAAGGCCATGACGATGTAGTAGCCCAGGCCGCTCATGGCCTTGGTCATGCCCTCGATGATGTCGCGATGGCCCTTGATGGTGCCGGCGACGTAGCCGTAGATGACTCCGGGAATGACGAAGAACACGAAGATCAGCGACACGATGCTCTGCATCAGCGGCGCCTGGAAGGAAGCGATGTCGCCGGTCTGGTCCCGCCAGGGCGAGCCTTCCGGCAGCGAGGTCAGGAGCAGGATCAGGGCGCAAACCACCATGGAAGCAATGCCCGCGATCAGACCCTTGCGCTCACGGTCGTTGAGCGGCTCCATCTTGGGCGCCTCGGCGAGATCACCGTCGATTTCCGTCCCCTGAAGCCGCGGCTCGATGATCTTGTCGGTGATCCACCAGCCGAGCAACACGATGAGCAGCGTCGATGCCGAGGTGAAGAACCAGTTGTTGAGGGGGTTGAGGATGATGTCCGCATCCAGCAGCCGCGCGCCTTCCTGGCTGATTCCCTGGAGCATCGGGTCCAGGGCGGACGGCACGAAGTTGGCGCTGAAGCCCCCGGAGACGCCGGCAAACGCTGCAGCGATACCGGCCAGCGGGTGGCGGCCGGCGGCCTGGTAGATCACCGCGCCGAGCGGAATCACCAGGACGTAACCCGCGTCCACGGCGGTATGGGAGATGATCCCGACCAGCAGCAACATGGGCGTCAACAGCTTGCGGGCCGTCACGGCCAGGAGGGCGCGCAGGCCGGCGCTGATGAAGCCCACATGATCGGCGACGCCGATCCCCAGCATCGCCAGCAGCACCACGCCGAGGGGCCGGAATCCCACGAACACGCTCACCATGTTGGAGAAGAACTCGGTGATCGAACGACCTTCCAGGAGGTTGTTCACGACCAGGCCCTGCCCGGTGCGCGGGTCGACGACGTCGAAGGTCATGCTGGAAAGCAGCCAGGACACGACCCACGTCGCCAGCATGAGAATCAGGAACAGGACCGCCGGGTCCGGCAGACGGTTACCGACCTGCTCGACCCAATCAAGGGCACGGGTGAGTAAGGACTTCTGGGCTGCTGTCTCGTTCACGGCGAGAGATCTCCTCGGCTGCCGGGTTTGTTTGGCGGCCGATTGTAGCGGATTGGAGCGAAAGAAGCCGAGGCGACTTCCCGCCGATCGATTTGCCCGCGACCATGACCATTGACACTGGCCACAGGCCGCTCATATCGGATACTCCCGGCCTCCTCGGACGCTGGCGACCGCCCTTGTGGTTCGGCCCGCGTCCCCCCAGTTTTTACACCCGGACTCACAGACAGGATTTACGCATGCGCCGAATCATCCCCCTTACCGCGGTCATCGCGGTCACTGCCCTTGCCAGCTGCAGCCAGGAGTCGACCGATACCGGTGCGGCCGAGCAGGCCGGCACCGACACGACCGTCTCCCAGCCCGCCGAAACCGAACCGGCAACCGCCGACAACCCGTTGCTGGCCGAATGGACGGGGCCCTATGGCGGTGTGCCGGCTTTCGACGAGATGGATCTCGCGGATCTCAAGCCGGCACTCGAGAAGGGCATGGAAATCGCCCTGGCCGACTACGATGCCATCGCCAACAACCCGGAGCCGCCGACCTTCGAGAATACGATCGTCGAGATGGAGCGCGCCGGTGAAGAACTTTCGCGCGTGTTCCGCTACTGGGGCATCTGGAGCGGCAACATGTCCAGCCCGGAATTTCGCGAGATCCAGCGCGAGATGGCGCCCAGGCTGTCCGCCTACCAGTCGAAGATCACCCAGAACGAGAAGCTCTTCGAAAGGGTTCGCGAAGTCTATGAGAGCCCCGAGAAGCCGAGACTGCGTCCGGACCAGCAGCGCCTGGTGCAGCTCGTCTATGACCAGTTCGCGCGCAACGGCGCCACGCTGGAGGGTGAAGCCAAGGATCGCTATGCCGAGATCAATCAGCGCCTGGCGGAACTGCACACCCAGTTCTCCAACAACGTCCTCGCCGACGAAGAGGGCTATGTGCTGTACCTCACGGAAGACCAGTTGAGCGGGCTTCCCCGGTCGTTCATCGACGCGGCCGCCAATCTGGCGTCGGAGCGCGGTGAGGAAGGCAAGTACGCCGTACTCAACACCCGGTCATCGATGGACCCCTTTCTCACCTACTCGGACGAGCGCGACCTGCGCGAGCAGGTATGGCGGACCTACTACAACCGCGGCGACAACGCGGACGAGAACGACAACAACGAAATCATCTCGGAGATCCTCGCTCTGCGGGACGAGCGGGTCGGCCTGCTGGGCTACGACAATTACGCCCAGTGGCGTCTTGAGAACCGCATGGCGAAGAATCCGGAGAACGCCTTCGAGCTCATGGAAGCCGTATGGCCCGCCGCAATTCAGCGCGTGGAGGAAGAAGTGGCCGACATGCAGGCCGTGGCCGATGCAGAGGGGGCGGAAATCACCATCAAGCCCTGGGACTATCGCTATTACGCCGAAAAGGTCCGCCAGGCCAAGTACGACCTGGACTCCGATGAGGTGAAGCAGTACCTCCAGCTGGGCAAGCTGCGCGATGCGATGTTCTTCGTCGCCGGCGAGCTGTTCAGCTTCGAGTTCACACCAGTGGAGGAGGGCACGGTTCCGGTCTTCCATGAAGACGTGAAAGTGTGGGAGGTCACCGACAAGGAAAGCGGCGAGCACATCGGCCTGTGGTATCTGGATCCGTTTGCGCGCCAGGGCAAGCGTTCCGGCGCCTGGGCTTCCATGTACCGCAGCCATAGCACCTTCGACGGCAAGGAGACGGTGCTGGCCTCGAACAACTCGAACTTCATCGAAGGCAAGCCCGGTGAACCGGTGCTGATCTCCTGGGATGATGCCGAGACCTATTTCCACGAGTTCGGTCATGCCCTGCACTTCCTTGCATCCAACGTCGCCTACCCGACCCTCAACGGCGGGGTTCGCGACTACACGGAGTTCCAGTCGCAGCTGCTCGAGCGCTGGCTGCTGACCGATGCGGTGATCAACAACTACCTGGTCCATCACGAGACCGGCGAGCCGAGTCCCGAAACGCTGGTGGCCAAGATCAAGAAGGCCGCCACTTTCAACGAGGGTTTCAAGACCACCGAGTACCTGGCATCGGCGCTGATCGACATGAAGCTGCACACGCTGGACGATCCAAGCGGTATTGATCCCGATGCTTTCGAGCGCGAGACCCTGGAGGAGCTCAACATGCCCGAAGAGCTGGTCATGCGGCACCGCACCCCGCACTTCGGTCATATCTTCTCGGGCGAAGGCTACTCGGCCGGCTACTACGGCTACATGTGGGCGGACGTGCTAACCTCCGATGCCGCGGAAGCATTTGCCGAGGCGCCGGGCGGTTTCTATGACGAAAACGTCGCCAAGAAGCTGGTCACGTACCTGTTCGCGCCGCGCAACGCGATCGATCCAGCGGAAGCATACCGGCTGTTCCGCGGGCGTGATGCGGAGATCGATGCACTGCTGCGCGACCGGGGTTTCCCGGTTCCCGCTGACAGCGGCTCGTCCTCCGGCACCAGTTCCGGCGACTGAGTTCGCAATGCAACTGCTTTATGGAAAGGGCCCCGATAGCGGGGCTCTTTGCCTTGCGCTGATGCGGGTCGGAGCGCGCACTAGAGCCGACTAGAGCGGTAACCATGAAGGCATGAAGCAGAACAAAGCCATGGAGAAAAGCGGGTAAGAGGCAAGAAGCCATTTCCGTCAGGGGTTAAGGAAAGCAGCGACGCGAGTCGCTGCTTCTCTATATTTCCCTTCATGGCTTCATTTTCCTTGATGCCTTCATGGTTACCGCTTTAGGCATCAG
>JAWVZU010000295.1:0-4161 GCA_033722075.1 Lysobacterales bacterium
ACAGACGGTAGCTGGCCAGGGACAACAGTACTCCGTGGCAGTCGATGCAGCTCGATACGGGCAGGCCGGCCTCCAGGGCGTGGGGGATGAGAACCGTAGAAATGCAGGCCGGGCAGTGCATGGGGCTTGCCTTGGTATTTGGCTGCAAGATGACATATCGGCCCCGCATCCTCAAGCATCGCCGGGGCAGCCGGCGGCCGCCGATGATGCTAACCTCGCTGCCTATGCTGCAGTGGTTGCTGATTTGTGGGGTCGGCTTCGGCGCCTCGCTCCTGACCTTTTTTTCCGGGTTCGGATTGGGCACGCTGTTGCTGCCTGCGTTCGCGTTGTTCTTCCCCGCGGAAGCGGCGCTGATGATGACGGCGGTGGTGCACCTGCTCAACAATGGGTTCAAGATTACCCTGTTGTATCGGTTCGTGGACCGAAGCGTGCTGCTGCGCTTCGGGTTGCCCGCCATCGTCGCGGCCGTCGGTGGCAGTGCTCTGCTGGTGAACCTCAGCGGTGCGGAGCCGATCTTCGAATACACGCTGGCGGAAAGAGAGTTTGCAGTTCGACCCGTCGGTCTCGTGATCGGGTTGCTGATGGTGGCGTTTGCCCTGCGGGAGTTGGCAGACCTGAAAGGCGGCCGCGGATTCGACCCGAAGTGGTTGCCGGTGGGCGGACTGGTAAGCGGCTTCTTCGGTGGCCTGTCCGGGCACCAGGGGGCCTTGCGCAGCGCCTTCCTGATGAAGGCCGGGCTGGGCAAGGAGGCCTTCCTGGCGACCGGTGTTGCCGTAGCCATACTGGTCGACCTGGGCCGGCTCAGCCTGTACCTTCCGGCTGCCGGGGAGCTGGCGCGGGATGCCCCGCTGGGGCTGCTGGCGGCGGCCACCTTGTCGGCCTTCGCCGGTGCCGCTCTGGGCCGCAGGCTGCTGCACAAGGTGACCCTGGTGAGCGTGTATCGTGTGGTGGGTGTATTTCTGATCGCGGCCGGTCTGCTGATCGCCGCGGGAGTGATCTGATGCGAGCAATGCGGTTGAAGCAACCCGAGAGTGTCCTGGAGCTGGAGGAGATCGACGATCCGTCCGCCGGACGCGGACAGGTGGTCATTCAGGTGGAAGCCTGCGGTGTCTGCCGCACGGACATCCATGTGCAGGACGGCGACATCCCCGGCTGCCGCTATCCGGTGACGCCCGGCCATCAGGTGGTCGGCACCGTCCTCGAGGTCGGCGACGGCGCAACGCTGAAGCGGCGCGATCGGGTTGGCGTACCCTGGCTGGGCTGGACCTGTGGCGATTGCGCCTTCTGTCAGCGTGGAGAAGAAAATCTGTGCGACGAGGCCCGTTTCACCGGGTGCCACGTCGACGGCGGCTTTGCCGAGTACATGGTTGCCGACGAGCGCTACTGTTTTCCGCTGGACGACCGGCTCGATCCGGTGCAGACGGCGCCGCTGCTGTGTGCCGGGCTCATCGGTTACCGCGCCTTCCGGATGACCGGTGAACCGCGGCGGCTCGGGATCTACGGCTTCGGCGCCGCCGGTCACCTGCTGTGTGCCGCCGCAAAGCACCTCGGCGTGGACGTCTACGCATTCACCCGACCGGATGACGCGGAAGGCCAGGAGTTTGCCCGGTCTCTCGGGGCGGTCTGGGCCGAAGGCTCGGATGAGCGGCCGGATGTGGAACTGGACGCCGCCATCGTGTTCGCCCCGGTCGGCAAGCTCGTGCCGGCGGCGCTCAAGACGCTCCGGAAAGGGGGCCGGGTGGTGTGCGCCGGGATCCACATGAGTGATGTCCCCTCCTTTCCCTATGCCGACCTGTGGGGCGAGCGGCGGATCCTGTCGGTCGCCAACCTGACCCGCCAGGATGGGGAAGAGTTCCTGCAGCTGGCGGCCGAGCTCGATCTGCGGCCCCAGGTGACCCGGTACTCGCTGGAGCAGGCCAACCAGGCCCTCGACGACCTGCGCGCGGGGCGTTTCCAGGGCGCTGCCGTCCTGGTTCCCTGATGGCGCGGGTCATGGTCTTTCAGCACGTGGCGGCGGAGCCGCTGGGCACGCTTGATGCGCTCCTGCGACGCCGGGGCCACCGGATCCGTTTCTACAATTTTCATCGCCACCCGGGCGCACACCCCGATATCTCGCGCTACGCGGGGTTGATCGTCCTCGGCGGCCCCATGAACGTCTCGGACATCGATCGGTTTCCGCACCTCGAGCGCGAAATCGAGGCGATTCGGGCGGCTGTCGAGCAGGGCAAGCCGGTGCTGGGAATCTGCCTGGGCGCGCAGCTGCTGGCCCATGCTTTCGGCGGGCAGGTATTTCGCAACAAGGTCTGGGAGATCGGCTGGCATCGCGTTCAGGCAACCTCTGCGGGCGCCAAAGACCCGGTCACGGCCTCACTGGCGCCGGAGACGGAAGTCTTCCAATGGCATGGCTGTGCCTTCGAAGCGCCACCCGGAGCCGACCTGTTGATGACCGGCGAAACCTGTGCCCAGCAGGCGTTTCGCCTCGGTGATTCGGCCTATGGCTTCCAGTTTCACCTGGAGATGGACCAGCCGTTGGTGGACCGCTGGCTGAAGCTGCCCCACTACCGAAAGGAAATCGAGGCCGCGCGCATTCCCGGCGGGCCCGAGCGCATCCACGAGGACACGGTCAGCCGCCTGCCCCGGCTGCAGGCCCTGGCGCCGCAGGTCTTCAATGCCTTCCTTGACCGGGTCGGCCGCCCGCGCCGACGGGTGGCCCTCCCGTCCCGCTGAAACCCCGACCGTCGTGGATTAGAGCGGTAACCATGAAGTCACGAAGCAGAACGAAGCCATGAAGGAAAAGCGGAAATGGGGGTCCGGCATTCGCCGGCTCAGAGCGATTTTTCAAGGCGACAGCATCGCTGTCGACCCCCCATTCTGACCTCTTCATGGCTTCGTCGCCTCTTCACGACTTCATGGTAACCGCTCTAGTCCGCGCAGCGGCAGAATGATTAGCGACTCCTCCAATGGGCCTCAGAGACCCAGCACTTCCGGTCCCTGTTCGAAGACGACGTCGACGGGAATGCCGGCCTCGTTGAGGCGTCCCAGATCCCCTTGCAGCTGATCCCCGAGAACCCCTTTCTCGTTGAGCAGGGCTTTTGCGCCCTCGTAGTCGCCATCACCCTGGAGGGTCAGGATGATCCGGGACAACTCGGTCATCGCCTTCTGCATGTTCTCGAAGTCGACCGCATAGGTTCCCGTTTCCGGATCATGGCTGAAGGCATTCTGCTCGGCGAAGAAGTTGAACCGGACCATGTTGGCGCGACCGTGGGCGCTGGAGGCACCGAACCGCACCGAGCGGAAGATGCCCGCCAGGAAGGTCACGTAATTGTCCATCAGCTCACCCTCATCGATTTCCCCCTGTTCGAACAGGCGAGTGATCATGTAGAGGCCGAGGATGTCGGCCTTGCCCTCTTCCAGGGCCGAGGCCGTTTCCTTGAGGGCCTGCCGTACGGTGCCGCTGCCGTCCAGGGTATTCTTGATCCCCAGCCCGTGGGCAACCTCGTGGAACATCGTGTTGCCGAAGAAAGCGTCGAAGGTGATGTGCTTGCGCTGGTCCTCCCGGATCAGCATCTCGGAGATCGGCACCAGGATCTGGTCGAACTTGGCCCGCATCGCGTTCTTCAGCTGCAGGCGACGGGTGCCCTTCTCCAGCTGCACCCGCTCGTCGTTCGGGAGGTTGATCGCGATGGTCTTCGATCCGGCGTTGCAGTCGCCGGCGTAGTAGACCACGTCGTAGGCGTTCAGATCGGCATCGGACCCGGGCTCCTCGGCCTTGTATTCATCCGGCACCGGCAGGCCCCGCTGAAGCTCCGGCAGGAACTGGGCGAATTTCGACAGCCGTTCGCTCCACGCCAGGTCCTTGATCAGGACATAGGACTCGAACGCCGCCTTGTAGCCGAAGAGCTGATCCTCATAGGTCTCGATCGGCCCGTAGACCAGTTCCACCGGGTTGTCCTTCAGGTCCATCCAGGCCATGTCGGAAGCGAGGTAATCGTCACTCAGCAGCGCCTCGGCCCGCAGCCGCAGGTAATTCGCAAAAGCCTCGTTGTCGGCAAGGTCGGAGGCCTCGCGGAGCAGGACCGCTGCGGCTTCCAGTTCCTCGCCAAATGCCTCCGAGTAGGGAATGGTCATCAGGTTCCCGTCCGGATCGCGGCGCAGGATCGT
>JAWVZU010000296.1:0-4127 GCA_033722075.1 Lysobacterales bacterium
GCGCGATGCATGCCTGGGCCGAGGTCTATCTGCCGGGCGCCGGCTGGAAAGGTTTCGATCCCACCAACGGCATCCTGGCCGATCACTGCTACGTGCCTTCGGCGGTGAGCGACGAGCCGGCCAACGTGGATCCGGTGCAGGGCAGCTTTTTTGCCGCCGGCGCGGTCGATTCCCACATGACCGTGGAGCTGATCATCGAGGCCATGGAATGACGGACCGCGAGCCGATCCGGCGCTTCGCTGACCGACTCGAGCATTACCTGGAAGAACTGGGTGCTGACCTCACCACGGGCGGCGAACCCACCTTTGTGAGCCGGTGTCCCGATTCGCCCGAATGGCATACGGAAGCGGTCGGCCCGGAAAAGCTGGGCTATGCGCGTCGCATGGCTGCACGGCTGCTGGCCGACACCTACCCGGGCGCCCTGGTGATGCAGGTCTTCGGCAAGCGCTATCCCGGCGAAGCGCTGCCCCGCTGGAACCTGCTGGTCTTGTCGGCCCCGGAGCGCGACCTGTGGCCGGACAGCGGGCGGCTTCTGCTCGAGGATCGCGCCGGAGGCAATGGCGCCGAAGCGGTGGACGCACTGGCCGCCGGGCTGGCCGAGGCGCTGGCGGTCGAACATGCTCCCCTGCCGGTCGCGGAAAGCGATGCCCCGGCTTCCCCGGTTGGTCGTGTCTTGCCCCTGGACCGGGAATCCGGTAGATGGGTTTCGGACTCGTGGCCGACCAATGAGCACGGATGCGTGGAACTGGTCCCCGGCGATAGTCCGGCCGGACTGCGACTGCCGCTGACCGATCTGCCGCCGGATGCCATGCGGCGTGCGCTGACCGTGGAACTGGACCGGGGCGCGCTGGCCGTCTTTCTGCCCCCGCTGGACTTGGAGGGCTTCGAGGCCCTGCTTGCCGTGCTGGCCGATCGGCTGTGGGCGCTGGGCCTGGAGGAGGTCGTCTTCTGCGGCTATCCGCCGGCCGAGGCCGCCGCGGCTTACACGGTCTACGGCATCGCTGCGGATCCCGGCGTACTGGAAGTCAATCTGCCGGCATGTTCGAGCTGGGCGGACTATGACCGGATTTTGAGCCGAACCCATGCCGTCGCTTCGGCGGAAGACCTTCGCCTGACCAAGCTGCACCTGAACGGCGCCGTCCGCGGGACCGGCGGCGGTTCACATCTGACCTTCGGTGGGCCGGACCCGGCGCGAAACCCGTTTCTGCACGAGCCTGGCCGAATCGCCTCGCTGCTGCGTTACTGGCAGCATCATCCGTCGCTGTCGTTCCTGTTCAGCGGGCAGTTCGTCGGCCCCGGATGCCAGGCGCCGCGCATCGACGAGGGTCCGTTGCACGGGCTCTACGAACTGGAGGTGGCCTGTGAAGGCCTGGAGCGCCAAGCCGGACCCGTCGACGACTTGTCCGTCGACCGGTTCCTCCGCCACCTGGCCACGGATTCGGCAGGAAACACCCACCGGGCGGAGATCTGTTTCGACAAGTTCGGCAACCCCGCCGCGCCGAATGGTCGCCTGGGGATCATCGAACTGCGCGCCTTCGAAACCTTCGGCGCCATCGAGAGCATGTCCACCACGGCCCTGTTCATCCGGACCATACTCGCCTACCTGTTCCGCAAGCCCTTTCGCGAGCCGCTGCGGCGCTTCGGGCCGGCCCTGCACGATCGCTATTTTCTGCCCGAATACCTCTGGTCCGACGTGCGTTCGATCTGTGATGACCTGGCGACGGAAGGGCTGCCCTTCGAGGCGGACTGGTTGCGGGATGTGCTGGAATTTCGCTGCCCGGTCGTCGGCACGCTTGCGACGCCCGCGGGCAAGCTCGAGGTTCGCCAGGCGCTGGAATCCTGGCCCTTGCTGGCCGAGGAGTCGGCCGGGGCGACCACCGTGCGCATGGTCGACAATTCCACCGACCGCCTCCAGGTTGCCTTGCCGGCGTCGAAGGACCCGCCCGGGATGCTCGTAGCCAACGGGCTGCGCATTCCGCTGCGCCGAGTCCGAGACCGTCTCGTGGCCGGAATCCGCTACAAATGTGCGAGCGCCTCTCCGGCCCTGCATCCCCACGTGGACGTTCAATCGCCGCTGAACCTCGAATGGATCGACGGGACAGGCAAAGTAGTGGCTGCGGCCGACTATCACTACTGGAACCCGGAAGCCCCGAGCTATCCGGATCGGCCGGCCGACGTCGACGAGGCGCGGCGGCGGCGGGAGGCGCGCTGGCAGGTGCGTGAAGAGCGGATCGGCCGCAAGCCGGACCCGATCGATCCCCGAAGCAGCCCGGAGTTCGAGATCACCGTCGATCTTCGACGCAACGAGCGGCCGGATCGGGACAGCGGGGGCTGAGCAGCCCCTATTCCGCTGCCGACACCTGCGCTACCATCTCGCTCCACCATCTGTTCCAGGAGAGGCTGCCCCCGGCCCATGACCTACTGTCTGGCCATTCGCGTCAAGCAAGGGATCGTCTTCGCCGCCGATACGCGCTCCAACGCCGGCGTCGACTATGTGACGTCCTATCGAAAGCTGCACACGTTTCCGACCGCCGACGACCGCGTGATCGTACTGCTGTCGGCCGGGAGCCTCGCGACCAGCCAGGCTGTGCGCAACTGGATCCGCCGGGATCTGGAGGCCAAGGACGGGCGCGATAACCTGAACTCGGCCCGATACCTGTTCGAGGTGGCCGAGTACGTGGGCCGCATCAACCGCTCGGTCCAGGAGGAACACCGCGAGGAGCTGGACCGCTCCTCTATCAGCGGCGAGGCTTCCCTGATCCTCGGTGGCCAGATCAACGGGGACGCGCCCGAGATCTTCCTCATCTATCCGCAGGGCAACTTCATCGAGGCCTCCGAAGATACCCCCTATCTTCAGTCCGGGGAGAACAAGTACGGCAAGCCGATCCTGGACCGGCTGATCACCACCGACATGGACCTGGAGCTGGCCACTCGGGTGGCGATCATTTCGCTGGATGCCACCATCAGTTCCAATGTGACCGTCGCCGCGCCCATCGACCTGGCCGTATACGAGTCCGACAGCCTGCGCACGCCACGCAGTGCGCGCCTCGACTCGAGTGATCCCTACTTCCAGCGAATCCGCGATCAGTGGCAGGAAACGATCGTGGCCGGCCTGCGCGACCTGCCGCCGTTCGGCTGGGACTCCGCGGAGACGACCCCGCTAAAGAACGGTTAGGTTCTTTCGGGTACAGTGAGTCTGTTTCAGACGGGGAAACTCGATGAGCCAGACCGACGGCAGTCAGGAGATGCTGTTTCGCTCGATGCAGTGCTTCAGTGACGACGGCAAGCTTGATGTGGCCGAACTGGAGAACATACTCGAGATCGCCACCCGCGATGGTGAGGTCACCGAAGACGAAAAGCGCGTTCTCAAGAATATCTTCTACAACCTGACCTCCGCCGACCTGAACCCGGCGCTCTGGAAACGGGTCGAGGAATTGATCGTCGAGCTCCAGCTCGACGATGCGAGCTAGGCGGCGACTTTCTGTTGCCGCGCACCGTCGTCCTTGGGTGGGAGGCTGGCTGCCTCGCCAAGGGGATGTGGGATGACTTGATCGATTAATTCGTTGACCTGGGCGCGGTTCGGTGCTGCCGGTCAAAAGTCCTGAGGTAGGATGGCCCATCGACAACCGCCACCTTCCCGGATATTTCGATGGATCAACTGCGAGAATCGATTCTGCGAGCCCCCGTCGCACTGGCAGTTCTTCTCGTGATTGCGGCCGGTCTGGGCATCTACCACGAGGCTGCAAGTTTTGGGTTTCTCAACTGGGACGACGACGTATACCTGTACGGAAACCCAATCGTCGTCAAGGGTTTGACCGCCGAAGGATGGCGCTATGCCTGGAGCATCGGGCTACCGCCGTACTACATGCCCTTGACCTGGCTTTCGTTCATGCTGGATGTGGAGCTGTTCGGCGTCGACCCAGGAGCATCCCATCTCGTCAACGTGGCTCTGCATCTCGCAACCTCTTCGCTGCTTTATTTGCTGCTGGTGAGAATCACGCAGAAACCTTGGCCGAGTTTGTTGGCAGCGCTGCTGTTCGTCGTGCATCCGTTGCACGTGGAGGCGGTGGCCTGGATCTCGCAACGCAAGGAAATGCTGGCTGCGTTGTTTGCGATGATCTCACTAC
>JAWVZU010000297.1:0-4012 GCA_033722075.1 Lysobacterales bacterium
CACCGCGAGCGGCCGATAGACCTCGTATTCGAGCGACCTCACGACCCGCCCCTCGTTGTGGTCGCGGACCCACCCCTCGAAGCTCACGTAAGCGCCACAGCTTCGATCGGTCAGTTCGTCCGCCAGGTCTGCTGTCCGGATCGGTTCCCTGGAGATGGCGATCTTCTTCATCCGCCGGCCACCGGTGGAAACAGCAGGACCGTGTCCCGGTCCCGCAGCGCTGCGCCCCATTCGACGAGCTCGTCGTTGACCGCCACGCGCATCCCGGGAAAGCGCTCGAGGTCCGGGTGACGGTGGGCAAGCTCTTCGAAGAGTTCGGCTGCCGTTCCGGCGGCGGTGGCGATCTCCTCGGCACTGGTGCCGACCGCTTCCCGATACGCTGCGAAATAGCGAATCCGTATGGTTTTCATCCACCCATCCGATACATTTCGATTTTCTTCCCTTTTCGGGTCTCTTCCCCGCGGAGTTCGCTGTAGCGGTCCCGCCGGGCTCCCCACAGCGCGGCCACGAACCCGGAAAGCTCCGTATCGCTCGCACCGCCGCGCAGCATGCCCATCACGTCATGTCCCGCGCCGGCAAAGAGACAGGTAAAGAGCTTGCCGTCGCAGGACAACCGTGCCCGGCTGCAATCCCCACAGAAAGGCTGGCTCACGGAGCTGATGAATCCGATTTCCCCGGCGCCATCGGCGAACGCGTAGCGCCGGGCGACTTCCCCGGCATACTCCGGCGGCAACGCTTTCAGCGGCCAGCGAGCGTGGATTCGTTCCCGGAGTTCCCGGCTCGGGACCACCTGCTCCAGGTTCCAGCCGTTGCGATTGCCCACGTCCATGAACTCGATGAGGCGCAGGATATGGGGCGTTTCCCGAAAGTGGGCGACAAGATCCATCACCTGACGGTCGTTGACCCCCCTCTGAACGACGCAATTGATCTTGAGGGCGGTAAAGCCCGCGGCCTCCGCAGCGTCGATGCCGGCGAGGACCTGGTCGATACTGCCCCGTCGGCCGCTCATCCGTTCGAAGGTCTCCGGGTCCAGCGAATCCATGCTGACCGTGATGCGACCAAGTCCCGCGTCGGCCAACCGCGTCGCCAAGCGGCCCAGGAGCAGGCCATTGGTCGTCAGCGCCAGATCGTCGACCTCGGGAAATCGTGCCAGGCGCTCGACAAGTTCTTCGATACCAGGCCGCAGCAGGGGTTCTCCGCCGGTGATGCGCAGCTTGCGCACGCCGGCTTCGACGAAGATCCGGGCCAATCGTTCGATCTCGTCAAAGGTCAGCCACTCGGTCCGGTCCACGAACGCGTAGTCCTCGGTGAACAGGTCGGCGGGCATGCAATAGGGGCATCGAAAGTTGCACCGGTCGATCACCGAGATCCGCAGATCGCGCAGCGGTCTGCCCAACTGGTCCAGCGGCCCGCTCACCATCGATAAAGCCGAACCGCCATCCCCGAGGCGCAGTGGCCGGCGCCGGCCGGAATCTCCACGATGCCCGCACTTCCGGCCAGTCCGAAGAAATCACCGGAGGTATTGAGTTCGCGGGGCGCTGCCATGGGCAATCCCGAAGAGGCCCGCTCGAGATCCACCGGAACGAAATGAGTCAGGTCGCCCGTAACCGCGAGATCCATCGCAAGGGCAACCGTTTCGACGGGCGGTTCCGCCCCGGCTGCGAGATAGAGTGCTGGGATGACATACCGGGTCAGGCCCACCAGTGCCGACACCGGGTTGCCCGGCAGGGCAAACACGGGCCATCCGTCCGGCGTGGTCCCGAACCACATGGGCTTGCCCGGGCGCTGGCTCACCCGGTGGAAAACCTTGCGGACACCGAGTTCGTCCAGGATTCCCGGCAGGTAGTCGAACTTGCCCTTCGATACGCCCCCGCTCAGGACGAGCAACTCGCTCGCTTCAAGCGCCTCTGCAACGGTCGCACGCATCCGCTCCGGATCATCCCGGAGATGGAGCATTTTGATGTCCACCACCCCCGCCCGGCGCAGGCCGGCAGCGATCGCATAATCATTCGCCCGCCGGATCTGATGAGGTTTCACCGGTTCGCCGGGATCGACCAGCTCATCGCCGGTCGAGATGACGGTCACACGCGGCCAGCTGTTCACCCGGACCTTCGCTACACCCACCGACGCCAGGACCGCGATTTCCGGCGTTCCGAGGCGTTGCCCGGGTTCCAGAAGGCTGGCGCCCGCCCGGTAGTCCGTGCCCTCGGCGTGGATGTAGCGTCCCGGATGGGCCTCGAAGTCCCGGCTGACCTTCGCGAGCCCGTTCTTGATGGTTACGCGTTCCACCGGTACGACACAATTGCAGCCCTCCGGCAGCACCGCACCGGTCATCACTTCGAAGCAATCTCCGGGATCAGCCAGCACCGGTGCCGGCGCGCCGGCCGGATGAGTGCCCGCAATGCGATAGCTGGGCCGAGGTTCCGGTGTCTCCAGTGCGATCGCGATCCCGTCCATGGTTACCCGGTCGAAGGGCGGCTGATCCCGGTCGGCTTCGATCGCCTCGAGGAGAACTCGGCCCGCCGCCTCGTGGATGGCGATTCGTTCCACCTGCCAGGCCGGCATGGCATCCGCCACCCGGGCCCAGGCTTCCGCTACATCGATCATCATGGGCCCGATTGTTGCACAGCCGGCCCGTCCTCGTTGAGGGGTTGTTCGTTTTTCTGGCCGTACATCTCCTTGTCGGCCCGCTCCAGCACCGAGTCGACCGGCTCGTCTTCGTTGGCGATCACGCCGCCGATGCTGGCGGTGACCCGAAACTGCCGACCGGCGATCTCGATCGGATCATCGAACATGCGAGCATAGCGGTCGATGATGCCCTGAAGTTGTTCCTGGCGGGCCTCGCTGAGCAGCACCACGAACTCGTCGCCTGCCAGCCGTCCTGGCGTGTCGCCGGCCCGGGATTCGGCTTTCAGACGGATTCCGACTTCCTGCAACACCTTGTCCCCGACTCCATGGCCGTACCGGTCATTGATCTGCTTGAAGCGATTCAGGTCCAGGAACAGCAGCCCATAGCTCGGCTGGTGGCGATCCCGGCGGTTTGCCAGTCGGCGCAGCTGGGCCAGAAACGCCCGGCGGTTCAGCAGGCCGGTCAGGGCATCGTAATCCGCCAATACCTTCAGCTGATCCTGGAGCAGTTTCTGGTCGGTGATGACCTCCGTGAGCATGATCAGCCCGCCGACGCCACCTTCCACGTTCCGCCAGGGAATGACCTCCCAGCGAATCCAGTCCAGGGTGCCGTCCGAGCGCTCCAGCGTGTCCTCTTCCTTCTTCATGGAAATCCCGGATTGAAGGCACTGGCGGTGCACCCTTCTCCAGCGCGCCGCCGTCCTGGGAAAGACCTCGTAGTAGCTTCGACCGATGATCTCCTGGCCTTCGAGCTGATGGTCCTTCAACCAGCGCTCACTGACCGACAGGTAGGTCATGTCACGATCGAACATGGCAATGCCCGCGGGAGCGTTTTTCACGAACAGCGAGAGCAACTCCTGGCTGTGCCGCAGCTGCCGCTGGACGTCCAGGAGTTCGGTGATGTCCTGGAATACGCCGCGGATGGAGACGTCGCCTTCCGCCGTCATCTGCCAGATGAGCCGTCCGGAAACCTCCAGTTCACCGCTTTTTGCGGACATGATCCTGAGTCGGAGTGGAATCGAATCACCGCTGCTCAGGACCTTGTCGGCGGCCTCCCACCAGAGAGCTTCCGCATCATCCGGCAGAAACTCGTCGATGCTGACCGTTTCGGGTTCATTCGCGCCGCGACCAATCTCCCGGTCCCAGTAATGGTTCGTGTACAAAAGCGCCCCTTTCTCGTCTACGCTGAGAATCAGCGCAGGGGCATGATCGAGAAAATCCCTGAATTCGCGTCGTTGATCACTCAGTTCCCGGGTCCGCGCTTCGACCGTGGATTCCAGATCCGCCAGGTGTTCGCGCAGCCGCTGTTGCTGGAGCTGAGTTTGCGCGACCAGCCGTCGCAGCGCTTCACTCAGCGTTCCGATCTCGCTCGGAGAACCATCCG
>JAWVZU010000298.1:0-3999 GCA_033722075.1 Lysobacterales bacterium
TCCTGGTAGGACTGGCCCGGCTCCGGATATTTCTCGACCATGCCGTCCAACGTGTCGCTCATCAGCGTCATCTGCCGCGAGGCGTAGGTGATCGCGTCGGACGACATGTCATAGATATTGACCCGCGGATCGATCCCGCGGGTCCTTCGAGCTGGTTCTTTGGCGGACCGAACACGGGGCTCGGCGCTTGGTCGCCGGAGCATCCTAGTCGAGGCGTGAAAGAAAAGACAAGCGAGCCGTGCGGTCGGGTAAAGTCGGACGAGCTACGGCACGTCTTCCCGGCGCCAATCCAGGGTGGGTGTGGCGCCCCGAAAGATCTTCCTGGCGCCGCTCGCGTCCCGATCCAGCGCCGCGCGCAGCGCCCTCATGGATTCGTGAGCGTGGACCCTTAATCCCCGGTAGCCGGGCGCCTCGGTCTCGAACCGGCGTTCGAAAGCGATCAGGGGCCGCCGAAATTTATCCTCGTCCGGCGTCTTCGCCCAGACCCAGCCTTGCCGCGCCTGAAGCTCGCGGTGTTCCGGATGCTGGAGTGACAGCAACCGCGACAGCATGCGCAGGATGTCGTATTGATTGCCCGGCGTAGCGGACGGATCACTGAATTTCTCGAGCAGGCGATCCAGCGCCTCCTGGGGATCGAAGCGCCCGGCATAGAGGTAGTCCTCGAACATCTCATCGACCGGGGCGTGGGCAAACAGGAACGGCCAGGCCTCATCGAGGGTCGCCTCGGCTTTCAGCGCATGCTCGATGCGACCGCGGACCGGCGTCTTGTCATAGATCAGGTCCTTTGGATTGAAGACCACCGCCCACCAGGCCCGGCAGCGCCGGCAGCGCCAGAATCGCTCTGCCCAGACACCCTCCCGGCCGTTCAGTACGGACTGCGCGGATTGCAGCAGGGACGGGATTTCCCGCTGGTCCATGGAGTCCCAGCCAAAGAGGTTTCGGCATTCCCCACACCCGTGGCGATAGGTCATCAAACGCTCCTGGAACTGAACGCTCGCCTCTTGTCGTGACGAAAATCGGAGGCATTCTGGCATCGGGCATGCGCCGGCGGCAATGCCCGCCAGGTCAGGTGAAGCCCCCGGACACCCGGGTGGAGCACAGATGGCGCCGGCCGGGATCAGCGAAAATTTGACCCAGCCGCATGCCCGAAGGGGGCATCGGCGCTAGCCTAGAAGGCCCGGCGGCTGTGCTTCGATGATTGAAGATCTCAAGGGTAACGAATCCTGGCGGATGTTCCGGATTCTCGCCGAGTTCACCGAAGGTTTTGATCGGCTCTCGGACATCGGCTTTGCGGTTTCCATCTTCGGATCGGCGCGCATACCGCCACGAGACCCCTATTACCAGCACGCTTACGCCATCGCCCATCGCCTGGCCGAAGAAGGCTTCACGATCATCACCGGCGGGGGGCCGGGCATCATGGAAGCAGCCAACAAGGGGGCGCGGGATGCGGGAGGCCGGTCAGTCGGATTGAACATCGAACTGCCTCACGAGCAGTTTCCCAACAGCTTTCTGAACCTTCACCTGCAGTTCCACTATTTCTTTGCCCGCAAGGTCATGTTCGTGAAGCACTCGATCGGCTACGTCTGCATGCCTGGGGGGTTCGGCACCATGGACGAATTCTTCGAAGCTCTCACCCTGATGCAGACCGCCAAGATCTATCCGATGCCGCTCATCCTGTTCGGAGGCGAATACTGGGAGGACCTCTACCACTGGGTCCAGAACAAGATGCTGACCCACGAGACGATCTCGGATCACGACCTGTCCCTCATCAAGCTCACGGACGACCCGGACGAGGTGCTCGATATCCTGATCCGGCATCGAGACTGGAAGGAAACGAAGATCTTCGAGGCGGCCCGATCACCAGCGTGACCCCCTGGACCGGAAAACCGCTCAGTAGCCTGCCGGTCCCCGGCTATTTGGCCTTGCCCTGGTCGGCAACGGCCTTCATGCGGGCCTCGATCTCGTCGGCATCACCCAGGTAGTAGTGCTTGATCGGCTGCAGGTCCTCGTCCAGTTCGTAGACCAGCGGTGCGCCGGTGGGGATGTTCAGGCCGACGATCTCGTCGTCGGATATGCCGTCCAGGTGCTTGATCAGCGCTCGCAACGAGTTCCCGTGGGCGGCGATCAGGACCCGGTTGCCGCTTCGGATGTCCGGCGCGATGGTGTCGTCCCAGTAGGGCAGGAATCGACTGACCGTGTCGGCCAGGCATTCCGCCAACGGCAGCTGGCTCGGGTCCAGGTCGGCGTAGCGGCGGTCATGGCGGGGATGCCGCTCGTCATCCTCGGTGAGCTTGGGCGGCGGCGTGTCGTAGCTTCGGCGCCAGATGTGGACCTGCTCCTCTCCGTATTTCTCGGCCGTTTCGGCCTTGTTGAGACCTTGCAGGGCACCGTAGTGGCGTTCGTTCAGACGCCACGCCCGTCGCACCGGGAGCCACATGCGATCCATTTCATCCAGGGCAATCCACAGGGTCCGGATGGCGCGCTTGAGCACCGAGGTGTAGGCGACATCGAAATCGAGACCGGCTTCCTGGATCAGCCGACCGGCTTCCCGGGCCTGCGCGCGACCGGTGTCGGTCAGATCCACGTCGGTCCAGCCGGTGAACCGATTCTCCCGATTCCAGACCGACTCGCCGTGGCGAAGGAGTACCAGTTTGTGCATGATGTGGACCCGATTCAGACGACCAGCGCGTATGCTATCACGCCCATGAGCGACGAAATTCGCCTGACCCAATACAGTCACGGCGCCGGCTGCGGGTGCAAGATTGCACCCGCCACCCTCAGTGAAATCCTCCACAGCGAGATCCCGGCCTTTCAGGACGCGAACCTGCTGGTCGGCAACGAGAGCAGCGACGACGCAGCCGTTTATGCGCTGGACGACACCACGGCCGTGGTGAGCACCACCGACTTCTTCATGCCGATCGTCGACGACCCGACCGACTTCGGCCGGATCGCAGTCACCAATGCCATGAGCGACGTCTATGCCATGGGCGGGCGCCCGCTCATGGCCATTGCGGTCCTCGGATGGCCGCTGGACAAGCTGCCGGCGACTGTCGCTCGGGCGGTTGTCGAGGGCGGACGACGGGCCTGCGCCGACGCAGGCATCGCGCTTGCGGGCGGGCACAGTATCGATGCGCCGGAACCGATCTTCGGCGCGGCAATCACCGGCATCGTCGAGATCGATCGGCTTAAGCGCAACGATACCGCCGTCGCCGGAAGCCGCCTCTACCTCACCAAGCCGCTGGGGATCGGCATCCTGACCACCGCGGAAAAGAAGGGCATCCTCGCGGCAGAGCATGCCGGCGTCGCGACCGAGCTCATGTGTCGTCCCAACCGCATCGGAACGGCGCTGGGGCGGATCCCGGGGGTTTCCGCCATGACGGACGTCACCGGCTTTGGGCTTCTTGGTCACCTGCTCGAGATGTGCCGTGGGAGCGAGCTGCACGCGGAGCTGGAGTTTGCCCGCGTGCCCAGAATCCAGGGCATCGACGACTACATCAGGGCCGGTGCAGTCCCCGGCGGAACCGGCCGGAATCACGCGAGCTTCGAGGCCTGGCTGGAACCCCTGAGCCACGAGCGCAAGGCCCTGCTCTGCGACCCCCAGACCAGCGGCGGCCTGCTGGTGGCCGTTCGCCCAGAGGCCGAAGCCGAGGTCCTCGCGGTTGCAGGCGAGCATGGGCTCGAGCTCGAAGCTCTCGGCGAGCTGACCGACCCGGTGCCCGGCGCGCCCGTCATTCGCGTGACCTGATGCAACTCATCGACGACTACCACGACATCCTGCTGAGCGGTCGACCGCTGCTCGATGTGCGCGCCCCGATCGAGTTCACCAAGGGCGCATTCCCGGGGGCTGTCAACATTCCACTGCTGGACAATGCCGAGCGGGACAGGGTCGGAACCCGCTACAGCAGGCAGGGACACGACGCCGCCGTCGAACTCGGCCACGAACTGGTTTCGGGAGTCACCCGCGAGGCCCGGTTGGCACGCTGGCTCGCCTTTGGCGAA
>JAWVZU010000299.1:0-3988 GCA_033722075.1 Lysobacterales bacterium
ATTGCTGGGAGGAGTGAACGAATGAGTGACGATCAAAGCCCCCCTCTGGTTGCGAAATCCGGCTTCTTTGCCGGATTGCACGCGGGCATGGGCCTGGCATCCAAGGGAATGGTGGCCGCTTTTGTCATCTTCACCGCCCTGAACGTGGATTTCGCCAACGACATCTACACGGCGGCCCGCAACTGGATCGAATCGACGCTGAACTGGTACTACATCAGCCTGCTGGTGGTCATGCTGTTCGTCTGCTTCTATCTGATGTTCAGCCGCCACGGCAGTATCAAGCTGGGAGATGACGACAGCGAACCCGAATTCAGCAATTTCTCGTGGTTTGCCATGCTGTTCTCGGCAGGCGTGGGGATCGGCTTGCTGTTTTTCGGGATCGCCGAACCGCTGTTCTATTTCGATAACACAGCACCGTGGGGCTACCCCAACAACCCCTTTGCCGACCATGCGCTGAGAACCGAGATGGATATCGACCGCGCGGTCATGGCCATGCGCGTGACCTATTTCCACTGGGGATTCCACGGCTGGGCAGTGTACGTGATAGTCGGGCTGTGTCTGGCCTATTTCGGTTTCCGCAAGAAGCTACCGCTGACTTTGCGCTCGGCGTTGTATCCGGTCATCGGCGACCGGGTGTACGGCCCTATCGGCCATGCGGTGGACCTGCTGGCGGTGTTCGGCACCGTGTTTGGGGTGGCCACCTCTCTGGGCCTCGGCGTTAGTCAGATGGCGACCGGGCTGAATCACCTGGTGGGTATCGACCCCGGCATCACCACCCAGGTGATCCTGATCGTGATCATCTCCATCGTCGCCACCTTGTCGGCGGTGTCCGGTGTCGGCAACGGCATCCGCATCATTTCGGAATGCAACATCTGGCTGAGCGTCGTGCTGCTCGCCTACTTCCTGTTCGGCGGGCCGTTCCAGTGGCTGATGGGCTTTTTCGTCACCACCGTGGGCGATTACCTGTGGAACGTCATCCCGATGGGCTTCAAGACCTTCAACTCCGAAGGCGACGCAGCCTGGCAGGGAGGCTGGACCATCTTCTACTGGGGCTGGTGGATTTCCTGGGCGCCGTTCGTCGGCATGTTCATTGCTCGCATCAGCCGCGGCCGCACCATTCGCGAATTCATGGTGGGCGTGATGTTCGTCCCCACGACCATCGCCTTCTTCTGGCTGTGCATCTTCGGCGGCAACGCGATCTATCTCGAACTCAACGCCGAGGGTGGCGTCGGCACGGCGGGGCTGGTGCAACTGATCCGGGACTGGAACCTGCCAGCCGCATTGTACGGCACGATTGACCTTGTCACCGACGTCAGTTGGCTGAACTGGGCGATGGCGGCGCTGGCGACATTCCTGCTTGCCACCTGGTTCATTACCTCTTCCGACTCGGGCACGCTGGTCATTACGACGATGCTTAGCATGGGCGACGAGAATCCGCCGCAGCGATTCCGCATCATCTGGGGATTGGGCGAGGGTTTCGTGGCCGCGGTTCTGCTGCTCGCGGGCGGGCTCAAGGCCCTGCAGACCGCATCCATCGCGGCAGCCTTGCCGGTGAGCGTCATCTTGCTGCTCATGACTTACGGCGTTGTCAAATCGCTCAACGAGGACTCCAGCGCGGTACCCGACAGCGAAGTGCAAAAGGCACCGGACGGTACCAGCCTCGCGCGTGAGCTGCACACCTGAGCTTACCGGCGAACGACGCGGATCGAACGGGAGACAGAAGAATGCGTTTCTATTGCGGAATCATTATTACCGGCCTGGCTTGGGCGCTGCTGACGCCGATGTCGGCGTTTGCCCAGGGCATGCCCCACAAAGATCTGAGAGTCGTCTCCTGGGGCGGCAGCTACACCCGCAGCCAGATGCTGGCCTACGTGATACCGTACCGCCAGCATATCGGCGAATGGGTGCACATGGAGACCTACAACGGCGGGCTGGACGAAATCCGCAACCAGGTCGAGACCGCGAACATCGTATGGGACGTGGTCGACTTCGAACTGGCGGATCTCGTCCGCGGTTGCCGCGAGGGGCTGCTGGAGAAGATCGACCATTCGACGCTGCCGCCCGGCGCCGACGGCACCCCGGCCGCGGAGGATTTCATCCCTGGCGCCTTTACCGAATGCGGGGTCGGACAGACGGTGTGGGCGACCGTGGTCGCGTTCGACCGGGAGCGCTTCGCCGACAACCCGCCGACGCAACTGGCCGATTTCTTCGACCCGGCAAGATTTCCCGGCAAACGGGGCCTGCGTCAGGACCCGCGGGTGATCCTGGAGTGGGCGCTGATGGCGGATGGCGTCGCCCCGGCGCAGGTCTACGATACGCTGGAAACGGCCGAGGGTCAGGAGCGTGCGTTCGACATGCTCGATCGGATCCGGACTCGCATCACCTGGTGGGAAACGGGGTCGGATCCGGTCGCACTGCTCGATGCCGGCGAGGTGGCGATGACCTCCGTGTGGAACGGCCGTTTGTACCGCCCTGTGGTGGAACAGGGCAAGGGCTACCAAATCGTCTGGGACGGTCAGGTGTGGGACATCGATTCCTGGGGTATCCCAAAGGGCACCTACAACCGGGAGAAAGCGATGGACTTCATCCGCTTTTCCACCGCAACCGGACCCCTCGCCGAACAGGCGAAGTACATCTCCTACGGACCGGCGCGGAAGTCCTCGATAGCCCTGATCGATGCGGAAGTGAAGGCCATGCTGCCGACCGCACCCGAGAACATGGCTAGCGCGCTGCAATCCGATGCCGCCTGGTGGGCGACGCACTACGATGATCTGCTGGCCAAGTTCGAGCAATGGCTGGCCAGCGGCAACCGGGGCCTGTCGGGGTCGGCGCGTTAATGATGCAGATATCTTGGAACAAGCATTCATCTGCCGGAGGCGTCGAGTCGATCCGCAGGGTAGGGAGAACGCAGGGCGCGACTGGTACCTTGCCAAGGTGTTGAGGAAGCGGATCGGGCCGCTGCTGCCGCGGGTGTTTACGCCGATGTGTACATCCGCGGTGTTTTGGGAACGAACGCAGGAGGGGAACGTGTGACATATACTCCCGCTGAAGACCGCTACGAGCGCATGGTTTACCGCCGCTGCGGGCGATCGGGCCTGAAGCTGCCGGCGGTATCCCTGGGCCTGTGGCATAACTTCGGTCACGACAGGCCGCACGGCACCAAGCGCGCGATCTGCCAGGCAGCCTTCGACCACGGCATCACCCATTTCGACCTGGCCAACAACTACGGCCCGCCGCCCGGCAGCGCCGAGGAAGCCTTCGGCGAGATACTCAGGACCGACTTCGCCGGCTACCGCGACGAACTGGTCATCTCCTCCAAGGCGGGCTATGACATGTGGCCCGGTCCCTACGGCGAGTGGGGCAGCCGCAAGTACCTGATCGCCAGCTGCGATCAATCGTTGCAGCGGCTGGGACTGGACTATGTCGACATCTTCTACTCCCACCGCTTCGATCCCGACACCCCCCTGGAAGAGACGATGGGCGCGCTGGACCAGATCGTGCGCTCGGGCCGAGCGCTCTACGTCGGCATTTCCAGCTACAACGCGCAACGCACGCGCGAGTCGGTGGCGATCCTGAATGAACTGGGTACGCCCTGCCTGATCCACCAGCCCAGCTACAACATGCTCAACCGCTGGGTCGAGCGCGACGGACTCAAGGACACGCTGCGCGACCTAGGTATTGGCTCCATTGCATTCACGCCGCTGGCGCAGGGGATGCTGACGCGCAAGTATCTGGGCGGTATCCCCAACGACAGCCGTGCCGCGCAGGACAAATCGCTGTTTCCCGACATGCTCACAGGGCATGCTATCGCCAATATCCGCAAGCTCAACGAAATCGCGGAACGCCGGGGCCAGACCTTGGCCCAGATGGCGATTGCCTGGGTGCTCAGAGACGGCGGGATCACCTCTGCGCTGATCGGTGCCTCGAAGCCCGAGCAGGTCATCAATTGCGCGGGCGCGATCGGCAACCTCGGCTTCACCGCCGAGGA
>JAWVZU010000300.1:0-3972 GCA_033722075.1 Lysobacterales bacterium
CATCCTGGAGGTCAATCAGAAACGAATGTTGCGCAATATGGGACTTTATGACTGCCGGGCGGAAGTCGACGGAAAGGTCGTCGCCAGCGCCGAGATGCTCTGCGCCGAAAGCTCGGCATGATCGACCCGCGGGCATCTGTCGATCCGCAAGCCGACCTGGCGGAGGATGTCGAGGTCGGTCCCTTCAGTGTGATCGGACCGCAGGTGGAGATCGGTGCCGGCACGGTGATCGGTCCGCATGTGGTCATCGACGGTCCGACCCGGATCGGGCGCAACAATCGGATTCACTCGTACGCTTCCCTCGGCTCGGATCCGCAGGACAAGAAATTCCACGGTGAAGAAACCTGGCTGGAAATCGGCGACGAGAACACGATCCGCGAGTTCTGCACCTTCAATCGCGGGACCGCGGAAGGCGGGGGTGTAACCCGCATCGGCGACCGGAACTGGCTGATGGCCTATGTGCACATCGCCCACGACTGCATCGTTGGCGACGACACGATTTTCGCCAACGCCGCGTCCCTTGCCGGCCATGTCCTCGTCGAGGACCAGGTGGTACTGGGGGGATTTACCCTGGTTCATCAGTTCTGTCGCATCGGCAAGCACAGCTTTACCTCCATGGGCAGTATCATCAATCGGGACGTGCCGCCCTACGTCACCGTGGCCGGCAAGATGGCCGAACCGCGCGGCATCAATTCAGAAGGATTGCGTCGGCGCGGCTTTTCCGCAGACCGCATCAGTGCGGTCAAGAAAGCTTATCGAACGCTCTACAAGAGCGGGCTGCAGCTCAACGATGCGCTGGAGGCGCTGGAGCAGATGGCCACGGACGAACCGGACATCCAGCCGATGGTCGCGTTCATCCGGGACAGCCAGCGCAGCATCGTTCGCTGAATGGCATCAGCCGCGTCCGATCCGGTGATCCTGGTTGCCGGTGAGGCATCCGGCGATGCCCTTGGTGCCGGTCTGATCGAGGCCCTGCTGCGGCGGCGTCCGGAAATGCGTTTCGCCGGAATCGGGGGGCCGAAGATGGCGGCAGCCGGCATGGACATCTGGTTCGACTGCGAAGAGCTCGCCGTGATGGGGCTCAGCGAGGTCGTGTCCCACTTGCCCCGCCTGCTCAAGATCCGCCGGGAGACGGCCCGCCGCACCATCCAGTCGGAGGCGCCGCTCCTGATCGGGATCGACGCGCCGGATTTCAATCTGGGCCTGGAGCGACGCGTTCGCGGCCGAGGCGTCCGGACCATTCACTACGTGAGTCCTTCGATCTGGGCCTGGCGGCAGGGGCGCGCCCGAACCATCGGCGAGTGCGCGGAACTGGTGCTGGCCCTGTTTCCCTTCGAGCCCGAACTCTATCGGCGCTACGGCGCCACGGCCCGGTTTGTAGGCCATCCGCTGGCGGACCGGATTCCCCTGGAGGCAGATCGGGACGAGGCACGAGCCGCGCTGGGGTTGCCGGCGTCTCATCGGGTCGTCGCGTTGTTGCCCGGCAGCCGCCGCAGCGAGGTGAATCGCCTGGCCGCCACGCTGGCGACGACGGCGCAGCGACTGGCGAAGCGCGAACCGGACCTCTGCTTTGTCGTGCCGGCCGCGAATGCGCGGGTCCGGGCCCTGATCGACGCGGCCTTCGCGAAGATTCCGGACCTCATGGTCCGGATGTTCGACGGGCAGTCGGAAACGGTCCTGACCGCTGCCGACGTGGCCGTGATCGCATCCGGTACGGCAACCCTGGAGGGATTGCTGACCCGCACGCCGATGGTCGTGGTCTACCGGGTCTCGACGTTGACCTACTGGCTGGTCAAGCTCTTCCGGCTCATGAAAGTCGAGCGGTACAGTCTGCCCAACTACCTGGCCGGCGAAGGGTTGGTCGACGAACTGATGCAGGCCGACCTGACCACCGAAAACCTGACGGGTGCCGTCCAACGGCTGCTCGGCGACGAGGAGCGGCGGCGGTCCATGCGGCAGCGCTTTCGGGAAATCCATGAACTGCTGCGCTGTGATGCAGATGAACAGGCCGCCGATGCGGTACTGGCACTGCTGGAGCGCACGGGGCCATGAGGCTTGTTGCCGGTGTCGACGAGGCGGGTCGGGGTCCGTTGGCCGGACCGGTCGTGGTTGCCGCGGTCATCCTCGGGCCGGGCAGCTGGGACGAAATCACCGATTCGAAGTTGCTTGCGCCGGCGGACCGCGACCGGCTGGCTCGCCAGATCCGCGCCGAGGCCGCGGCCTGGCGGGTCGCCGTGGTGCACCGCGAGGAGATCGATCGGATCAACATCCTGCAGGCAACGCTGAGGGGAATGGTCGAAGTGGTCCAGGGACTTGATCCGGCGCCTTTCTCGGTCCTCGTCGACGGCAACCGGGAGCCGGCGGTGGGGGCGCGCTTCCGGGTCAGGACCGTCATCGGGGGAGACCGGCTGGAGCGGTGCATCGGGGCAGCGTCCATCCTGGCGAAGACCGTACGGGATGATTACATGCGAAAACTGGATGCCAGCTATCCCGGTTACAATTTCGGACGCCACAAGGGCTATGCAACGCCGGAGCACCTGGCGTGTCTGCGGCGTCTCGGTCCCACGCCCGAGCATCGGCGCAGCTTTGCGCCGGTTCGTGAATGTCTTCAGGGTCAGCTGCTATGAGTGCCGAATTCGTCCACCTGTCTCTGCACACTGAATATTCGCTGATCGACAGCACCGTGCGCATCAAGTCCGCAATCAAGCGGGCCGCGGCACTGGGTATGCCGGCGCTGGCCATGACAGACCAATGCAACCTGTTCGGCCTGGTCAAGTTCTTCCGGGCCGCCGAGGCTGCCGGTATCAAGCCGATCGCCGGGGCCGACCTCTGGGTAGTCCATCGTGAGGGCGAACCCTTTCGCATGGTCGTCCTGTGTCAGAACCGCGACGGCTATCTCAGTCTCAGCCGTCTGATCAGCCGGGCGTACCGAAGGCGCCAGCTCAAGGCGCTGCCCACGGTGGACTCGGAATGGCTCGGCGAGCTCAACAACGGTCTGATTGCGCTCTCGGGTCTGCAGCAGGGGGAATTCGGTCGGCACCTGATGTCCGGCCGCATGGATCTGGCTCGCAACAGTCTGCAGCGCTGGATGCGGATCTTCGACGACGATCGCTTCTACGTGGAGATTGCGCGTACCGGCCAGGACGGCGAGCAGCACTACAACCATGCCGCCATGAGTCTGGCCGGCGAGGCCGGTTGCCCGGTGGTCGCGACCAACGATGTCCGCTTCCTCGACGCCGACGACTTCGAGGCCCACGAGGCGCGCACCTGCATCGCCGGCGGCCGGGTCCTGGATGATCCGCGCCGTCCCCGCAACTACACCCGGGAGCAGTTCCTCAAGAGTCCGCAGGAGATGGCCGAGCTGTTCCAGGACCATCCGCAAGTCCTCGAGAACGCGGTCGAGCTTGCCAAGCGCTGCAACCTGGAGTTGAAACTGGGCACCTACTTCCTGCCGGAGTTTCCGCTTCCGGAGGGGGAAACGGTCGAGTCGCACCTCGAAGCCGAGGCCCGCCAGGGGCTGACCGACCGGATCAAGAAACACGGCTTGGCGCCGGACTTCGAACAGGCGGACTACGAGCAGCGTCTCGGGCACGAGCTCGAAGTCATCAACCAGATGGGATTTCCGGGCTACTTCCTGATCGTCGCCGACTTCATACGCTGGGCCAAGCGCAACGATGTGCCGGTCGGACCCGGACGCGGTTCCGGGGCGGGTTCCCTGGTGGCCTATTCACTGGGGATCACGGATCTGGACCCTCTGCGCTACGAGCTGCTGTTCGAACGCTTCCTCAATCCGGAGCGGGTCTCCATGCCCGATTTCGATGTCGATTTCTGCATGGACAAGCGCGACCGGGTGATCGACTACGTCGCCGAGAAATACGGCCGCGACCGGGTCTGTCAGATCATCACCTACGGTTCCATGAATGCCAAGGCCGTGGTGCGCGATGTGGGGCGGGTCCTGGGCCACCCCTACGG
>JAWVZU010000301.1:0-3958 GCA_033722075.1 Lysobacterales bacterium
CAGCGATGGTGGTGGCAACTGGACCCGCATCGAGGTCGGTGACCTGCCGGGTGTGCCGGACACGGCCTTCGTGAATGACATCAAGGCTGACCTGTTCGACGCCGACACGGTCTACGTGACCCTGGACAATCACAAGTACGGTGACTTCGATCCCTATGTACTGAAGAGTACCGATCGCGGTCGCAGCTGGAAGTCGATCGTCGGCGACCTGCCGGATCGACACCTGGTGTGGCGGGTGGTGCAGGATCACGTCAAGCCCGGTTTGATGTTCGCCGGGACCGAATTCGGGATCTTCTTCACGCTCAACGGCGGCCGCAACTGGATCAAGCTGGAGGGCGGCGCGCCGACGATATCCTTCCGGGATGTCGAAATCCAGCGTCGCGAGAACGACCTCGTGGGTGCGTCCTTCGGTCGGGGCTTCTTCATCCTGGATGATTACTCGCCGCTGCGGGAGATCACCCAGGACGTGCTTGACGGCGATGGGGCTCTGTTCGGCGCTCGCAGAGCCTGGTGGTATATCGAGCGCGGACCGCTGGGCCTGCGGCCGAAAGCCAGCCAGGGCGATGCGTTCTACACGGCGCCCAACCCGCCCTTCGGCGCGGTGTTCACCTACTATCTTCCGGATACGCTCAAGACCCAGGAGAAGCGGCGCCAAGAGCGGGAGAAACCGCTCATCGAGGAGGGCGAGGATACGCCGTTCCCCGGTTGGGAGACGGTTCGGGCCGAGGCGAAGGAAGCCGACCCTGCGGTCATCCTGACCATCCGCGATTCGGACGGTAACGTGGTCCGGCGGATCAGCAATGGTCCGACCAAAAAGGGGTTCCACCGGATTGCCTGGGATCTGCGCTATCCAGCGACCCAGGCCCTTGGCGTGGAAGGCAGCTATGCCTTTCCCGAAGTGCGCAACTACATGGCGGCGCCAGGCACCTATACGGCCGAGCTGGCGAAGCGCGTGAACGGTGTCGTGACCGAACTGGCGGGTCCCGTGACCTTCGAGGTCGAGCGCATGACCAGGGGCACCCTGCACGAAGCGACGGCCGAGGAGGTCGTGGCCTTCTGGAAGCGGATCGATGATCTGCGCCGCAAGACCACGGCGGTTTCGCAGTTGTTGCCGAAGCTCGATGAGCGGATGGCGCACCTTGGGGAGGCGCTGGGGCGCACCCAGTCCGCGCCCGATTCGCTGGATGCCGAATACGAGGCGATCCGAACGGCGCTGTTCGACATCAAGGTGGACCTCAACGGAACACCGGAGGCCGAAAAGGTCAATCTGCTGGAGGGCCCATCGGTCAATGACCGCCTTGATGTCGCGATCACCGGCAATTCCTTCTCGACCTACGGCCCGACACCGACGCACCGCCAGCAGATGGACCTGGCCGAGCAGCAGTTTGCGAGCCTCAAGACCCGCCTGGTCGAACTCACCGAGTCGACTATTCCGGCCTTCGAGAAGCGCCTTGCCGAGGCCGGCGGACCCTGGGTGCCGGGGATGCCGCTGTCGGTCCTTGACTGAGTGAAGCGCCTTGGTCTGTTGGGCGGGATGAGCTGGGAGTCGACCCAGCTCTATTATCAGTTGATCAACCGGATGGTCGCCGACGCCCTTGGAGGACACCACAGCGCCGACCTGCTACTTGCAAGCATCGATTTCGCTCCGGTCGCGGAGTGGCAGCACGCGGGTGAGTGGGATCGTATCGCCGATCACCTGAACGCGCGGGCCCTGGAACTGGCTGCCGCCGGCGCGGAAGCGCTGGTCATCTGCACCAACACGATCCACCTCGTCGCCGACCGGATTGGCGCGGGGACCGGACTGCCGGTGATCCACGTCGTCGACTGCGTCGGCACGTCGATCATCGACGCCGGCTACCGCCGGGTCGGCCTGCTTGGCACCCGCTTCACCATGGAATCGCCGACGCTGTATCCGGAGCGCCTCGCCGACATGGGCGTGTCGGTGGTCACGCCGGATGAGCCCGGGCGCGCGGACGTACACCAGGTGATCTACGAGGAACTGTGCCACGGCCGCATCCGGACCGAATCCCGAATCAGGTACCTCGAAACGGTAAGTGCCCTCGCCGATCGCGGTGCCGAAGCCGTGATCCTGGGCTGCACGGAAATCGGTCTCCTCCTGGACGAAAGCGTCGAAGCGCCGATACCGTTCCTCGATTCGACACGGATCCATGCGCGGGCCGCCGTCGACTTTGCGCTCGGCGAACAATCCTGAAACCATAGTGCGTCGTTGAGATTGCCCAACCGGAGAGTGCCATGTTGAGCCGTTCGATCGGATCCCTTTTGACCGCTGCCCTGCTGACGGCGAGTGCCGCCAGCGCCCAGGACGAAGTCACCTTCAAGGCGACTGAGCTACGCGATGGCCTGTACATGATCCAGGGAGTCGGCGGCTTCGCTGGTGGGAACCTCGGGCTTTCCATAGGCGATGACGGCGTCGTTCTCATCGACGACAGCATGCCGCCTTTTGCCGAGAAGATGCTGGAGGCCATTGCGGAGGTCACCGACAAGCCGGTCGATTTCCTGATCAATACCCACGTCCACGGCGATCACGTCGGCAACAACCACGTGATGGGCGAACGCGGGGCAACCATCGTTGCCCATGACAACATCCGCAAGCGCCTGCTGGAGCAGGGAATCCGCGGGCAGGACGGCTTTGTCGAAGTGCCCGAAGAGGCGCTGCCGGTGGTGACCTTCTCCAAGGACATCACGTTCCACCTCAATGGCCATGAGGCCCACGTGTTCCATGTGCATCATGCGCATACCGACGGGGATGGCGTCATTCACTTTCGTGACGCCGACGTCATCCACACAGGCGACGCCATGTTCAATGGCCTGTTCCCGTTCATCGATCTCGACACCGGGGGCAGCCTCGACGGGTACATCGAAGCCCAGGAGAAAATCTACGCGCTGGCCGGCGACGAGACCCACATCATTCCCGGCCACGGTCCGCTCGCCACCAAGGCGGATCTGGGTGCGGCGGTCGCCATGCTGAAGGACGCCAAAGCCCGAATCGCCAAGCTGAAGGCCGAAGGCAAGTCCGAAGACGAGGTGGTCGAACTCAACCCGCTGGCCGATTACCACGACGACTGGAACTGGGGCTTCATCACCACCGAACGCATGACCCGACAGGTTTACAAGGGGCTTGGCGAGTAGCCTGAATGTTGCATGAGTTGTCGGGAATTCCAGCCAATCTCGGGGAGGCAGCGAGATGACCCTTGAGATTGGGTGGAAGCCCGAAAGCGCGCATTCCGTAGCACCTCATCGCCGCTCACATCGCCTGCAACTCATTGATTCAAGACCTGAGTGCGACGAAATGGGCGTAACTTGTGCAATATTCAGGCTGGCTACTCAGGGTCGAAGCGACAGAATGCCAGGAGTTGCGGCAGGTCCAGCGCAAAGCCCTGTTTTTCGAGCCAGCTGGCGGCGGACTCGGGCGTACTGAAATAGGCCCGGTTGATGCTGGACTGGGTGTGGCTGAACATGTGTTCTAGCTGGGAGCGAATCAGCGGGTTTTCCGGCAGAACGGTGGCTTCGGTGGTTTGCCCGTTCGCGACGCACCACTGGTCCAACTCGTCCATGGGAGGCTCCATTTCCGGGACGCCGAGTTCCCAGTTGCGCAGGTCCGTGAGCACCGCCCAGGGTTCGTCTCCGAGTGGCTGAACCAACTCCCGGAAGGCCCGAACAAACGCCAGCGTTGCCCTCTCGCTCCAGGTGCCCGTCGCCTGGATGCAGGCCACGCGGCCCACCAGAATCATGGAAAAGCGCCCGTGTGTCCCGAAATCCTGGCTGTGCTCGTGACCACTCACACCGTTTGCCCATCGATCTCCTAGCCATTCGCGAGTTCCATCAGCAGGCTGTCCATCGAAGCCTTCGCATCGCCGTAGAACATCCGCGTGTTCTCTTTGAAGAATAGCGGGTTTTCGATGCCTGAGTAGCCTGTGCCCCGGCCACGCTTGCACAC
>JAWVZU010000302.1:0-3942 GCA_033722075.1 Lysobacterales bacterium
GCGGGTCGTTCGCGGGTTCTTTCCGAACGCCAAAACGGTCACCCTGGTCGACACGCGCGGGCAGACGCTGGCACCGACGGAGCAGTTCCATCCCGGCGGCCTTTTCGTCGGCGAGTTGCCCGGGCGCAAACGGCGCTACCGATTCGAGGTCGTCTGGCCCGATGATGAACGAAGCGTCGTCGAGGATCCCTACCGTTTCCCTTCGACCCTCGGCGAAGTCGATCTCTACCTGCTCGGAGAAGGCAGCCATCACCGCATCTTCGACGCCCTGGGCGCGCGAACCCGGCGGGTTCTCGGAATCGATGGGACACGCTTTGCGGTATGGGCTCCCAACGCGATGCGGGTCAGCGTGGTCGGCGATTTCAACAGCTGGGACGGCCGCCGTCACGGAATGCGCTTCCATCCCGGCAGCGGAATCTGGGAGATCTTCATTCCGGACCTCGGGCCCGGCACCTACTACAAGTTCGAGGTTCTGGACGCCATCGGTCGCCGGCTGCCGTTGAAAACGGACCCTCTCGGGCAATACTGCGAGCCACCTCCCGGCAATGCGTCGATCGTGTACGAAAGCCGTTACGAGTGGTCCGACCAGGCCTGGATGCGGCAGCGGGGCGACGATCCGGGCCTCGACCGGCCCATGAGCATCTACGAAGTGCACCTGGGTTCCTGGCGGCGCACCGCCGAGGGTCGTTCCCTCAGCTACCGCGATCTCGCCGATCAGCTTGCCGACTACGTGACCGAGATGGGGTTCACCCATGTCGAGCTGCTGCCACCGACGGAACATCCCTTCGAAGGCTCCTGGGGCTATCAGCCGACGGGCCTGTACGCACCGACCCATCGGTTCGGAGAGCCCGACGATCTCCGGTACCTGGTTGATCGCTGTCACCAGGACGGCATCGGGGTCATCATGGACTGGGTGCCGGCGCACTTTCCGAAGGACGAGCACGGGTTGGCAAGATTCGACGGCACCGCTCTCTACGAGCACGCGGATCCGCGCAAGGGCGAGCACGCCGACTGGGGCACCCTGATCTACAACTATGGACGCCGCGAGGTGCTGAATTTTCTGGTCGGCAGCGCGCTGTACTGGATCGAGGAGTTCCATATCGACGCACTGCGCGTCGATGCCGTGGCCTCGATGCTCTACCTGGATTACTCCCGAGAGGATGGTCAATGGGTTCCCAATGAATACGGAGGCAACGAGAACCTGGAAGCCGTTGCCTTCCTTCGCCGGTTGAACGAGGAAGTCCATGCCCGGGGGGCGACCACCCTGGCCGAGGAGTCGACCGCGTGGCCGGGCGTTTCCCGGCCCACCTACGCCGGAGGGCTCGGATTCACGTACAAGTGGAACATGGGCTGGATGCACGACACCCTGAGCTACATGGGCGAGGATCCGATCCACCGCAAGTACCACCACGACAAGATGACCTTCGGGCTGGTTTACGCCTTCAACGAAAATTTCGTGCTGCCCCTGTCCCACGACGAGGTCGTTCACGGAAAGCGGTCACTGCTGGGTCGGATGCCGGGCGACGAATGGCAGCGGTTTGCCAACCTGCGCACCTATTTTGCGGCCATGTATGCACACCCCGGCAAGAAGCTGCTGTTCATGGGGGGCGAATTCGCCCAGAAGACGGAATGGAACCACGATCGATCCCTGGACTGGCATCTCCTTGATCAACCGTTGCACCTCGGCGTTCAGCGGCTGATGCGCGATCTGAACCACGGCTACCGGAAGCACAAGCCGTTGCATGAAGTCGATTTCGAGTCCGCCGGTTTTCAGTGGATTCGCTGGGACGACAAGGACAACTGTGTCCTCTCGTGGATTCGTCGGGATCGTGCCGGCAGGATCGTCGTCTGCGTATTCAACATGACCCCGGTGGTCCGCCAGGACTACGCCCTGGGCGTGCCGTGCGAGGGCCAGTACCGGACGATCATAAACAGCGACGAAAAAGCCTACGGCGGGAGCGGCATCACGCCCGGCAGGCTCGTCGCGGAACCCGGGGAGCGAGACGACCAGCCGTGCACGCTGATCCTGACGCTTCCGCCCTTGGCGGGCCTGTGGCTGGTCCCGACCGAACAACCGAATCAACAGGAGTCTTCCTCATGACCCCCACTTCGGACTCTGCCTCCGTCAACGGCGAGATCGAACTGCTTGAAGCGCCGGCCCTGGGCATGGACGCGGACGCGATCCTGGCGGATTTCACCCATTATTTCCGCCGCACCCTCGGTCGCCGGACAATCCGGCGCGACTCGCCGTTCACCTACCAGGCCCTGGTGCTCGCCGTGCGCGATCGGCTGATGGAGCGCTGGGGCCGCACGCGCAACGCCCGCCAGAGCCAGAGGACGCGCAAGGTCTGCTACCTGTCGCTCGAGTTCCTGATGGGACGGCTGCTGCACAATGCGCTGCTCAACCTGGATCTCGAAGAATCCGCCGGCGGAGCGTTGGCCGAACTCGGACTGGATCTCGAACAGATCTACGACATCGAGCATGACACCGGGCTGGGCAACGGCGGCCTGGGTCGCCTCGCGGCGTGTTTTCTGGACAGCTGCGCCACCCTGGGCTACCCGGTCATCGGCTACGGGCTGCGTTACCACTACGGCATGTTCCGGCAGCGGATTCACAACGGCCATCAGGTCGAGGAGCCGGATCCATGGCTGCGCGACGGATTCCCGTGGGAGATTGAGCGGGCCGAACTGGCGCTGCCGATCAAATTTGGTGGCCGCAGCGAGGTCTACCACGATTCCGACGGTTCCCGCCGCTTCCGATGGGTCCACACCCAGGACGTGCTCGCGGTGCCTTTCGATATTCCGATTCCCGGCTATCGGAACGACGTGGTGAATACGCTTCGACTCTGGTCCGCCGAGGCCACCGACGCGTTCAACCTCCAGGAATTCAATGCAGGCAGCTATTCCGATGCGGTCGCCTCGAAGAATCAGGCGGAGAACATCACCATGGTTCTCTATCCCAACGACGCGAGCGAGAGCGGTCGGGAACTGCGCCTGCGCCAGCAGTATTTCCTGGCATCGGCCAGCCTGCAGGATGTACTGCGGGACTGGATCAAGCGCAACGGCAGCCTCGACGGGTTTGCCGAGAACCGCTGCTTTCAGCTGAACGATACGCATCCCGCCGTCGCCGTAGCGGAGCTGATGCGGTTGCTCATCGACGAACACGGACTGGGCTGGGACAAGGCCTGGAGCATGACCACGAGCATGATGGCCTACACCAACCACACCCTGCTGCCCGAGGCGCTCGAGCGATGGCCCGTCTCGCTGTTCAAGCGCCTCCTCCCGCGGGTGATGGAGATCATCTATGAAATCAATGCACGGTTCCTCGGCGAAGTCGGGCGCCGCTGGCCCGGCGACAATCTCAAGATCCGTCAGCTGTCCCTGATCGAGGAGGGTGGCGAACCGATGGTCCGCATGGCCCACCTCGCAATCGTCGGCAGCTACTCGGTCAATGGCGTTGCCGAACTGCACTCGCGCCTGCTTCGGGAAGGACTTTTCCGGGATTTCGCCGAGCTGTGGCCAAAGAAGTTCAACAACAAGACGAACGGCGTCACTCACCGGCGCTGGCTCGTAGCGGCCAATCCCGGTCTTACCGGGCTGATCAGCGACGCCATCGGCGACGGGTGGATCTCGGATCTCGAGCAACTGTCCGCGCTGCGAGAACACGCCGAAGAGCCGGCCTTCCAGGAGCGCTGGCGGGCGATTCGCCAGGGCAACAAGGAGCGACTGGCGGACGTGATTGCGGAGAAGACCGGCGTGAAGATCGATCCCGCGATGCTCTTCGACGTGCAGGTCAAGCGCATCCACGAATACAAGCGGCAATTGCTGAACCTGCTTCACGCCATCCATCTCTACGACCGGATCCGCCGCGGCAACGGGAAGGGAATGAGTCCGCGGGCGATCATCATTGGCGGCAAGGCGGCACCCGGCTATGCGATGGCC
>JAWVZU010000303.1:0-3895 GCA_033722075.1 Lysobacterales bacterium
AAGACGTCCTTGCCCTCGATCGGTCCGTTGTGGAACGGCACGCCCATCGGATCGTGGCGTCGACCGATCGAGACGCCCTTCGCGTCAGCCGGCACGAGGGCGCAGGTTATTCCCAGGTCCTCGGTGTCGCCGAGCAGTCCGTCCGGATCCTTGAGCCGGAAGGCGAGGCCGATCAAGGTGGCGACCGGCGCGAGCGTGATATAGCGCTTCTGCCAGTTGAGCACGATCCCAAGCTGACTCTTGCCGCCGATCTTGCGGCGCACGACAACGCCCGTGCTCTGCGTCGCTGCCGCATCGCTACCCGCTTCCGGTCCGGTGAGCCCGAAGCACGGGATTTCCTCGCCGCAGGCCAGGCGCGGCAGATAGTGATCGCGCTGCTCCTCGGTCCCGTATTTGAGGAGCAGTTCGCCGGGACCCAGCGAGTTCGGAACCATGACCGTCACCGCGAGCGGAATGCTGCGGCTGGACAGGCGGGTGACGACCCGGGACTGGGCGATGGCCGAGAAACCAAGACCGCCGTATTCCTCCGGAATGACCAGGCCGAAGAAGCCTTTTTCCTTGACAAAGGTCCAGACCTCCTCCGGCAGATCCCGTTTCTGGGTCACCTGCCAGTCGTCGATCATCCGGCAGAGCGTTTCCACGGGGCCGTCCAGGAAGGCCTGCTCTCGATCCGAGAGCGGGGTGATCCGATAGTTCAGCAACTCGTTCCAGTCGGGCTTGCCACTGAACAGCTGCGCATCCCACCAGACGGACCCCGCTTCCAGCGCTTCCCGCTCGGTCTGGCCGATGCGCGGCATGGCGCGTTCCATGAGCGTCATGAGTCGTGGCGTGATGAAGCGCCGGCGCCACTCGTCCCGACCGGTCAGGGCGGCTGCACCGGCGCCGGCAACGAGCAAGGTCCACCAGAGCCAGGCGCTTTCGACCCCGGCCATGCGCCAGCCGATGAGCAGTGCGGCCAGCCCCACGGTCCAGGCAAGGAAGCCGCGCCCCGCGTAGAGCAGCGCAAGGAAGATCAGCAGGGCAACGATCCAGGCGGTCAGCATCGGGCACTCCGGTCTCGCATGTGGCTCCCTTTGTGCCAGATTTCTCGGGTCCGGTCCAATGTGGACCTCATGCGCATGGGGGCTTAATCTTGGTGCCCGCACAAATTGGCCTACGGGTGACCGAAGTGGGTTCTTTACAGGATGAGTTGCGCAAGAGCGGTCTGGTCAGCGAGAAATCCAGGCGGGATCAAAAGGACCGCAGGCGCAAGGGCAAGAGGAAGGGTGCAAAGAGGGGAGGACGCGGCGACCCGGGCAGCGACCTGGCCGCGGCCTACGCGGCGCGCGAGCAGGCCGAGGCGGCCGAGCGCATGCGCAAGAAAGAGGAGGAAGCCCGGCGGCGGAAGATCAACGCACGCCTCGCCGAGCTGATCAAGCGGGTGCAGCGCGTCCCGGACGATTCGGCGGATGTGGCTCGTTATTTTGAACATCATGGACGGATCCGCAAGCTTTACGTGAGTGCCGAGCAGCAGCAGCAACTCAATGCCGGCGAGGCGGCAATCGTGCACGTCCGCGGGCGCTATCACGTCGTGGCGGGGGGAATCCTGGAGGAGATCGCCCGGCTGAAACCCGAGGCGATCGCCTGGCATCTTGGCGACGCGGACCCGTCCGACGATGCTCCGGACGAGGATTTCGGCGAACCGTCCCAGGGGCCAACCGCCTAGCCTTCGTTCCGACAAGAGTTCGTGAAACCGTGACCCAGGTCACAGTTTTTGCGTATCAACCACGCACAATCGCGTGTGGGGAGTGCCTCCGGAGAGGCACGCGACTTCGAGGTACGGGGTAACGAACCATGACGAAACGACTCATCTTTGCGCTGCTGATCCTTGTTCCAATGGCCGCGGCGGGCCAGTCCGAGCGCCCTTCCTGGCGCAGCTCGGAGGATACCTGGGAACGACCCGAGGTGCCGCCGGAGATGGACAAGCCGGATTTCCAGTTCGAGGTCGATCGGGACGCGCTTTTCTCCAATCCGGGCATCCAGGCTGAGGAAGACGAAAGTGGCCAGGAAGTGGCCGCGACGGAACCGGAACTCGGCCGGGTGGCCACCTGGCGCGAACGGACCTTCGGCGGGCTCCGCGAAGCCGATCCGGCCCCAGCCGAAAGCGAGCCGGAGCCGGATCCTGCACCGGAGTCCGAATCCGAACCCGAGCCTGCGCCAGAGCCGGCCGCGCGAATCGCCGCAGTGGTCGAACCTGGCCCGGAATCCCGGGACGTGGTACCTGCACAGCCGGTTCAGGCCCCCGCGAGTCCCAATGATGAGTTCCACCTGAAGCCGGTTGAAAAGGTTTCCCCGGATTACCCGCGAAAGGCCTTTCTGGACGGTCAGGAAGGATGGGTGGACCTGGAAATCACGGTGGCGCCGGACGGGACCGTGGCCGATGTGCAGATCGTGGATGCGGAACCGCGTCGCGTATTCGAGCGGGCAGCTGTCCGTGCGGCTCTGGACTGGCGCTTCGAGGCGCCGGAGTCATCCGGGCTGAGCACCAATCAGAGCGGCGTTTTCCGCTTCGAATTCAAGATGGACGGGTAGCTGCGGGCTATTTCTCCGCGCGCAATTTGCGCAGACTTGCGACTTCGTCGGCCATTTCCCCGGCCCCGTCCTCCCTGGGCTGGGGAATGGCCAGCGGTTCCATCACATAGCAGAAACAATCCTGCCGGACGATTCGCGGGTCCGTCGACAGCATGGCCGGAACGAATGGCCTGCGAACGACCAGTCGGCCGTAATCGAGTTTGAAAAAGTCCGCGGTCACGTCTTCTCCGCGGCTGTTCAGCGCATGAATCGCGCCGCGTTGCCCGCGTCGCACTTCACCCAGCACGGTCCCCTCCGCCAGGCGCTGGAAATTCAGGTCTTCGATCTCCGCCAGGAAGGAGATGTCGCTGTCCGGGTCGCCGAACCCGAAGTCCACCTCCGGCGCAACCGTGGTTCTGGCTATGGTCTGGAACAGGTCGAAACCGCGCAGGTCCAGCTCACCAAAGCCTGACGGCAGGGTCTCCCAGCGGATCGCCTTTTCCAGGAAGGCCAGGCAGTGGGGAACGGCGTCGAGGTTTCTTGCCTGGCCGCATTCCAGCGTGAGCGCCGGGCACAGATTCGAAAATGCGTCCGACTGGGTGCCCTTGGGATGACGAAAATAGACCGCGCGGCGATCGAACTGGCAGGCAAGGAAGATCCACTCGGGCCGTAGGCGGTTCACCGCCGCGTAGTGCGGGTTGCGCCCGGAATTGTTGTGGATGTCGATGCTCAGGAACAGGTCGACTTCCCGCAGCTGGTCGACCAGCTCGGCCAGGGCGCGCTGCGTGGGCGAGGCCGATCGCGGTGCCCCCGGCCAGCAGCGGTTGAAGTCCGGTTGGTGGTCCAGCCGCCGCAGTCCGTAGCGAGCCGCTTCGACATTGGCAATGAGGAGGATCAGGGAACGGGGCAGGCTGCCGCTACGGTACCGCTTCAGCAGGCGCCGCGCGGCTTCCCACCCGGTGGTCTCGTTTCCATGCTGGAGCACGCTGACGAACATCGGTGGCGAGCGGTCTCCCTGGAGGTGGAGCACCGTTGGCCCTTCCAGAACGCGGTGAATTTGCGACGCGTCGCAGTCCAGCAGCCCAGAGGGCAGATTGTGCAATTGTCTCAGCAAGTACGGTGTCTCGAGAAGGTGCCCGGCAAAGACTAGCGAGTACCCTTGAAAAGCGCCAGAGAGTCCATAAGATTTCAGGGCCCCGGCAGCGGCCCGTTGGGAAGGCCACGACAAGCGGCACCGCGTCCAAGCGGCGCCAGGCCGCCAGGCAAGAGGTCGGCCGATCCGTGTGACCGGCCTTGTCCTGGCATGAAAATCGGAAACCGAGGTACGACCGATCGGTTGTGTTGG
>JAWVZU010000304.1:0-3851 GCA_033722075.1 Lysobacterales bacterium
CGATCCCGAGCGCATCGAGGCCCGGCTGGCCGAGGACCATGGGGGCGCGATCAGGGCGGTCTGCTGCGTCCACAACGAGACCTCCACCGGCGTGACTTCCCGCATCGGCGAAGTGCGCCAGGCCATCGACCGGAGCGGGCATCCGGCGCTGCTGATGGTCGATACCATTTCCTCGCTGGCCTCGATCGACTACCGCCACGACGAATGGGGCGTGGATGTCACCGTGGCCGGCTCGCAGAAGGGGCTGATGCTGCCGCCGGGGCTGAGCTTCAACGCGGTCTCCGAGAAAGCCCTGCGGGCCGCCGAGTCGGCCCGGCTGCCGCGGGCCTACTGGGACTGGGCGGCGATGCGGGCGGCCAACCGCAACGGCTATTTCCCCTACACGCCGGCCACCAACCTGCTCTACGGCCTGCGCGAGGCGCTGACCATGCTGGTGGAGGAGGAGGGGCTGGATCGCGTGTTCGCCCGCCACGACCGCCACGCAGAGGCTACCCGGCGCGCGGTCCGGGCCTGGGATCTAGAGGTACTGGCCCGGGATCCGCGCGAGTACAGCAGTTCGCTGACCGCCGTGCTGCTGCCCGAGGGCCAGGACGCCGACCGGCTGCGGCGCATCATCCTCGAGCGCTTCGACATGTCGCTAGGTACCGGCCTGGGACGGCTGGCCGGCAAGGTATTCCGCATCGGCCACCTGGGCGATTTCAACGACCTGATGCTGATGGGCACGCTGAGCGGCGTCGAGATGGGTCTGGCGCTGGCCGGCGTGCCTCACCAGCGCGGCGGCGTGCAGGCTGCGCTCGACTACCTCGGCGAATCTTCGGGAACGTCGCCGGCTTGACGCTTTCCGACCGGGTCCGCAGACTTACGGAGCCAATCCTCTCTCGCCCCCGTAGCTCAGTCGGATAGAGCGGTCGCCTCCTAAGCGACAGGTCGCAGGTTCAAATCCTGCCGGGGGCACCAGTCCCTGTGCGGCCTGTGGTCTGTCGAGCAGAAGTCCCAATCAAGGAGGCCTGCCCGTGCTCCGAAGGACTGCCATCCCTCTTTGAACTCGACGGTTCGCGACCCCTGCCAGGCGGTTCCGGCAATGTCAGCCGCGGCATGAATTACGAGATGTCCGCTGCAATTTTTTTGGCAAGCCGACGGGCTTCCTGACGCCTAATGTTCATGTTGCCGTAAAGAGAGGAGTTATGACCGAGAAACCACAGGCCGGGATGCCGGGGCGAGCCGCGAGCCGCCACGAAACGCGGCCATCCGCGTTTGTCCAGGACGCCGAGATGACCGACGAGTTTCTCCAATCCGAAGCGGTAGCCGGTGGCACAGATCACCGCATCCGGTTTGATCGTCGTTCCGTCTTTGAGGTGAACGAACTCTTTGCCGAACGAGTCGATTTCCTTGACCACCTCGAACCGCTTCGCTTTCAACGCAGCGACGAAGCCATTATCGACCGATAGCGTGATGCCGTCTTCCCGCTGACGCGTCACCGCACCCTTGGGGGCCGCCGGTATGCCCAGTCTCGACAGATCCCCCAGTGCCAGCCGGCTCACGAACGCAATATTGAAATCCTGCAGTCTTACCGGTAGCCACCGCAGCCGGGCAACAATCAACTGCGCGGGCAGACCCAGGGCGTATTGCGGCGCGATATTCGGGCCGTTCCTGATCGAGACCCATGACGGTGCGATATCCACATCAGCCAGGTGATTACCGATATCGACGCCGGAGTTGCCCGCTCCGACGAGAAGTACCCGCTTGCCGACGTAGTACTTGGCGTGACGGAATTGCGCCGCGTGTATCAGCTCCCCGGAAAATTCGTTCCTGCCCGGCCATTCCGGAATGTAAGGTACCTGGTCCGAACCGGTGGCCACGATGACATGCTGTGCGGTGATACGGCCCGCATCGGTCTCGACTTTCCAGAAATGATTCCCGCTACCGTCAATGCGAACGGCACGGATTCCGAATTCGATCGGCAGTCCAAGGAAAGTTGCGTAGTCCTCCAGGTAGGAAACATAGTCGTCTCTTGCGGGGAAAGTCCCGAATTTGCGCGGAATCTTCATGCCCGGCTGATGCGACACACGGCGATGGGTATTGAGGTGCAGCTGCTCGTGGCGGGACCTCCAGCTGGATGCCACGCGATCCGCCTGGTCCACGATGCGTGGCCGGATGCCCCTGTGGGAAAGTTCGTAAGCAGCCGCGAGCCCGGCGGGACCCGCACCGATGATCAGCACACCGGTGCTCATGTGATCGTCCGCGGACAACACCCCATCAGGCAGACTTTCCGAGAACGGGCTCAGGCCACCACGTTCCGGAACTCGGCGTCCGTCAGCACCGGGACGACTTCGAACGAAACGAGCTCGGTCCATTCCTGCAGCCACCGCGCGATCGGTTCGGCCCCTTCCGCCTCCGCAACCAGAAATCCCCTGTTGCCGGCGGCGCTGTGCCAGCGCCCGGTCATGGTGACACCGTCGGGAGGTGGCGCACCGGTCTCCTTGAAGCGCTCGTGCACCTTGTCGCGGTTATCGGGCGTGTACTCGAAGCTGATATGAAAGATCATGAGTCGATCCTCATAAGTTGAATGCCGTTCCTTCGTTACAGCGCAGGTTCTGAACCGAGCGGAACCCTGGCAGTGCAGTACGGTTTGCTAAACCGCCGGCTTGATGTCGCAAACATAGGCGGCGGCGGGCTCGTCACCCCGATTGTAGAACCAGTGAACCGTAGCCTCGTCCTCTATGAAGGTCTCCCCAACAGAGTACTCGGTCTCACCACTGGCGTGTCCCTCGGTCCAGGTGCCACTGATCACATGTACCACAGTCGGCGTTGTCGCCGCGCTGTGCCTGGCAATCTGTCCACCGGGATTGATGGTGATCTTGCGCAGCAGCAGTATATGACCCTCGAGACCCATCTGCGTCGCCATCGATTCTGCCGGCACGAAGCCAAGTTCCTCGACCTCCAAACCCTTGTGCTCGGTGGGGGGCGAGAGGGTGGCCCAGCTGTAGTTGACCAGGAAACCACATACGAGCCCTATGGATAGAATCAAGCCCGATTTCATCCGCGCGCCGTGGGACGGGCTGACCCGAGGCTCTGCTTCGCTCATGAGGCCCTCCGTTTGGACGATGTGTACCGGAGAAACCTACTCTTGCATCGGCAACGATGACAAACGATAATTTTTTAAGGCGGAATGAACAGAATTCACCCGCTATGAATCGAGATCTGCCCTCGTTCCCAGCCGTACGAGCCTTCGAAGCCGCGGCGCGTCGGCTCAGTTTCAAGGAGGCTGCGGACGAGCTTCACGTCACCCAGTCCGCGATCAGCCATCAGATCAAGTCGCTCGAGGCTTTCCTGGGCATTGCGCTGTTTCGCCGAACGAGCCGCGGGGTCGCGCTCACCCCGGACGGCGCCTCCTATCTGGTCAGGGTCTCGGAGGTGCTCGACCATCTCGCGTCTGCCACGTACGACATACGCGACCGACATGTTGCCGGTACGCTGTATGTTCGCTCGACGCCTGCCTTCGCCTCGCGATGGCTGGTACCCCGATTGAACGACTTCAACCGCTGGTATCCCGATATCGAGCTGCATGTTTCGACATCACTGGAACCGGCAAACTTCGTGCATGACGGGGTGGACGTGGACATCCGCTTCGGGATCGTCGCTTCCAGCGATCTGCATGCGGAACCGTTACTGGAATCGTCACGGTTCCCCGTCGCCAGTCCCGGGTTGATTGCAGGCGGTCCACCCCTCCGTCGGCCCCATGATCTGCGCGGCTACATCCTGCTTCACAACGAAGTCGAGGACGGCTGGACTCAATGGTTCGCCCGCGCCGGTGTCGAGCACGTGGAACCGGATCCCGGTCCACGGTTCGA
>JAWVZU010000305.1:0-3737 GCA_033722075.1 Lysobacterales bacterium
AGCCAGTGAGCGCGCCAATTCGAGCGACTCCGGCTCGGCCAGACCGGCCAGCGCGTTGACGAACGTGAAAGACGCCTCGATTTCTAAGACCGAGCGCACAGGCTGGTCGATCGAGGTGCTCGGGATTCCAACGCTCTTGAGCACGCGGATCGCCGATGCGAACTGGCCGGTCGCGTTGTAGGCCAGGGCCAGGAGGAAGCGGGCTTCGATGTCGCCCGGATCGTCGATCATGCGCAGTTCACCGTCGTCGACCAGGTCGCCGTAGCGGCGCAACTGGAACAGCAGACCCAGGCTGGGTCCCGATTCCAGCCTCTCTGCCGTCTCCGGATCCCCGATCAGGGCAAACAGTATCGCCAGCTTGGAGACATGATCGGGGTTGCCCGGCTCCAGTTCGCGTGCCCGGATCGTCCAGGCTATGGCCTCATCGTACTCGCCGATGAGCTCCTTCAACCAACCGATTGCGCGGTAGGACTCGACACTATCGAACAGTTGCCGTATCCCTCGTATGACCTCGCGGACCTCCTCGATTCGCCCGGCCTGACCAAGAAGCTCGCCCAATGCCGCACGCCGCGATACCGACAGCGGATCGAGGTCCATCGCGCGCCGGAACAGCAACGAAATATCCTTGACGGGAGCGGGGCTATGACTCTGAGAAAGCCACAGGCTATACCCGTAATTGTGGAGCGCATCGGCATTGTTGGGGTCGAGCTGCACCGCCCGGGCAAACTCGGTCTCCGCCCCGGGCAGCCCTCGCAGCCAATAATATTCGCCCAACGTGTTGCGAACCTCGGAAAGATCCGGATTCAACGACAGTGCCCGGAATATCGGTGCTTCGGCCGAATCCAGGTCACCCAGGTACAACAGGGCGCCGGCCAGACGGCTGTGGGCAAGGGCGGATTCGGGGTCCGCCTCGGTAGCTTCACGATACAGGCGGATGGCTTCCAGCAGCGTGTCATGGTCCACCACCTGCCGGTCCCGTACCTGCCGCTCGTAATGTTGGGCCAATAGCATCAGCTCGTTGGCATTCACATCCCGGGTTGCCGGCTCCGCGACGACCGGATCGTCCTCGTCGAGCACGATCCTGGCAACCTCCTCGGCGATGGATTGCTGGACCTGGAGCAATTCGTTCGGGCCGCGCTCGAAGGTCTTGAACCAGAGGGCCAGTCCGCTGCTCCCCTCGATCAGTTCCACGTAGATCCGCAGCTTGTTGCCCTGGTCCCGCATGCTGCCCTCAACCACGTTGGCAACCCGCAGTCGGGACGCGGTAGCAAGCGGGTCCAGGCCTTGCTGCCGCGCCTGGACAGACGAAGACCGGGCTGCGATGCGAATCCCCGAGCGCCCCAGCTGGTCGCGCAACTCGTCGCTGAGGCCCTCGGTCAGGTAAGCATCGGCCGGTTTCAGCCCGTCATCCACGAATGGCAGCACGGCGACACTATGGGGCGGAACGTCCGGGTCAGCGGAACCTCGCGATTGCTCGGCCGGCTTGATGAGGAAAAAGAGCCCGGTCGATCCGGCCACCAGCAACAGGAAAGACAGCACGATGGTGGCCTTTCCCCGGCGGCTCTCGATGGTGGTGCGCTGGATTCCGTCCCGGGTTAAATCGAAGGTCCAGGCCAGGAACATCGCGAGCGGAAAGCCCACCATGAAGATGATGACAACCAGGGTGGACACCCAGGCCGGCAGAAACAGCTGCTCGACCACCGTGACCACGATCTCGGTGGCGCCCCAGGCAACCGCGATGTAGACCGCCGCAGCCTGGAAAACCCTGCGCTGGCGCAGTTCGCTGAAGAATGATTGCTCGGCCACGGCCGAAGCATAAACGATCAGCTGCCGGGAAGCGGAGTGAACACCGCGGATCCGGTTACTTCATATTGTCCCCGCCCCGCTGCCGCAACCCAGTGTGCAGGCGGGTCAAGGTTTTCGATCAACCGCTCTTGCGCTGGTCGATGCTCAGCGTCCCGGGACCGACCGCGATGAGCACCAGCAGCCCGCCGATCATCGAGATCTCCTTCCAGAAGGTGTTCCACTGGCCTTCGGCCCAGAACGGGTGAAAGATGAAGGCGGTGCCTACGGTGAAAACGACCAGGGCTGCTGCCGCGATGCGCGTCTTGAAGCCGATGATCACTGCCAGGCCACCGAATAGCTTGATGGCAAAGCCGATCCATACGGCGAAGGCCGGGACGCCCTTGGAAGCGGCATAGTCGATGGGCACATTGCCGCTCAACAGGCTGAAGCCGCCGATGAAATAGATCAGCACCAGCAGCACGCGACCCACGGCCAGCAATACGTCGTTCTGTTTGACGGGTGACATGAAATGCAATCTCCATGTGAGGCTGAACGCCTCAGATTACACTACCGCAGGTCAACATTTCATTTGCGAGGCGGTCGGCTATTCCACCTTCTTGGCCCGGATCTCATTGCCACGAACCCGCACCAGCAGTCCAGCAACCTCGCCGGCTGCGTCACGCTGGGTGGTGATCCTGACCCCCGGCTCGACAACCACCGTCAGGCGGCCGTCTTCCAGGCGGAAGAGCTGAGCCTCCCCCTCGCCCGGCACCTGGATGTAGGCGTGATCCTGAAACGCGAATACCTGGCCATGGACGCCGGGGGCGAACTCATAGCGGCCCATGAGGTCCACCGCGTCGGCGGCTGAAACCTCGCTCAAACGGGGCGGCGTGTACGGCTCACGACCAAGAAAGGGACGAGGCTGGACCGCAACCGGAACGACACCGGACGCACTTGCCGCGTTCCGCGCGGCCAGGATCGTCTCGAGCATGCCCCAGATCGTGCCGCCGGACACGCCCGCGCCCTGGTCCGTATCGCCGCGATGGACGACGACCAGGTCGGCGGCGGGGATGATGAACAGCGCCTGGCCGCCGGTGCCTCGCGCCATGACGATGTCGTACTGAGAGGCCGCCGGATAGCGATCCGCCGGGAGACAGCCGGCCGGATAGACCCACCACATGTAGCCATAGCCACACCCGCTTTCGAACTCCGAGACCCGTTTCGTGGATCGCTCGACCCAGTTTTCCGGCACGATCTGCTGACCGTTCCAGCGACCCTGTTGCTCGATGAGCAGTCCGAACCGGGCGAGATCGCGGGTCGACATGCGGAACGTGTGGGCCGGCCACCGCGAGGTCAGGGGCTCATAGGCCCGATAGCCGTCGGCCGGGGTCCAATCCTGCATCCCCAGGGGATCGGCAATCCATCGCTGAAAAGCTTCATATAGATCGCCGCCCGCTGCCTGCTCCAGGATCGAGGCCGCGACGTTGAAGTCCCAGTTGTTGTAGTAGAAGTAGCTACCCGGCGGGTGGCTTCCGCGTGCCGGCAGGCCCTTGTCCATGTCCTTGGGTGAATAGGCCGAGGGGTGATAGACCCCGGATCGGGCCGCAATGAGATCGACGAACCGGGCCTGCCGTTCCTGCGCCGTCAGCCCCTGCAGGTCGTCGATGCCCAGCTCGGTCACCGTGGCGTCCAGATCGATCAACCCCTCGACAGCCGCAATGCCGGCCATGACGCTGTAGATGCTCTTGCGCACCGAGTGCAATTCCAGCTCGCGGTCGATGTCTCCCCAGGCGAACAGCACCCGGCCTCGGTGCACCGCCATGACCGCCACGGAGCCGGCCTCCGCCGCCGCCTGAAAGGCGGGTTCGAGGGCATCCTCCGAGAACCCGGCGGCCTCCGGCGACGGATATTGGCGCCACCGCTCGTCTTCGAACCGGTCGTCGACTCGTGAT
>JAWVZU010000306.1:0-3729 GCA_033722075.1 Lysobacterales bacterium
CGTTGGTCGCCTCGAGCGTGGTGCTGTTCTACCTGGGCTGCCTGTTTGCCTACTTTGTCGTGTTTCCCCGGATTTTCGGGTTCTTTACCTCCGTCGCACCGGACGGCGTCTCGGTGATGACCGACATCGGCAAGTACCTGGATTTCGTGCTGGTCCTGTTCCTGGCCTTCGGACTGGCCTTCGAGGTGCCGATCGCCGTGGTCATTCTCACCTGGACCGGAGTAACCGAGCCCGCCGATCTGGCCGCAAAACGGCCCTATGTGATCGTCGGCGCCTTCGCCCTCGGCATGCTGCTCACCCCGCCTGACGTGATTTCCCAGACGCTCCTGGCGGTGCCCATGTGGCTGCTCTTCGAGATCGGCATCTGGATGAGCCGGTTTTTCAAGCCCGATGATTCCACCAAGACCGAGACCGATTCGGCCAACGAGTCCTGATTACGGCTTGCGGGACTAAAGCGGGGAACCATGAAAGGCATGAAATAACATGAAAGGGGGCGCTACGCGGACCACGAGCGAATCACCGGAAGGGCGAGACTGAGCCCATTTTCGTCATCCTCGGGCGGCCGTCTCCAACTTCCCGCGTCATCCTCGGGCGGCCGTCTCCAACTTCCCGCGTCATCCTCGCGCGGCAGTTCCCAATTTCCATCGTCATCCTCGGGCGGCAGTTTGCCGACCCGGGGATCCAGGAGCTTTGACCAAAGCTGTTCTGTCATGCCCGCGCATGCGAGGGGTCCGGGTTACAACGAAAGCCCTGGATCCCCGGGTCGGCGTGCCGCCCGAGGATGACGGTTTTTCCGGATCCCCGGGTCAGGCTCTCGCCAGCCCGAGGATGACGAAGGAAAGGATCGCGCGAGAGGATGACGACAGGAGTGACCGTGCACAAGGACGACGGCTTGCTACTCAGCGCTCACGCGCGTCTTTCCTGGTTTTACCGCTTTCCTGTTTACCGCTTTCCGCACAGCGGCCTTCAAGCCTTCGCTACTTCATGGTTGCCGCTTTAAGCAATCACTCAATCGCTCCGACCGCGCATCAGTGCTCCCGCGTCGCCAGGAACTGGATATCAGGCCAGCGCTCCTGGGTCAGGGTCAGGTTGACTCGTGACGGGGCCAGGTAGACCAGCTGGTCGTAGGCGTCGTAGGCGAGATGCTCGGCGACCTTTTCCTCGAATTGGGCGAGCATCTTGCGGTCCTTGCAGCGCACCCAGCGGGCCGTGTGAACGTCGATGTTGTCGAAGACCGCATCGACGTTGTACTCGTTCTTCAACCGATAGGCGGTGACCTCGAACTGGAGGATGCCGATGGCGCCCAGCACCAGGTCGTTGCCGAGGAACGGCTTGAAGAACTGCGTGGCCCCCTCTTCGGATAACTGCTGCAGTCCTTTCTGGAGCTGTTTCAGCTTGAGCGGATCCCGCAGGCGGGCGCGGCGGAACAGCTCCGGCGCAAAGCTGGGAATTCCCGTGAACTTGAGTTCTTCGCCTTCGCTGAAGCCGTCCCCGATGCCGATCGTCCCATGGTTGTGGATGCCGACGATGTCGCCCGGGTAGGCCTCCTCCACGTGCTCGCGATCCTGGGCCATGAAGGTCAGGGCGTTGGGCACCTTGATTTCCTTGCCGATGCGCACGTGGTGCATCTTCATGCCCTTTTCGAAGGTCCCCGAGCAGATCCTCACGAAGGCGATCCGATCGCGGTGAGCCGGATCCATGTTGGCCTGGATCTTGAAGCAGAATCCGGTGAACTTCGGTTCGGTGGGTTTGACCGTGCGCTGGACCGCATCATGAGGTTGCGGTGGAGGCGCGTTGGCCACGAAGGAATCCAGCAGCGGCGTCACCCCGAAATTGTTGATGGCGGAACCGAAGAACACGGGCGTCTGCTCGGCGCGCAGATAGGCGTCGGGATCGAACTCGTGGCTGGCCCCCTGGACCAGTTCGATCTCTTCGCGCAGTTCCTCGGCGGCCGAGGCGCCCAGCACCTCTTCCAGTTCCGGATTGCCCAGGCCCTCGATGATACGCGCGTCCTGCTTGACGTAGTTGCGACCTGACTCATAGAGATGCACGGCGTCATCCAGCAGGTGGTAGACGCCCTTCAGGCGCTTGCCCATGCCGATGGGCCAGGTAATGGGAGCGCACTGGATCTGCAGCACGTCTTCAACCTCGTCGAGCAGTTCGATGGGATCCCGACCCTCCCGGTCCAGCTTGTTGATGAAGGTGAAGATGGGCGTGGTGCGCAGGCGGCAGACCTCCATGAGCTTGATGGTCCGAGCCTCCACGCCCTTCGCGCAGTCGATCACCATCAGCGCCGAGTCGACGGCGGTCAGCGTTCGGTAGGTGTCCTCGGAAAAGTCGGCGTGGCCCGGCGTATCCAGCAGGTTGACGATGTGGTCGGAGTAGACGAATTGCATGACCGAGGAGGTCACGGAGATGCCCCGTTCCTTCTCCATGGCCATCCAGTCCGACGTCGCATGTCGGGCTGCCTTGCGCGCCTTGACGGTCCCCGCCATCTGGATGGCGCCGCCGAAGAGCAGCAGTTTCTCCGTCAGCGTGGTCTTGCCCGCATCCGGGTGGGAGATGATCGCGAAGGTCCGGCGCTTGGCGATTTCCTGTTCGAGTCTGGCCATTTGGTTGGAATCGAGAAAAAAGGACGGGGATTATAGCTGTGACGAATGGGGATTTCTTCGGCCGGGTGCCGGATGTAACCTGCGGGCCACTCTTTACGTATGCCATTCATGAACAGACCATCCGCAACCCTGACACTCTGTGGTGCTCTGCTGATCACCAGCGGCTGTGTGATCGATGCCCGGGAACGGGACACGCTGATCGAACCGGTCCGAAACGTGGAGATCGTCGTGCCCGCCGATGCCACCATATTCGTACGCGTGCCGGCCGGCGACGTGGACATCACCAACTCGCCCGACGATCTTCTCCGCGGCCAGATGCGAATCATGTGCCCGGATCGCGAAAGCCGCTGCGCCAAGCGCCTGGGCGACCTCGAATTCACGACCGAGACTTCTGCCGATGAGGTTCGTGTAGCCCTCAGCCGGGACGGGATGTGGCAGTTTCGTCACGGAAACGTCGAAGTCGACCTGCAGGTTCCGAGCGAGCATACGCTGAACCTCGACATGTCGGCAGGCGACGTCAATGTCGAAGTTGCGAACTGCCTGGCAGCCGACATCGAGGCCGGCGATGCCTCTTTCAGCGTGCCGCTGGATCGGGTCCGCAGCGTTGACCTGGACACGGGCGTCGGGGACGCGGCGTTGTCGGTCGACGGGGATTGGCGAGCGGGCCGGCGGTCAATGCTGGTCGGTGCCGAAGTTCACTGGCACGAGGGCCCCGGCGAATGCGAAATGATGGTGGACTTGCAGGCGGGCGATCTGCGCGTCGACCTGGTCGACGGCCTGCCTGACGCGGAACTCGAAACCGCAAAATCCGCTCAGTCGGAGTGAGCCGTTAGCGGAACTTCCACTCGAACTTGATTTCGGGGCTGGAATCGAGTTCGACTTCCACGACATCCCCGAGCCGCTCCCCGAAAACGCCCGATTTCATGCGGCTCGAAACTTCATCGAGGCGCGTCGTCAGACCGGCGAAGCCGCCGGCCTTGCGCCAGCGTAGTCCACACAACCGATCCGGCTCCGCCTGCTCGGTAGGCGCGCACTCGTCCCTTTCCCACCCGGTCCTGGACGCATCGTCGGTTCGCAGCAGTTTCAGCCAGGGATCGGCGAGTTGCAGCCGTTCAAG
>JAWVZU010000307.1:0-3700 GCA_033722075.1 Lysobacterales bacterium
CTGACCGCCAGCTCGGCCGTGTGTATCTTTCATCCGGACAGCGATGCGCCTCGCCAGTCCGACCGCGTCGAATTGTTGACCCCTGCCGTGGCGTTGGGGCCGCTGGCGGTCGGAGCTTCGGTGGCGGTCGGGGTGGACTTCCGCATCCTTGACGACTTTCCCTGCGGCGGGCATCTCGCGATCGACTATCTCGGAGCCGGACACGCGGGCGGTTTTTCCCGTACCGGCGAAGCGCGGGCCCTGACCGCGGTGGTCGGCGATGAGCCGTGCGCTTCGGCAGGGTCGTGCAATCAGCTCACCGGCGCGGACATCGCACCTCGCGAGGGCTTCTGGCTCAGTCCGGACCGCGGTGGTACGGGAATGGATCTGCATTTCCGCGCCGGCCTCTATGGCGCCTGGTATACCGCAGAGGCCGATGGGACGCCGGTCTGGTACTACATCCAACCCCTGGCGGGACAGGTGCTCCAGAACGGGCAGGTCAACGCGGATCTGCTGCGCTTCACGGGACCGGTCGAGGATCCCGAATTCGAGGCCGTCGGCGACGTCACCTTCAGCTTTTCGGACCCGTCCCGGGCGCTGATGGCCTGGACCCTGAACGGCGAAGCGGACGGCGAGATCGTCCGGTTCTTCGACCTCAATGCCGATCCCGGCGTCGATCCCGACGTCACCGACCAGTGGTTCGATCCGGAGGAGCCGGGCTGGGGCTATGGTGTGCATCGCCAGGGAGACGATCAGTTTGCTGCGGTCTATTTCTATTCCATCGTGAATGAGCCGGTCTGGGTTGTTACCCTCGAGCCGGAGTCGCTGTTCCAGAGCGGGACGTCCTCGCTGGGCGCCTTCGACTCCCACTGTCCGAGCTGTGCCTGGACCACGCCGGTCTTCGAGGCGCAGGGGGATGTCCGCATGGAGTTCTCGGGAGAAAGCGGGGTGACCGACATCGATGTGGACACGACCGCGCCCGGTGGGACACGGATCATCTGGCTCCGCCAGGATCTGCCGATCGTCCCGATCCGATCCCTCGCATCACCGGCGACAGAAAAGAACTGATGGGTGAACGATGCAACGATTGATTCTGATCCGACATGCGCAAGCCGGGTCCTCGCCCAGCGGTGCCGACCTGGACCGACCGCTGAGCGAACTGGGACGCGCGCAGGCCGAAGTGCAGGGACGGTGGTTGCAGGGGCGAGAGCTCGGAATCGACCGTGTGCTCTGTTCGAATGCCGCGAGGACGATCGAGACGGCGCGAGCGGTCGGCTTGTCGAAGCCGCTGGAGTTGCCGGCCATCTATACCGCAACGGCCGGTGAACTGGTCCGCATCCTCGAATCCCACATCGACGCGAGTGTGGTCTGTCTCGTCGGCCATAATCCGGGAATCAGCGGGCTGGCCGGCTTCCTGACCGGGCAGCGCCTGCCCATGGCGCCGGGGCAGGTCATCGGCATTCACTTCGAGCCGCCACTGGTTTCATCGGTCCAGCCCGGCACCGGTCAGGTGTTTGCATTCCGCCCTCCGCCGCCGGTGGATGAAGGCGGGTCTTGATCGTCTGCGAATCGATCTCCCGGCGGGGTGAAACATGGCGCATTGACCCTGTCCGGGGGGCGGGGTAGGCTTCCGAAATCCTAATTATTCAGGGGTCTCCGGCATGTCTATGCGTATCACCTTCGAATTGACCGAAAATGACCTGGAACATTTTCGAAGCGTTATGCGACGGGCCCAGGGCGCGGCAAGCGAGACCGATGCGGGCAAGATCACCAAGGCGGCCCAGGAACTGCTGAAGGAAGTCGAGGACGCCGACGTCCCGGACTTCATCTCCGACCGCCTAAACAAGCTCGATGTGATGATCAACATGGTCCACGATGAGGGGTGGGCCCTGCCCGACGAGGAGAAGCAGCGGGTACTCAGCGCGCTGGCTTATTTCAGCGATCCCGAGGACCTCATCCCCGACGACATCCCCGGTCTTGGCTTCCTGGACGATGCCATCATGGTCGAACTGGTGGTCCGCGAGCTGAAGCACGAGATCGAGGCCTACCAGGATTTCTGCAAGTTCCGCAGTGTCGAGGCGGGACGACGCAGCGAGGACGACGAAGACCTCAACCGGGCCAACTGGCTCGTCGAACGTCGCAAGCAGCTGCACTCGCGGATGCGCAACCGGCGCAGTCGACGTGGCCGCGGCCGGCGCGGCGGCCGGAGCCCCTTCTCCCTGTTCTAGCGGCAATTCTTCAGGTACATTGATCGGCCCGATACCTGAGGGGGCGGGTGTTGTATCGATTCGTACTGGCACTGTTGCTGTTGTCTGCAAGTTGGGGCGCAGCAGCTTTCGAGACCTTCAACCGGATTCGCGAACAGGGCGCTGTCCGGATCGGCGTCCTTGCGGAGCACCGCAATGAGCCGGCTGTCCAGCGTGCCCGTTCGTTTGCCGAAACGCTGGGGCTGGCGGCCGAGGTGCAGGTGTTCGACCGCGCGGATCGGCTGGTCGACGCGCTCCGAGCAGCGCGCATCGACCTGGTCGGCACTCCCGTTGATCGAAATCGGCCTCTTGCGGAGGGGCTGCGTTACACCATTCCGGTCGACCTCGCCTCGGTGCGCCTGGCGGGGCGTATCGGGCCCGTGTCGGTGCGCTACGGGTCCGATGCCTGGCATCGAGCGATTGCCATGCGCGCAGCGGGGCGCGATCTCTTGCTCGAAGTGCTTCCGGCGGAGACCCCCTACAAGGCACTTTTCCAGAATCCGGCTCGTCGGGTCCTGAGCGTCGGGCGGTCGGGTCCCGGCAGCTTGCTTGCGGCCGACGAACCGCGCAGCTGGGTCGTTCGCGGCGATGACCGGGTGCTGCTGTTCAAACTGAACCGCTACCTGCTGAGCACGGCGCTCCTGGACGATGCCCGTGATCGCCAGGTCGTGCCGAGCGCACGCCTGCTTCGCGCGTACATCGGCGGGGCGCTCACCGACTATGACCGGTTGGCCCAGGAATACGGCCGGTTCTACGGCTTTGACTGGCGGCTGATCCTGGCCGTCATGAATACCGAGAGCGGCTTCGATCCCGACGCGGTATCCGGCTCCGGGGCGTTCGGGTTGATGCAACTGAAGCCCGTGGCGGCCCGCGAGGTCGGCATCCCGGACGTCAGCTTGCCTCGCGACAACGTGCTTGCCGGTGTTCGATACCTGGCCTGGGCTTTCGACCAGTTCGAAGAGGACCTGCCCCCGCTGGAGCGAACCTGGTTTGCGCTCGCGGCCTACAACGGCGGCTATTCCCGAATCCGGGAGGCTCGCCGGCTGGCTCGGGTGGAAGGGCGGAATCCACGGCGCTGGTTCGGTCACGTGGAACATGCGGTGCTGGATCTCGGGCGCCGCCGCAGTGGCTTCGATGCCAACCAGGTGGTCCGCTACGTCCAGAAGGTGCGGTCGCGGTTCGCCGAGTATGCCCGGGTCACCGAGGGGCCGGCCTACCGGACCGACGGCCCGTCCTCCCTGACGGCGGCGCCTTGATCAACCGGTTCGATGATCAACCGGTTCGATGGTGATCGGCGCCGGCGGATCGCCTGCCCGTTGCCTCCTGGCCATTTCCCGAAACGCCGCCTCGAGCTCTCGCGCTCGCTGCGCAGTCCGGAACAGGGGCCATTCTTTCCGCCCCGCCACGAGAGCTTTTGACAGCTTTCCGACCCGATCCGGATCGCGGCCCAGCTCGATGGCCAGCCGTTCGTAGGC
>JAWVZU010000308.1:0-3630 GCA_033722075.1 Lysobacterales bacterium
CCCCAACCCCTCTCCCCTCGAGGGGCGAGGGGCTATCTTTCTTGCCTCCCATCTCCGCCCTTGTGGGAGACAGGCCGGGGGTAAGACATGAGCCTCTGGAACGAACTCAAGCGACGCAACGTCCTGCGGGTCACCGCCGCCTACGTGGTGGTTGGCTGGCTGATGTTGCAGGTCGCCGATATCGTCTTCGGCTTCATCGGTGTACCGGATTGGGTGGGGAAATTGCTGATTACCCTCCTTGTGCTGGGCTTTGTCCCGGTGATTGCGGTTGCCTGGATCTTCGAGCTGACCCCGGAGGGCGTGAAGCGCGAAAGCGACCTGCCGGCGGACCATCAGAATCACGTTTCCGCCCGGCGCCTCGACTACGTGACGATCACCGCAATCGTCATACTCGCCTTCATCACGTTCTACCAGCAGTTTCAGCCGCCCGAGCCGCAAGCGGAATCGAAACCTGCTCCACCGAAAGCGGCCAATACCCCGACCAAGACCGACGCCAAGCCGGAGCAACGCCCACAGCGCCGTCCCCTACCCCCGGAATTGATGCTCGAGCCGGACCCTCAATCTGTGGCCGTGCTGCCCTTTGCCAATCGCAGCGCCGACGAGGACACCCGCTATTTCGTCGACGGCGTCCACGACGACCTGCTCACCCAGCTGGCCAAGATCGGCGACCTCACGGTGATTTCCCGGACCTCGGTCATGGAATACCGGGACACCACCAAAAACATGAAACAGATCGGCGAGGAGCTGGGGGTGGCGCATATCCTCGAAGGTGCTGTGCAGAAAGCAGGCCAACGAGTCCGGGTCAACGCGCAGCTGATCGACGCAGACACGGACAAGCACCTGTGGGCCGAGTCCTTCGACCGCGAACTCACTGCCAACAACCTGTTCGACATCCAGTCGGACATTGCTCGCAGCATCGCTCACGCGCTGGCCAGCACCCTGACGGACGAAGAACTCGAGAACATGGGTGTGGGAGATGCCCCAACCGACAACCAGGAAGCCTACGACCTTTACCTCCAGGCCCGGGCGATCGGTACGGAGCTGAGTGGCGAAGCACCGCGGGAGCGGATCGCGTTGCTGAAACAGGCGGTCGAGCTCGATCCGGACTTCGCCCTGGCCGTCGCGGAGATCGGATTCCAGTACACCAACTGGTACTGGTTCCAGTCCAAGGACCCGCAACACGAGCGGCTGGGCCACGAGTGGCTGGAAAGGGCGCGCGCCATGGACCCGGACGACCCGCGCATCCAGTGGTACTGGGCCGACCACCTGTACCACGGGCACCTGGACTACGACGCGGCGCTTGCGGCGTTGGCCGAGGCGGAGAAGGGGCTGCCGAACGTGGCCGATATCATCAGAATGCGGGGGTGGGTACTGCGGAGAGTTGGGGACTTCGAAGATTCCATCACGGCGTTCGAACGAGCCGTGCAACTGGATCCGCTGGACCCGGAAACGCTTTTTGATCTCGCCTATACCAATGCAGCCAGGGGCAATGTCGCAGTTTGGCAACGGTGGCGCGACCGGGCGCTGGAGCGCGCCGACCCGGAGCTGCGGCTGACGTTGCTTGCCGTCGACGCCTTGATAAGCGGCGGCAATCTGGAGGCCATCGAACGCCTGCTGGACAGCCACGAAGGTCTGGGCAGCGACGGACTGGAATGGCAATTCCGGGCTCCGTTTTTCGGGCGGGACTATGAGGCGGCCGAAGCCGCCCTGGCGGACTGGCCGGATGACCTCGTGTTGACCCAATGGGCAGCCATTCCGACCGCCCTGGCGGCGGCCATGCTCGCCGAGGCTCGCGGCAACCCGGACCTGGCCCGGCAAGCGGCAGAGAAGGCGCTCGAGACGCTTGACACATTCTTGCGCCAATTTCCCGAAGACGCGCGTGCTCACGCCGCTCGGGCCCGCGCGCTGGCCTATGCCGGACGGCACGAGGAAGCACTGCAGGAGGCCGACCTCGCCGTGACGCTCTATCCCCGTGAGGTGGATGCGCTGGCCAGCAAGGAGTTCATGCTCGATCGCGTTCTGACCATTGCCCAGATTGCGGAGTCGGTAACGGTCGCTGCCGCGGTCGAAGAGCTGCTGGAAACCCACGGAAAACCTGTTGGCTACGCCGGCCTGATGCTCAACCCGGTCTTTGACCGCCACCGGGATTCAGAAGCCTTCAAGCAACTCGAAGCGAAATACGGGACGCCCGCTACGTGAGCAACCTTCTGACCGAACTACGGCGCCGCAACGTCATCCGCGTCGCCGGCGCCTACCTGGTGCTGTCCTGGCTGCTGCTGCAGATCGGCGAGGTCACCTTCGATTTCCTGGACGTGCCCGACTGGGCCGGCAAGCTGCTGATCGCGTTCCTCGGGATCGGGTTCATCCCGGTGGTGATCTTCTCCTGGGTCTACGAGCTGACCCCCGAGGGGATCAAGCTCGAGAAGGACGTCGACCGCAGCGAGTCCATCACCGGGCATACCGCGAAGAAGCTCGATGTCGTCACCATCGTGATGCTGATCGCCGCGGTAGGATTCGTGATGCTGGACCGGTTCGTTTTCGAGCAGGCGGCGACGCATAGCGGCCCGGTAGCCGTTGAGACCCGGTTGCCGGCGCTCCCGCCGGAGGGATCGCCGGCGCCCGTGACGACCGAACTTGAAGCCCCGGCACCGGAAGCGACTATCGACGAGCAATCCGTTGCCGTCCTGCCCTTCATCAACATGAGCCCGGACCCGGACAACGAGTACTTCTCGGATGGGCTGTCCGAGACGCTGCTGCACATGCTCGCCCAGATCAACGGCCTGAAAGTGGCCGCGCGAACCTCGTCGTTCGCCTTCAAGGGACAGAACGCGGATGTCAACGAGATCGCGCGAACGCTGAAAGTCGCCCATGTGCTCGAGGGCAGCGTGCAGAAAGCGGGCGGCAAGGTCCGGGTGACGGCCCAGCTCATCGATGCGTCCGAGGGCACTCACCTGTGGTCGGACAACTATGACCGCGACCTGGAAGACATTTTTGCCATCCAGGATGAAATAGCTCAGCACGTGGTTGACGCGCTGAAGGTGGAGCTGCTGGGCGAAGACCGGGAGCGAATCGTCTCCGACCAGACCGACAACGTCGCCGCCTACGAGGCCTATCTCCGCGGGATTCAATACCTGCCGCAGCGCAGGACGGAAGGGCTGCAGGCGGCAATCGGTCATCTCGAGGAGGCCATCGCCCTCGACCCCGGTTTCGCGATGGCCCACGCACGGCTCTACGATGCCACGTCGCTGCTCAACGAGTATGCAACGACCACGGCGCAGCAACGGGCGCGTGCCGATGCCTCGCTGGACCGCGCCCTGCAGCTTGCGCCGGACTTGGGCATCGTCCAGTCGTCCCTCGGCAACCGGCTGCGTGAGAAGGGGGAATATGCCGCGGCGGAAGCGGCCTTCAAGCGAGCCTTCGAACTGTCGCCCAGCTATGCTGCCGCCCACCACTTCTACGCTTATATGCTGCGATCGTACCTGGGCCGGTGGGACGAGGCGCTGGAGCATCACCGGATCGCGCACGAGCTCGACCCCTTGTCCGCCGTCATCCACGCCAACGTCGGCTGGTCGCTTGCGGCTGCCGGCTACCCGGACGAAGCGAAGGACGCATTTTCGGCGGTCATCGAGC
>JAWVZU010000309.1:0-3617 GCA_033722075.1 Lysobacterales bacterium
CGGTCTGGCGGTCGATGGTCGCCGTGAACGGTCCCGCGCCGGGGACGTCTCCGCACCAGTTGCAACTGGTGTTGCCGACGATCAGGTTGAGTGAACTACCCGGCTCGCCGAACAGACCCCCGCCGCGCAGCTCGGAAGAGGAGCTGTGGGCGTCGAGGTTGAAGGACAGCGCGTCGGTGGCCTGCCACTCCAGGTTGAGGCCCACAGAGTCGTTTTCCTTGACCGTGTGGGTCGCGTTGACGTTGGTCGCGAAGTCGCCGCAGGCCTGGGTGACCTCGGTCACGGTGCCTCGCTCGTTCACGGTCGCGTCGATGTTCGGGCACTCAAACCAGATCCCGAAACTCGTTCCCCGCGCCTCGAAGTCGAGCTCCGAGTACAGATAGTCGAGCGTGGCGGTGAAGCGATCTGAAGGCGCCCACTGCAGGACCAGGTTGGCATTGGTGCGGTCGCGGCTGATGTCGTTGAAACCGTAGCCGATATTCTGCGGATGCCACCAGGTGCCGTCCGCACGCTGGTTGTTGTTGTTGATGTTGCCGCCATTGAGCTGGAGATTCTGGCCCCAGTTGTCCACGGCCGCGTTCTCTTCGCGATTGTCCCGCTCCTGGTAGGAGGCGGAGACCAGGATACCGAACTGACCATCAGCAAAGGTATTGCTGAACAGGCCGCTGACTTCCGGGGTGACCGTATCGAGATCGAACAGGTCGCCGTCGGAAGAGGACGTTTCGTGGACCGCTCGAAGGCCCAGACTGGCTTGCATGCCATCAAAATCGAACGGACGAGAGGTTTCGACGTTGACCGTCGCACCGATGCCCCCGGTGGGAAGCTCGGGCCGACCCGTCTTGATGACCTCGACCGCGCTGATGTTGTCGGCGGCGATGTCGTTGAAATCGAACGATCGGCCACCCGCGGTCGGCATGGAACGACCATTGAAGGTCACCAGGTTGAATTCCGGCCCCATGCCACGCACGGTGATCCGGGAACCTTCATTGTTCGACCGGTCGATGGAGACGCCGGTGATCCGTTGCAGCGATTCTGCGAGGTTCTGATCCGGAAACTTACCGATATCCTCGGCAGTAATCGCATCCACCACGCCGATCGAATCCCGCTTGCGGTCCATCGACCGCATCAGGCTGGCGGCAATACCGGTGACCTCGAAGCGCTCGAGTTCCGCCGGTTCCTCAATGACCTCCTGGACTTCTTCCCGGTTATCCTCGTCCGGGTCTTCCTGTGCGGCTACCGGGAAGACGACCGCGGTGCCTATGGCCAACGCGATGCTGGTAGCCAGAGTCGATCTTCTGAATTTCTGTCGTTGCATGTCTCAAGCCCCTCAGCTCGGCTCTCTTTTGATTGGCAGATCTCGTTTGGTCTCATTTGCCGCGCCCTGGGCACGGTCTGCGACCATCAATTACTCCCGCTTCCGGGATTGGCTGACCGTTTTACGCGATCATGACAACGCTGTCAACAAATGCGTGACAACGCTGTCAGCAGCGATTAAAGTACACCCATCATGGTGATGTCAAATTTTTGTTAACGGCGTGGAAGTCGTGACCAGCGCCGCCATTTCGACACTGGGAAGTCGCGTGGACCCGGCACTCATCCGGAGCGCCTGGGCCGGCCGTGTGTCCGGTTGCCTCCTCGGCAAGCCGCTGGAGGTGCTGTCCTTTCGGACCGGCCGGCAAGGCGTGCTTGCCTACCTCGAAGCTGCAGGCGCGCTGCCGCTGCGTGATTACGTGCCGGCGACCGGGGAGTCGCTACCGGCCCGGCTCGAACCGGACTCCTGCCGTGGGCGGATCACCCGCGCAGAACCGGACGACGACATCAACTACACGGTCCTCGCCTTGCTGCTGCTGGAGCAGCATGGCCTCGAACTGAAGACGGAGGACGTAGCGCGGGCCTGGCTGCGCCGGGTGCCGGCGGGACGAACCTGGACCGCCGAGCGCGCCGCCTACCGCGTTCTCCTCGAGAACATGGACGATGAGTTCGTGAACGGCGCGGATCCGGGCTTTGACCTGGATCAGTGCGCCGACAACGCTTTCAACGAATGGATCGGCGGCCAGATCCGGGCAGATCTCTATGGTTGGGTAACTCCGGGACAGCCCGCTCTGGCCGCTCGATTCGCCACTCGTGACGCCCGCCTCTCGCATCGTGGTGATGGCATATTTGCTGCCGCCTTCATTGCGGCCCTGGCCGCGGCACTCCCGGCTGCCCGCGACCTCGATGCGGCGCTGGATGAGGCGCTGGTCCAGATCCCGGGCGACTCCGGGGCAGCCGAAGCCGTTCATCGCGGCCGACAGCTCGCCGGCGAGCCGGCCGGCTGTGAAGAACTGCACCGGCTCTATGCCGGCCTCTCGCCGGTCCATGCCCTGAACAACCTCGCCCTGGTGGTCTGGTCGCTCTGCTCCCATCCGCACGATTTCAGCGCCGCGGTCGGGGAGGTCGTCAGCGGGGGATGGGATACCGACAGCAACGGCGCCACCGTGGGCGGCTTGAGCGGTATCGCAGGCAATGCCATTCCGGCGCACTGGACCCAGCCATGGAACGGGCGCATCGCGGTGACCCTGGCCGGCCAGGAAGAATGGCAACTGGAGACGCTGGTCGAAAAGACCGTGAATCTGGCCCGACAGCTGGAGGAGGCGCGATGTTGAACGCGGCGCTGATCTTCACCGGACTCCTCCTGGCGGGCACCGCGGTCTCCGAGCCCTACCCGCACCATGCACCCGAGCGGACCGAATACCGGGCCCCCTACGCAGCGACCCCGCCGACGGTGGACGGGGTTGCCGACGAGGCCGTCTGGGATCAGGCCGAGTGGCAACCCCTGGTGTATCGCTGGCTCGGTCCCGAGTACTCGCCGGCCGACTTCCAGGGCCGCTACAAGGTGGTCTGGACGGAAGAACGGATCTACCTCATGGCCGAAATCGTCGACGACATTCTATTCGACAGCCACCGCGACCCGCTGGTCCAGTACTGGGACGACGACTGCCTGGAAATATTTCTCGACGAGGATTTCTCCGGCGGCGACCACCAGTACAACCACAATGCGTTTGCCTACCACCTGTCGCTGGACAACCGCGCAATCGACATCGGCACGGACCGCCAGCCGCATGACTACACCCACCACGTGCAGAGCCGCTGGCGGGCACACGGCGACCACCTGATCTGGGAAGTCGCCATCGACATATACAGCGACGCCTATGTCGACGGCGGAGAAGACAATCAGCCGGTTGCCCTGAGCGCGGGGAAGCTCCTGGGGCTGATGGTCGCCTACTGCGACAACGACGGCAGCAAGCTGCGCGAGAACTTCATCGGTTCGGAAGCGGTCCTGACGGGCGCAACCGACCGGGGATGGATCGACGCCGGGCTCTTCGGAGCCCTGATACTGGTTCAATAGGATTTCGAGGGGATGATTGTGGACTGGCCCATCGGTGTGCCGCAGACCTGGAGCGGCGAATTCGTCGACCTTGATGGCGAGCGTTTCTACGCGATCCGGAACGTGGATCGCATGAAACCCTTCTTCATCAGCGTCATTTCCCATGACGACCACTGGCTGTTCGTGTCTTCCAGCGGCGGGCTCACCGCGGGACGGGTGTCGCCGGACACAGCCCTGTTTCCCTATCACC
>JAWVZU010000310.1:0-3603 GCA_033722075.1 Lysobacterales bacterium
CCGCCACCCACCTGCTGCATGCCGCCCTGCGCCAGGTCCTGGGGTCACACGTACAGCAGAAGGGTTCGCTGGTGGCACCGGACCGGCTGCGCTTCGACTTCTCCCACAACGCACCGCTCAGCGACGACGAACTGCAGCGCATCGAGGGACTGGTCAACGCCGAGATCCGCCGCAACGCTGCCGCCGAGATTCGCCACATGGGCTACGACGAGGCGCTGGACTTCGGGGCCATCGCCCTGTTCGGCGAGAAATACGGCAATCAGGTGCGGGTGCTACGTTTCGGCGATTTCTCCACCGAACTCTGCGGCGGCACCCACGTCGATCGCACCGGCGACATCGGTCTGTTCAAGATCACCACCGAGACCGGCGTGGCCGCCGGCGTACGCCGGATCGAGGCTCTCACCGGCCAGCGTGCGCTGGACTACGTCGACACGCTGGAGCAGCGTCTGCAACGGGTCGCCCGACTGGTCAAGGGCGATGCCGACAATCCCGAGGCCCGGGTCCAGCAGCTGCTGGAGCGCAACCGCCGGCTGGAGCGCGAACTGGAGCAGCTCAAGCAACGGCTGGCCGGCGGCCAGGGCAAGGACCTGACCGCGGATGCGGTGGAGGTCGCCGGGATCAAGGTCCTGGCGGCCCGGCTCGACGGCGCCGACGCCCGGACCCTGCGCGAGGCGGTCGACCGCTGCAAGGACAAGCTCGGGTCGGCTGCCGTGGTACTGGCCACGGTGGAGGACGGCAAGGTCCGGCTGGTCGCCGGCGTCACCCGGGATCAGACCACCCGTCTCGGGGCCGGCGACCTGGTCAATGCCGTGGCGCAGCAGATCGGCGGGCGCGGTGGTGGTCGCCCCGACATGGCCCAGGCCGGCGGCGGCGACCCCCAGCGGCTGGATGCCGCGCTGCAGCAGGTGCCGAACTGGGTGGAAGAACGCATCGGCGCGACCACCTCCTGATCGGCGGGTACACGGCCCGGTTGACGACTGCGGTGCAACTGATGCATCGTAGGTTCACTGACTGAAATATTCGGTGACACCATAGTATTCCCAGTGGCCGCTGGAACCATCCGGCCGGATTACCGCGATGATCTCCGATCCTGCCGCCCGTCGGATTCCGTTCTTGCGACCCCACCGCCTTGTCCGGCGGCGGTCTGATTCAGGAATGTCAACGATTCAGCTTAGGATTTTTGCAGCGACATGGCACTGATCGTTCAGAAGTATGGAGGTACTTCGGTCGCCGATATCGAGCGCATCGAGAACGTGGCCCAGCGGGTCATTCAGTATCGCGAGCGCGGCAACGAGGTGGTAGTCGTGGTCTCGGCGATGAGTGGCGAAACCGATCGCCTGCTCGGCCTCGCCAAAGAACTGGGGACACGTCCTCCGCCACGGGAACTCGACGTTCTCCTGTCGACCGGCGAGCAGGTCACGATTGCGCTGTTGAGCATGGCACTGGAGAAGCGTGGCTATCCGGCCCGTTCTTACACCGGCGCCCAGGTTCCAATCCATACCGACGACGTCCACACCAAAGCCCGGATCCAACACATCGAGAGCAAGCGTATCCGGACCGATCTTGATCGCGGCCGGATCGTGATCGTCGCCGGTTTTCAGGGAGTCGATGAACACGGCGACATCACTACACTGGGACGGGGTGGTTCCGATACCACCGCAGTGGCTCTCGCTGCAGCCTTGGAAGCTGCCGAATGTCAGATCTTCACCGACGTCGATGGCGTCTACACGACCGACCCCCGAGTCGTGCCCCAGGCCCGTCGGCTGGAGCGCATCACCTTCGAAGAGATGCTGGAAATGTCCAGCCTGGGCTCCAAGGTGCTGCAGATCCGCTCGGTGGAATTTGCCGGCAAGTACAACGTTCCCCTGCGCGTCCTGTCCTCCTTTGCCGAGGGTGAAGGCACGCTGATCACGTTCGAGGAAGAGACCATGGAACAACCGCTGGTTACAGGTATCGCGTTCAACCGCGATGAAGCCCAGCTCACAGTGCTCGGTGTCCAGGATCGGCCGGGCGTGGCTTTTTCCATCCTGGGACCGATCGCTAAAGCCAACATCGATGTCGACATGATTGTGCAGAACAGCGGTCACGACGGCATGACCGATTTCACGTTCACTGTCCATCGTAACGATTACGAACAGGCCCTGGAATTGCTGCGCGGCCTCGCCGATTCACTAGGAGCCCGCGAGGTCCAGGGAGACAGTCGGATCGTCAAGATCTCGCTGGTCGGCGTCGGCATGCGCTCGCACGCCGGCATTGCCAGTCGCATGTTTGAAGCGCTGTCACAGGAAGGCATCAACATCCGCATGATCTCTACCTCGGAGATCAAGATCTCAGTAGTGATCGACGAGAAATACCTGGAACTCGGTGTACGCGCACTACACGAAGCCTTCGGCCTAGACCAGCTTGTCCCGGCCTAGGGAAGGCCCATAACCAACAAGAAATTTTCTATGTTCTTTTACCAACGGAGATCAACATGCTCATCCTAACCCGTCGCGTTGGCGAAACCCTGATGATCGGTGACGATGTCACCGTAACCGTACTGGGCGTCAAGGGTAACCAGGTTCGCATCGGTGTCGACGCGCCCAAGCATATTCCGGTACACCGGGAAGAAATCTACGAACGGATCAAACGCGAACAGGCTGGTTCCTCGGAGGATATACTGGAACCCGATGCCGATTGACCCTTTACGTCGGCGGGTTTGAACGTTATTCTTGCCGGCCGATGTACCAGAGGCATAGTACATCGTACACCCCGGAGAGATGGCCGAGTGGCTGAAGGCGCTCCCCTGCTAAGGGAGTATGGGGTTGATAGCTCCATCGAGGGTTCGAATCCCTCTCTCTCCGCCAGTTTTCGGCCAGTTTGACAGCTTTTGTCCTGCTCGGCATAATCCCCGCTCGCTTTCACGTCGCGCCCGTAGCTCAGTTGGATAGAGTACCTGGCTACGAACCAGGTGGTCGGAGGTTCGAATCCTTCCGGGCGCGCCATCTTCCGGACGTTGTCGTCCAAGAGCGTAGACGGCGGACCGTCAGGATTGCAGGATCCGATCATGAAGAAAGACATTCATCCCGAGTACCGTGAAGTTGTTTTCCAGGACATCTCGAGCGATTTCAAATTTCTGACGCGCTCGACCATCAAGAGCCGGGATACCATTACCTGGGAAGACGGCAAGGAATATCCGCTGGTCAAGATCGAGGTGTCCAGCCAGTCCCACCCTTTCTATACCGGCAAGCAGAATATCGTCGACACGGCCGGACGCGTCGATCGCTTCCGCCGCAAGTACAAGCTTTCCTGAAGCATTACCCTCTCCCGCGCCGAAGACACCGCCCTGGTGTCTTCGGCGTTTCAGCCCGGCAGTTCAGACCATGCAATGTGGGAAGACGCGGGTACGCTTCCTAAACACGGCTTGTAGGAGATTGTCGTATGACGAAAGCCACCGTCACGCTGACCGATAACACATCGGGCAAGAGCATCGAATTGCCGGTTCTGCAGCCGACCCACGGCAACCCGGTCGTCGATATTAGCTCCCTGCCCAGAGAACTCGGATACTTCACCTACGATCCCGGCTTCGTCGCCACCGCCAGCTGTCAGAGCACGATCACCTTC
>JAWVZU010000311.1:0-3593 GCA_033722075.1 Lysobacterales bacterium
GGAAGCGGCGCAAGCGATCCGAGCTCGCGGCAATCGAGGCTGTCCTGGAAAATCTGCGCGACCGCGGCTAGTGCAGTTCGGCGATCAGGGTTTGAGCGGTCGCGACCTGGTCGGCGCTGCCCGAGGCGATCACTTCGTCCAGGTAGCTCTTGGCCAATTCCATGTCGCCGAGGTCGGCAAAGGCCTGCGCGAGGGCGAGACGCGTGCCGACTTCGTCGTCTTTACGGGTAAAAAAATCCAACAGTTTCATGGCTTTTTGTCTTTGTTGTATGAAACTGCTTGAGCAGTTTATCGGAATCCCGGGAAAAGTAAAGGCGAGCGGATGATGAACTGCAACATGGCGGGTTTATAATTGGGTCGACAAGCAGGAGGTTGATTCATGGATGCGCCGGAAGGCCTGCAGACCCATCAGGATTTTCACAATCACTACGTTGGCCAGGGCTACCAGTCGCTGGGCATGTCGACCCATACGGGAGCCGAGATACTGCGTCACCGTGAGCTGGGACGGGTCGTCAAGCTGACGATTGCCGGCAAGGACCCGGCCGTGGACTTTGCCCGTTTGGCTCAGAAGAGCGGTCATCCCGGCTTCCCCCGGGTACTCGAGATCCACGAAGGTGCGGAAGTCCAGTCCTGGTCCGGGGCGAAATGGCGGCCCTGCGCGATCGTCATGGAAGAGCTCTATCCGCTGACCGAAGATGAGCGCAAAGCGTATGAGAAATGGGTCCGTGGCTATCTGGCGTGGCGCGAGCAGGGAGGCGAGAAGCCCGAGGATGCGCTGGGCATGGAATCGGCCATCAGCGAGGTCATCGCCAAGGCAGGAGAAATGGGCGGCTCGGTGAAAGTGACGCTACTCGAAGCCAAGAACATCATGGCCCGCGTCGATGATGACGAACGGAGCCTGGTGGTCATCGATCCCTGGTACTGAGCCGGAGAAGGCCGCTGACGCGGAAAAAACCGTCATCAGGAAAACGGGAAAGACAGGAAAGCGATCGCTGCGGCGCTTACCACAGCGGAATCCATGAACCGCCTGGCTCAGTCGTGGACGATGGCGTCGGCCTCGATCTCCACCAGCATCTCGGGTGAGATCAGACCGGCCACCTGAACCAGCGTGGAAGCCGGCCGGATCTCCCGGAAGAACTCGCCGTGCGCCCGGGCGACGGCTTCCCAATGCTCGAGCGCCACGACGTACATCCGGGTGCGGACCACGTGGCGCAATTCGGCGCCTGCTTCTGCGAGCGCCCTCTCGATGATGCGAAGGCACTGAACGGCCTGGGCATGGGGATCATCGACCCCGACAACCTCCCCGTCAGGTCCGACGGCCGTGGTGCCGGAGACCTGGACGTGCGAACCGACGCGCACGGCTCGACAGTAACCAACCCTGGATTCCCAGGGGGCGCCTGATTGAATCTGCTGCCGCTCCAAGCGATTACTCTTCTTCGATGACTGTGATGGTGATCGGATCCGACATGATCGGCGGATCATGCGGTACGTGCGAGTAGTTGCCCAGGACAAGCTGCAGGCGATCTTGGCCCGGCGCCAGCTCCAGGTCGGTTTCTGTCTGGCCGCCGCCGACGTGGAGGTGCTGCTGGGTCGAGGGAATCGGCTGCTCCAGCGCCTCGCCTTCCAGGGTCGTGTCGATGAGAAGGTGATGATGTCCGGTGCTGGGGACATCGACGCCCGCAGGTGCGACCCCCATGCCGCGCAGGCCGAAGATCACCCGCACCGGAGAGGTCACGGTCGCGCCGTCTTCCAGGTTGACGAAATAGAGCTTGACGTCGCCATGGGCATCGGCATGGGCGATCGCCGCTCCAAGCAGCAGGGCGGGAAGGGTGAACGACTTGATCAGTGAACTGAGATACATTTATCTAGACTCCGGATGGATTGATGGTCCTATTGTATGGCTGAATCGCGTGAACTGCGTGAATTGCCCACCCCGGCGTTGCTGGTCGACCGGCGCCGACTGGCACGAAACCTCGAGGGGATGGCCCGGCGGGCGCGGGAGGCGGGTATTGCCCTTCGACCGCACCTCAAGACCGCGAAATGCGCCACCATAGCCAGCCTGGCGACCGAGGGTTTCGATGGTCGGATTACGGTTTCCACGCCGATGGAAGCGGCCTATTTTGCAGACCATGGCCATCGAGATATCACCTACGCTGTGGTCGTAACCCCCGACAAGGTGGCCCGGCTGGGCGCTATCCAGCGAAAAACCGGCGCCCGGGCCACCCTCCTGACCGACGACCCGGCGCTCATCCCGGAATTGGACCGGGCCGCCGGCCAAGCCGAGTCGAAGTTCCGTGTCCTGGTCGAGATCGACAGCGGTGAGCATCGCACAGGCCTGCCGTCGGATGCGCCGGACCTCATCGAGGCCGGTCGTCGGTTGGCCCGGGCGAGCAATCTCCAACTGGAGGGCGTCCTGACCCACGGCGGCCATGCCTACGCCTGCAGTTCCGTAGACGAAATCGTCCAGGTCGCCGAGCAGGAGCGGCTTGCCGTCGTGCAGGCGGCGCAGCGACTTTCCGCGGCGGGGTTCCCGTGCCGGACGGTCAGCGCGGGATCAACGCCGACGGCGGTACACGCGCGCTCCTTCGAGAGACTGACCGAGATCCGGCCGGGCGTGTACATGTTCTACGACCTTGCCCAGCTGGGCCTGGGAGTGTGCACCGCCGAAGATATGGCCTTGTCCGTACTGGCCAGCGTGATCGGCCACCAGGAGCGCCATGGCCGGTTGATCGTCGATGCCGGCGGACTGGCGCTGTCCAAGGACACCAGTGCAAACCGGCTCCTGCCCGGGGCAGGCTACGGTTGGGTGGCCGACCTGGAGACCCAGGCGCGGATCGCCGATCTGCGTGTCGCAGTGGCCGATCAGGAGCATGGTTACGTCGAGGGTGGCATCCCCTACGCCGAGCTTCCGGTCGGAAGCCGGGTGCGAATTTTTCCCAACCACGCGTGCATGACGGCTGCCGCCCATGAGAACTACTGGGTGGTCGACGGCAATGAGGTGGTGGAACGCTGGTCGCGGATTGGCGGCTGGTAGGCATCCGTCCCTCGGAGGGACGCGGCTGATACCGTCAACGACTGCGGAAACGGTAGTGGGCGACCATCCATTCCTTCCCTTTGTCGTAACCGAAAAGCTCCGCGCAAGCCATGAAGAACATCCGCCAGCGCTGAACCCAGCGATCGGCCTCGTCGGCGTAGACCACTCGGAATATCTCGCGAACCTCCTCGCGGTGCCGATCGGTATTGGCCAGCCAAGCCTCCGCGGTTTTCTCGTAGTGCGTGCCGGCCATGCGCCATTGACGGTCTATCGCCAGGTCGTCCTGGAAATAGAGCAGGGTGTCTGCGGCGGGCATCAGGCCGCCGGTGAAGAAATTGCGGCCCATCCAGTTGTCTTCCCCCTCGGTCTCGTAGGGATACATGAGCTCGCGGTGGCAGAAGACGTGTACGAAGAGGCGCGCATCGGGCTTCATCCAGCCGGCGATGCGCTGCAGCAGCTGGCGGTAATTGCGCATGTGCTCGAACATCTCCACGGTCACCACGCGGTCGAAGCGACGATCGAGGGCCAGATGGTTCACGTCGCGAGTCAGGACCTGGAC
>JAWVZU010000312.1:0-3579 GCA_033722075.1 Lysobacterales bacterium
AGCTGGGCAATGGCGGCGGCGAGCAGGCGGCGGTCTGGCATCAGGATCTTCCTCGCATACACGGTCGATGAATCGGCGGGGCAGCAGTAAGCCGACAATTATGCCGACGACGCCGGTCGGCTCAACTGGCAGATCTGCTAGTCATCGGCTTTGGGACCGATGCGAGCGGGACCCTCGTCCGCGGAGGTTCCGTCGTCGGTCGGCTCCGGATCCCTGGGCAGCAGGCGATAGCGAAGCGCGGCAAAGGCCACCAACTGATGAAGGCTGGTCAGACCCGTCTGCTCTTTCGCCCGATCGAGGTGATACCGCACGTTGGCATAGCTCGTTCCGATCCTGTCGGCCGTCTCCTGCAGCGATTTTCCGGTCGCGATCCACCGGAGGCATTCAACCTGGCGCGGGCTGAGCGCCTTGCCATCGTCAATGAGTTCCCCGCTCTCACCGACGTGCTTTGAAAGATAGGCCGAGCCGAAAGTGATGATCTCATCCGCCAGGGTAACCGACGGGCGCTCGAAGAGACCAACGAACAGCATGTACCGTAGCGGCTCTCGGTCGAACGGAACGAGTATCAAATCAGCAAGCCGGCGATGGCCCGGCGGCGCAGAGGCTCGCAGGAGAAGTCGACTCGAAAAGGGTATGAACCGCGTGACCCGGCTCAGCCAGAACGGTTTCTTCCGGTTGAAGATCCAGCGGTAAAGCCAGGCCGGCGCAGTCCCGAGCATCCGGTCTGCCACCGGCCGGTAATGGTCGTCACTCAATTCGCCCGACAGATCCAGCAACCACTCGAATTCCACGCCACGCTGCATGAAATCCTCGGCATGATAGTGGAACAATGCGCAGCCGGCGACGCCCCGCTTCTCGAGCGCAGAAAGCAGTTGGTCCTTTTGTGCTTCGGCCGTCTGGGCCTTCATCAAAGCAACCAGATCCGAGCAGAACGCTCGATGCCTTTCGGACGGGATATGCTCGTCGGCCATGTTGCGAACTGACGCTTGTTGGCTACTGGCCAAAGGGTAGCAGATCCGTTGCCCGGATCCCGGGTGGTTCCGTTAGGATGGGCGCTTGCAGCCCACGACTCCACAGAGGAAACCGGCGATGACCGACGAAACCATCCCTGGCTCCGCAGTCAGCCCGGCCCTCAGCGCGCGCCCCGGGCGTTTCACCGAGCCGCTCTTCCGGGTGATCTTCGGCCACCAAACCCCTGCCGGGCGTCGCTTCGATGTCATCCTGATCGTGGTGATCCTGGCCAGCGTGCTGGCGGTGATGCTGGACTCGGTCGAAGCGCTGCACGGCAGCTTCGGTCGCATGTTTCTCGTGCTGGAGTGGATTTTCACCCTGGCCTTCACTATCGAATACCTGGTCCGGCTGGCGGTGGTGCGTGAACCGGGTCGTTACGCGCGGTCCTTCTTCGGGATCGTTGATCTACTGTCGATTCTGCCGACCTACCTGAGCCTGATCCTGCCCGGCGCCAATACCCTGCTGGTGATCCGGATCCTTCGCATTCTTCGAATCTTCCGGATCCTGAAGCTGGTGCGCTATCTAGGCGAGGCCAACCTGCTGGTTCGCGCGTTGATGTCCAGCCGGCGGAAGATCTTCGTTTTCATCTTCTCGATCCTGGCGCTGGTGGTGATCTTCGGATCCATCATGTACCTCATAGAGGGTCCGGCGGCCGGTTTCACCAGCATCCCGAGAAGCATGTACTGGGCCATCGTCACCCTGACCACCGTCGGCTACGGTGATATCTCGCCGACAACCCCGCTCGGGCAGATGATTGCCGCGCTGATCATGATCATGGGCTATGGAATCATTGCGGTGCCCACGGGGATCTACACGGCGGAGCTCTCCCAGACCCTGCGCCGCGAGTACGATCAGCGCCGCTGCCCGCAGTGCGGTCTGGCCGGCCATGACTCCGACGCCAGCTTCTGCTCCGGGTGCGGGGTTCGGCTGGATGGGGACGTGGAGGACTGACGTAGCGGGGCGCGTATGAAGAATGAGCAGTTGCTGGAGCGGCAGATCGGACCGCTGGGGTTCAGCGCCATCACCCTGAACGGCCTGATCGGCGGCGGCATTTTCGCTTTGCCCGCTGCCGCCGCGGCCGCGGCGGGCGCCTTCAGCCCGTGGTTGTTCCTGATTTGCCTGGCGCTGTTCGTCAGCGTCATCCTCGCCTTTGCCCGGGCCGCCAGCCTGACCGCCGAGACCGGTGGGCCGATCAGCTACGCGACAATCGCCTTCGGTCCCTTCGCGGGATTCCAGGCGGGTTGGCTGCTCTACCTGGGGCGCCTGGCTTCCACCGCGGCGAACACCAATCTCCTGGTGACCTACGCTGCCTGGTTTCTGCCTGCGCTGGACCAGGGCGTGGTGAGAATGATCGCCATCGTGGCCGTGCTGGGCGCGCTGACCTGGGTCAACATGGTGGGCGTTCGCCAGGGCATGGTGACGATTTTCGCCCTGACCCTGTGCAAGTTGCTTCCACTCAGCGCAGTGGCGCTGCTGGGGCTTGGGCATGTGAGTGCTGCCGAATTGTTGGGGGCGGAGATCCCGGAACTGGGTTCTCTGGGTCAGACCATCCTGCTGCTGATTTATGCCTACATCGGGTTTGAAGGCGCCGTGGTGCCGGCCGGCGAAGGGCGGGACCCGCAGCGCGATCTGCCGCGCGCGCTGATCTTCACGCTGCTGGGTACGGGCGTCTTCTATTTCCTGATCCAGCTGTCCAGCTATGCGGTCCACCCGGACATCGCCGCCAGCCAGCGACCGCTGGCCGATGTCGCCGAGGTGCTGCTTGGGTCCATCGGAGCGCTGCTGCTGAGCCTCGGCGCGATCTTCTCGATCGGCGGCAACCTGTCGGCGATGATGCTGTCGGTGCCGCGCATGACCTACGCCCTGGCCCGCGACGGCAGCCTGCCCGGCTGGTTCGGAACCGTCCATCCACGCTGGCACACACCGGCCAACTCGATCCTGTTCATCGGGGTTCTATCGACCATTCTCGCGGTGACCGGGAGTTTCCTGTGGCTCGCCGCCATGGCCACCCTGGCGCGCATGCTGGTCTATATCGTGTCCATCGCCGCGATTCCCGGGCTGGCTAGAGCCAATCCCGCTCGGCGCGGTTTCGAGCTTCCGGGCGGCATGCTGATTCCGGGAGTCGCGATCCTCATCTGCGGCTGGCTCGCGGCGCAGGCGGACCTGAAGGGCTGGCTGCTGGCGGCCGCCTTCTTCGTGCTGGGCAGTGGACTCTACCTGTTCACCCGGCGCCCGATCTCGTCCGTCTGAGCGGACGGCGACTCGGGGTCCGCGCCGCAGACGGTCTGGTCGCGACCGCGCTGCTTGGCCAGATACACGGCCTGATCGGCCTCATCCAGCCATTCGCTGTAGCTTCCATGGGCTTTGCTGATCTCCGCTACACCGCCCGGTGAGACCGTCGATCTGGCTCAGTTTCTTGAGCGTCTTCTGCTTCTTCGACAGCTTTACGGACAGCCAATAGGCGTTGAAGCCGACGAAAAGCGGGTAGATGACCAGCATCGGCAGGCTGAGCAGGGCCGGTGCGAGTTCGATACCCGGGAAATACCGGAAGCCGAAGATCAACCCGGC
>JAWVZU010000313.1:0-3562 GCA_033722075.1 Lysobacterales bacterium
CAGCTACAGCGAAAGCGGCTTCAGCGTCGGCGCTACGCTGACCTGTAGTGTGCAGTAGGCGCGCGGTCAAGTAGGCGGAGGAATCGCAGGCTCAGGCCCGCATCACCGCTTGGATCGAGGTGCCCGATGAGTTGGCGCTGTAGGTTCTCCGCCCAATCTGGCGGGCCATCTCGCCCGATTTCCCGCCGGCCATAGCTGCTGCTTGACGCGTTCTCCGACGACGGATAGCCAACCCGCGGTCAGGGCGCGATCTTCTTCTTGATCATTTTTGCCAGTCCTGCCGGAACGCTCTCCAGGGCGCCGAGGACATGGGGCAGTGCCTTCAGTTTCAGGCCCTTGAATTCGCTGGGTACGATGGCGTCGATCAAGTGCGGTCCCGGTTCGCTGAGGGCGTGCTGCAACGCCTTGTTGAAACCCTCAGCCGTTGACACGCTGGTCGCGGACATGCCCATGGAGCGGGCGAGGGCGGCAAAGCCGATGGGTGGCTCGGACAGATCCAGTTGAGATTTCGCTTTGTCGCCTGCGCCCTCGGCGCCGACGCGCTCGAGTTCGACATTGAGGATCGCATAGGAGCGGTTGTTGAAGACGATGACGGTGATGTCCAGGTCTTCGTTGACCATGGTCCAGAGCGCCTGATTGGTATACATGGCGGAGCCGTCTCCGGCGAGGGCCAGCACAGGCCGGTCCGGGCAGGCCACAGCGGCGCCGATGGCGACCGGAAGCCCCTGGCCGATGGCGCCGCCCGTGAGCGTCAGCAGGTCGTGCCGGGGGGCGTTGGCAGTAAAGGCAGGAAGCTGCACGCCGGAGGTCTGGGCTTCGTCCGAGATGATCGCGTTCTCCGGCAGCAGCGCACCGATCGCCTGGCACACCTTGGGTGCGGTCAACTTGCCGCTGGGCAGCTCCGGTTGTTCCGGTTCGAGCAGCTTGGGCGGCGTATCGGTTGCGCCAACGGCGCTGACCAGCTTGTCCAGGCTCCCGAGCGCGTCCTGTTCCAGACCGACCAACTGGTGAACCGTGCAATGATCGGGTACCAGGTAGCTCTTCTTGCCCGGATAAGCGAAGAATGACACCGGCGCCTTGGCGTCCACCAGGACGAGGTGCTCGAATTCCTTGAGCTGCACCGACGCCATCTCGGCGAGATAGGCGATACGTTCGACATGGGGCAGCCCGGCGCCGCGCTGGAGCCGAGTCGGGAAAACCTCGCAGAACAGCTTGGAGTTGGTCTTTTCGGCAATCCTTGATGCCGCCCGCAGCCCCTCTTCACGCAATACGCGGCCGCCCAGCAGCAGTGCGGTCTTCCTTCCGCTGCCGAGCGCCTCGGCGATCTTCTCGACAGTATCGTCATCGACGGGCGGTGGCGTGGTCGGGGCCTCCACATCAACAGCCTTTGCTCCATCGTTCCACGAGACGTCCGCGGGCAGGATCAGCGTGGAGATCTGGGCGGGGGGGCCTGCCGCCACCCGAACCGCTTCGGCGGCGTCGGCTGCGAGCTGTTCCGTCGATGACGATGTACGCACCCAGGTCGAGCAGTTGCGCGCAACGGTCTCGATGTCGGATTGCAGCTGGGCATCGTACTGGGTGTGATAGGTGGCGTGGTCGCCGATGATGTTGATCATCGGCACGCGTGCCTTGCGTGCGTTGTGCAGGTTCGCCAGCCCGTTGCCGAGGCCGCAGCCCAGGTGCAGCAGGGTTGCCGCCGGCTTGTCGGCCATGCGCGCGAAGCCGTCGGCCGCGCCGGTTGCCACGCCCTCGAAAAGACACAGGATCGCTCGCATTTCTGCGCTGTCCAGCGCGGCGACGAAGTGCATCTCCGATGTGCCGGGGTTGGTGAAGCAGGTGTCTACGCCCGCGTTGATCAGGGTGTCGATGAGTGCTCTTGCGCCGTTGCTCATGAATCAGGACTCGACTCTTCAGGGTTCTTGACAGGGTGACCGGGATCTCAGGCGATTGCACGGGCAGCAGCCCGGGCCGTCAGCACGCATGCGCCGAGAAACGTACCTTCCAGGGAGCCGTGACCGTGTATGCCACCGCCGCCGAATCCCGCCGCCTCGCCAACGGCGAACAAGCCATCGATGGTCTGGCCGTCCGGTTTTCTGACCCGGCACTGCAGGTCGGTCTGGATGCCACCCAGGCTCTTGCGGGCCATGATAAACGAGCGAATGGCGATCAGGGGCCGGGCCGATGGATCATCGATCGCCTGGAACTTGCACAGGCGCATTCGGTCTCCGCGGTACTTTCGGTACTGGGCGATACGGATCAGCTGCAGATCCCACATGTACTTCTCGCCGCGAGCGATGGCCTCGTCGTAGGCGCGAATATCCGACTTCATGCCTTCCTTGTCGAGCTCGATGCCGTACAGCTGCTTCTCCTGCATCTTGTCGGCCAGCTCGTCCAGGGAGTCGGCGACGATGAAGTCCTCGCCGTGCTCATTGATCATTCTGTCCACCAGTTCCCGATTGCCGAACAACAGCTCCTTGATCATCTTGAGCTTTTTCTTGTAACGGAAGCTGGTCATGTAGTCGCAGCCGGAAACCGCCAGTTCCTTGAGGGCGATCTTGTCGTTCAGGATCATCCATGAGTACTGGCCCGGCATCTTGCAGATCTGCTCCACTGCCCACCGCGTGTCGGCATAGCCCATCAGCGGGACGGGCCCGACTCGCCGGCCGGTGCTGTCCATCCACAAGCCGGATCTCGGCGGCGTCGTGCTGACCCCGTCGTCCGGGCGCCGGTTGCCGGGCTTGTGGACTCCTTGTGCGTAATGCCAGTGCTTGTCCAGGTGGGTGAGCCAGGCGCCGTGTTTGCGAGCCACCTTGTGCAGCATGCCGTCGCCGTAGGGGTGAGCGCCGTTGAGAATCTTTCTGGGGGGGTCACCCCAAGGCTCGTACCAGTTCTCGCGCAGGAAGGACATGTCCCCGCCGCAAATGCCGCCGGAGGCGATAATGGTCGCTTCAGCGCGGGCCGTGAAGTCCGTGCCGTCATCCATTCTCCTGCCGCGCAAGCCCACGACTCGATCCCCTTCCATATCGATCTCGTTGACTTCGTGATCAAAAACCAGCTGCAGGTTGCTGCGTTGCGGATGAGATTCCAGGGCTTTCACCAGCCTTTCGATGATTTCCCAGCCCGTACCCCACACGATGTGCCAGCGCGGCACCGAATTGCCGGGCACGAACAGGCCGCGTTCGGTCCAGTTGACCACCGGCATGAAGCGGATCTTCTTGTGATCCAGAAACGCGTAGATCTGGTGTGACTCTTGGGCGTAATACTTCGCCCACCGGCGGGGCATTTCGTACTCCGGGCCGTCGCCGAAACGCGCGAAGCTCAGCCAGTCCCGATGCAACAGCTCGGGCGAGTCCTTGATGCCCGTGCGGCGCTGCTGGGGCGTATCGGTCATGCAGACGCCGCCAAAGCTCAGCCGTGCGAGCCCGCCGACGGCCTCGAGCGAGTCCTTGTCCAGGACGACGACTTTCCTGCCGCGATCGAGAAGCTCGTAGGCCGCGGCCAGCCCGGCAAGTCCCGCACCGGCGATGATCACGTCCGCCGAATAGTCAGTCATGGTCTTTCC
>JAWVZU010000314.1:0-3525 GCA_033722075.1 Lysobacterales bacterium
ACGACCCCGAGGATGCCGCCGGGCTTGAGGACCCGGAAGAACTCCGCATACATGGTGTCTGCCAGGTCATTGCCGATCCAGCCGTGGTTGTTGCGGAAGGTGACCACCATGTCGGCAGAGTCGGGTTCGCCCAGGCTTGCTGACGCCGGCGGCGAGAACGGCTGATACTCGACCTTGCCGTAAATTTCCGGATTGGCGGCGAATTTCTCGTGCAGTTCGTCGTGCAGACGGTAGCGATAGTCGGCCTGTCCCTCGACGGCCGGGTCCCAGCCCGCAGCGACGAACTGACCGTTCTCGCGCAGCACCGGTGCGAGCACTTCCGTGTACCAGCCCCCGCCGGGCCAGATCTCGATGACCCGCATGTCCGGTTCCAGGCCGAAGAACATCAGCGTGCCGACCGGGTGACGATAGCGATTGCGGTCCCGATTGCTCTCCGAGCGATGATCCCCGTGGGCTGCGGCCTCGATCGCGGCGGCCATGTCCACCGCACCCGGCTCGTAAACGGCATTCGGTCCGGTAAGCAGGGTCAACAACAGAAGGCTCGTGGTCATGATGTGGTTCTCCAGTGCTTGAGGCCGCGAGCATAGCAGCTGTGGGTCAACTTTTTGAGAAGCCGCGGTCGCACCTGCCGATCCTCCCGGTGTCTCGTCCTGCGCCGTCCGCGCAGCGTGGCTCGTCTTGGGCAGGCTTCTCTGGCAAAGTTCCCGCAATTGCCGAGACGTGGAGCGTCAATGAGCGCACTGATTTCCCAGCGCCGGTTCGGGCCGTTCTTCTGGACCCAGGCCATGGGGGCCTTCAACGACAACGTCTACAAGCAGGCCCTGCTCATACTCATCACCTACCAGGGCGTGACTTTGTTCGGCATGGGCCCGGAGAAGGTCAACAACATCGCGGCCGCCATTTTCATCCTGCCCTTTTTCCTGCTTTCCGCGGTTGCCGGCCAGATCGCGGAGAAATACGAGAAGTCCCTGCTGATCAGGCGGATCAAGGCTTGCGAGATCCTCTTCATGGCCCTGGCCGGGATGGCATTCTGGACCCGGAGCATCGAGTTCCTGCTGCTGGTGCTGTTCCTGATGGGCGCCCAGTCCACCTTCTTCGGACCGATCAAGTATTCGATCCTGCCGCAGATCCTGGAAACCCATGAGCTGGTCAAGGGCAACGGGCAGATCAGCATGGCCACCTTCGTCGCCATCCTGCTCGGCAGTCTGACCGGCGGAGCGCTGATCGCGATTGCCGGTTTCGGCTGGATCCTGGTCACCGCAACGGTCCTGCTCATGGCGGCCGGCGGCTACCTGATTTCCCGGCGCATTCCCCCGGTGACGGCATCGGACCCCGAGCTGCGGCTGGATCTCAACATCGCCCGGCAGACGGTCCGGCTGATCGGCTATACGCGGGAGAACCTGACCGTATTCCGCTCGGTGCTGGGCATCTCCTGGTTCTGGTTCTTCGGCTCGGTGCTGCTTCCGCAGCTGCCGCCGCTGGTGAAGAACATCCTGATGGGCGACGAGTCGGTCGCGATCCTGGTGTTCACCCTGTTCTCCGTCGGCATCGGCGTGGGGTCGCTGTTGTGCGACAAGCTGTCCGTGCGGCGGGTCGAGATCGGGCTGGTGCCGCTGGGCTCGATCGGCCTGTCGGTTTTCGGAATCGATCTCTACTTTGCCGCGGGCAACCTGGCCGCAGCCAGTGAACCGCTGGGCATCTTGGCTTTCCTCGGCCGCGACGGCGCCACCCGCATGGTCGCCGATGTCCTCCTGATGGGCGTATTCGGCGGTTTCTACATCGTGCCGCTGAATGCATTGATCCAGCACCGCTCCAAGGCGCAGCACCGGTCCCGGGTCATTGCCGGCGCCAATGTACTGAACGCCGCGGCCATGGTCCTGGCGGGGGTCTACTCGGTGGTCATGCTGTCGGTTGGTCTGAGCGTGATCGAAGTGCTGCTTACGACCGCCGTGCTCAATATCGCCGTGGCCCTTTACATCTACCTTCTGGCTCCCGAGTTCCTGCTACGTTTTGCCGCCTGGGTACTGGTGAATACGGTCTACCGCATCCACGTGCGCGACCTCGAGAAGATCCCGGAGGAGGGACCCGCGCTGCTGGTCTGCAATCACGTCAGCTTCGTCGACGCGCTGGTGATCGGGGGCAGCATCCGGCGGCCGGTCCGCTTCGTGATGTATTACAAGATCTTCAACTGGCCGATCCTGCGCGGCCTTTTCCGCGCCGCCAAGACGATTCCCATCGCGTCGCGGCGGGAGTCGCCGGAATTGCTCGAGCGCGCCTATGAGCGGATCGCGGAGGAACTGGATGCGGGCGAGGTGGTCTGTATCTTCCCTGAGGGCCGATTGAGTACCGACGGTGAAGTCAGCGCGTTCCGCCGTGGCGTGGAACGGATCGTTGCCAAGTCGCCGGTGCCGGTTGTTCCGATGGGGCTGACCGGCCTGTGGGGGAGCCTATTTTCTCACTCCGACGGCGGCGTGCTCAAGGGACCGCCGCGGCGCCTGTTCGGTCGCATCGAGCTGCGTGTCGGCGATCAACTGCCGCCCGAGGAGGTCTCGGCAGATAACCTGCGCACCCGGGTACTGGAGCTGGTCGAAGCACCGGGCGCCTAGTCCCTACCGTTCAGGTGCGCTTCCGGCTCGTCTGTCGGCAGGGCTTGGCGCTGTGCAGGATTCCGTGCTGCAATGCTGACGACCATCCAGCGAGGCGCCGGCATGTCGCAGTCCAGGATTCTGCATATCACTCACGGCGACTCGGCCAACGAGCGCCTGACCGACGCGGGTATCGAGGGCGAACGCGTGGGTTGGGACGATCCCCTCCACCACGGTCCCATACCCGCCGGCCTGAACCTCGATGAGCTGACCGATGTGCGGGCCAAATTCATCGCGGCCCGGGGGTGGGGCGAGTACTCGACGGTCCGCTTCGAGTTTCAGCGGCGCAATGAACTGCTGGCCCACCACGCCAGGGAAGATGAAGTGGTGATCTGGTCCAGCTTCGAGCTCTTCGATCAGCTGCAGCTGATCCAGCTCCTGGCTTGGTTCGACAATCACCACCTGGTGGTCAATCCACCCTCCATCGTCTGGCTTTCGGGCTATTTCTCCGACCAGCCGCGCCAGGAGCTGATCCGCTGGTTCGAGGCCCGGGAACCGGTCGCGGATGAGGTCATTACCGAAGGATCGGTCGTCTGGCAGGAGATCCGGTCCCCCGAGCCCGATGGCTTGCGGCGCTTCACTGATCGGTCGGTTTCCTCCCACCTGCCGTTTCTGCAACCCGCACTGCGGCGGTTTCTCCAGGAGTATCCGGGGATCGACGATGGACTTTCGCGGACCCAGCGGCAGGTGCTGTCGATCCTGGACGAGTCGCCCCAAGGGCCGGTTACGTTGTTCCAGCTCAATCAGGAGCGCGAGTCGCCGGCATTCATGGGCGACTGGTCCTTCTGGTGGGAGCTGGAATCCCTCTGCAACTGTCCCGTGCCACCGATCCGGGTCAGCGGCGGCCCCTTCGTGGCGCCACCGGCGGTGGCGCCCATGG
>JAWVZU010000315.1:0-3471 GCA_033722075.1 Lysobacterales bacterium
AAAACGCGTCTGGAACGGGGCAAGAACTACCACTTCTACTCGACGCTCGGCTTGTTCCTGGCGGTAGCCGGCAGCGCCATTCTGGCGACGCCAGCGGTCGCCGCGGCCGGCTGGGCTGTCCTGGCCGTACTTTTGGCGTGGCTCAGTGGGCGGCTCGGCTGGGTGTCCCTCAGCTGGCAGTGCACCCTGCTGTTGCTGGCGGCCGCAGCGGGCTCAGGCGTGCTCCTGGCCGGCATCCAGGCGCTGGCCGGAGATCCCGCTGCAGCATGGCCCGAGGTGGGCCCATGGCATCTCACCGTGGCGTCGGCCACGGTGGCGAGTCTGTTCGTGCCGGTAGCCCACCATTCAGCGCGTTGGGGGCGGCTGTCCGGGGTGCCGCAACTCGTCGTGCTGGCGTTGTCGGTCTGGGCAGTGGGCGGCCTGCTGGTCGCTTTCCTTGCACCCTGGGTCGCCGGAGTGCCCGCGGAGGATGCCGATCTGGGTGCGCTGGCTGCGCTGAGAACAGGGATCCTCGCCGGCTCCGCGGTCACCTTGGCGCTTTCCAGTCTGCATCCCCGCTGGCCCGAGGCCCGCTGGCTTGCCTATCCGGTGCTGATCGTGATCGCAGTCAAACTGGTCATCGAGGATTTCCCGCTCGGGCATCCGGCGAGTCTGTTCGTGTCGCTGGCGCTGGTGGGCGGGTCGATGATCGCGGTTTCCCGTCTCATGGGGCGCAAGTCGGCCGAGTCCGGACTCCGCTGAGTCAGGAGTTCATCCGCCGACCGGATGATGGTTGGCGGGATCCCGGATGTCGTTTTCGACCGGCTTGAGTGATCTCAGATAGGCGATCACGGCCGCCATGTCCTCGTCGGTCATGTTCTTGTAGATGTACCAGGGCATGAAATTGGCAACGACCCGGGTGCCGTTCTTCTTGATGCCGGTGCGCATCACCCGGTCCAGTTCGGCATCCGTGTAATCACCGATACCGGTCTTTTTATCGGGCGTGATATTCGGCGTCGGGAAGCTGCCGTAGGGCGTCTTGAAGTAGACCCCGACGGCCAGGAACTTGCCCTGGATCGGTTGGCCCTGCTGTGTCGGCGAGTGGCAGGTTATGCAATTGGCCATGAGCACGATGTACTCTCCGCGAGCGATGGGGTCGGAAGCCGGAGGAAGAACCGGACCGGTCACCGGTGGCAACGGAGGCAGCTCCGAGCGGGGCATGGCAAGCTGGGTGATCTGGTCCGTGGGCTTCTTCGTCGGTTCCAGTGATCGCAGATAAGCGATCAGGTCAGCGAGGTCCTCATCCGCCATCCGCTGGTAGAAATGGGACGGCATCAGCGGAAACAGCCGCTCACCCTGACGGTTGACTCCGTTGCGAATGGCGTTGGCCAGCTCGGCATCGGTCCAACTGCCGATCCCCGTCTCCGGGTCCGGCGTAAGATTTGGCGTGACGATGTTCCCCGGCATCGCCCAGGCCTCTCCGAGTATCTCTCCACCGGCCCATAGCGGACCTTTCGTCAACGCGTGATCGGTTTTGTCATCGCGCTTCGTGTGGCAGGATGCGCAATCGACGATCGCATTGGCGAAGTAAGCGCCGCGCTGTACCGCCTCCGAAGTCGAGGCCGCAAGAGCAGGCGGCGAGGCGCAGGCCAGCACCGAACAGAGAATCACGAAAAGGAGACGTCGGCGATTGTCGGTGCACATGTTCGTTGCTCCGCCATGGGCGATCCGCTCATTATTAGCCGCCGTCAATATTTGTCCATAGGCGGCCATGAAAGTGAGGGCGCATTGATACAAGAGAACATTAAGGGAATACCATGCCGCTTGCCTGTACATCCTTGATTCGCAGACTTGGCGCTGCAGCAGTTGCCGCAATCGCTCTCTCGGGCTGTTCCGACGGGCCCGACAGACCTCACCTCGTGCTGGTATCCATCGACACCTTGCGCTGGGATTACCTGGGGCCCTACGGCTACGCTGAGAAGCACATCAGTCCGACCGTCAACTGGCTGGCGGAGAACGGCACCGTATTCAACCAGGCAGTTGCCTCGGCCGGAACCACGATCCCCTCCCATGGGACCATGCTCACCGGCCTCTATCCGCGGCAGCACGGCGCGCGGAGCAACTTCCACGCCCTCTACCCGGAAACGGATACGATCGCGCGGGCGCTGACCGATGCCGGATACCAGACGGGTGTATTCACCAGCACGAACATCATCACCAAGGTCGGCAAGCTGAACCGCGGATTCCAGGCGGACAACCTCCCCGCTCCGGGCAAACCGGGCATCACGGGGCCGCAGCCGGGCAGCGTGACCCTGGGCGAGGTGGAAGGCTGGCTCGACACCCTGACGCCGTCGGAAGATCCGATCTTCCTGTTCCTCCATATCTGGGAGCCGCATGAGCCCTACGAGGTCACGGAATGGGGCGACGAGCGGATGGGCGACTACGGGGATTTCCTGGAAGACGGGGTCAGCGTGGAAGACCTGCGTCAAAGGGGACAGGAAATACGCAACTCGGACGAACACGTGGCCGCGCTTCAGGCCCTGTATTCAGGAGAAGTCCATGCAGCCGATCGGGTTCTCGGCCAGTTTTTCGAGAACTGGAAGCGCCGTGGCCTGCTGGACAACACGGTCGTGATCTTCACCGCCGACCACGGGCAGGGGCTGGGCGAGCGCAAACGCATGGGACACGGGCCGACACACTATGAGCACGTGATCCGGGTGCCGATGATCATTGCCGATTTTCGTGATCCCGAAGCCAGGCGGATCGACACCCGTGTCGGGACGATCGACATCGCTCCAACGCTGGCCGAGCTCGCCGGCCTGGAGCCCATGTTCGACTGGTTCGGTTACTCGTTGCTGGACCCGGAGCTTCTCGATCCGAATCAACCCTATTATGTCGAGGTCGAGCTCCGTACCGAGCGGGACACGGTGCAGCGCGATGACCCCTGGTACGACCCGGATGCCGTCGGCGTCTGGGCGGGTGACCTGAAGCTCATCTCTCGCCACGATGAGTACCGGCTGCTGGAAACCTATACGGACAACAGTTTTCCGACGCCGGTCGATCCCGAGGCGGAACAGACCATGTTCAATTACCTTTCAGGTTTGATCGACAGCTTTCGCGAGACCAAGATCGACTTCACCGAGGCCGAACTGTCCGAAGAGACCATCAAGCAGTTGCAGGGCCTGGGTTACGTGCAGTAGGAACCATGAGCAATAAGGATCGCAGCAATTCCGAGTGGGGCGACGGCACGCGCTGTGTCTGGGGCGGGGTAGAGGACTATCCCGAGGGCGTGACGGTCATGCCCGTATTCCAGGGCGTCACCTTTGCCTACAACGATCTCGAGCGCTGGGCGGCGGCCGGAAGAGGCGAGGTGCCCGGGCATATCTATTCCCGCAACACCAACCCGACGGTCGATGCCTTCGAGAAGAAGATGAGGGTCCTCGAGGGCGCCGAGGATGCCACCAGCTTTGCCACGGGCATGGCGGCGATCAG
>JAWVZU010000316.1:0-3460 GCA_033722075.1 Lysobacterales bacterium
ATCAGAACCGCCAGGTCAGCTCCAGGCCAGCCAGCCGATCGGGACTGGGCCAGGCGATATCCGTCCGGAGCCCGATGAAACGCCGGGAGAAGTAGAACTCGATCCAATCCTCGTCGAACACGTTGTCCACGAAACCGGCCAGTTGCCAGTTGTCGCCGGCCAGTCCCAGCCGAAGATTCACCAGGTTATATGGGTCCTGGGAATGAGCGCCGTCGATGGTGAACCAGGTGCGCCCACGCCGCTCGAATTCCACCCGTGTATTCCATTCCAGGTTGCCGATCGGTCGAGTGTAATCGGCCACCAGATTGAGCGAGTAGACCGGAGCATTCGGCACCTCGTTCCCGATCACGTCCCCGGCGGGCACGGTCAGCCCCGGCTCCTGGCCGATCGCTTCGATCTCGCTGTCGGTGAACCCGTAGGCGCCATGGAGCGTGAAGCGGTCCGTCAATTCCCAGGAAACTTCCAGCTCGCCGCCGTCGATGCGGCTCTCGTCGGCATTGATGAGCGCCTGCGACCCGAACGGATCGAACAGGAAGAATTGCTGGTCCTCGTAGTCGATGTGGAACAGGGCCGCATTCAGCGACCAGCGACCGGCCGGATCGCGGTAACGCGCGCCAAGCTCGTAGTTGGTCAGTGTCTCGGCGTCGAAGCGTGCTTCGAACTGGACTTCCGGCGCGGCCGCCAGGGTGTTGAAGCCACCGGGCCGGAAACCGCGGGAGATGGTCCCGAACAGGTTCAGGTCATCGCTGGCCGCAAACGACAGCTGAACCTTGGGCTGGGATTCGCTGAACGTCGCCGAACCGTTGGAGGCCGGATTGCTGGAATCATTGTTCCGGGTCACGCGATCGTAGCGCCCCGCCAGAGAGAGCCCCCAGCGCTCCGCCAGGTCCACGTCCAGCTGACCGTAGACGGCGCGCGTCTCGTAGGTCTCATTCAGGACGGCAGGAGGCTGGGGTACGAAAAACGCCGACGGCGTGCTCCAGTCGCCGCCGTTCGCGAAACCGGCGACATTGAGTAGCGTGGCCAGCGAACGGTCGCGTTCCTGGTCGCTGTAGTAGACGCCCGTGACCCAATCGAAACGCCGACCCCCTGCCGACGCCAGGCGCAGTTCCTGGGTAAACTGGCTGGAGTCGTCGTTGACGATGATGTTAAGGAATTCCTGGGCCGTCTGGTCCAGGTCCTGGTCGTTGTTCGACTCCAGATCGTTGTAGCTGGTGATGGAGGTCAGATCGACCGCACCGAGTTTCGTATCGACCTTGATGGTGTACTCGTCGAAAACCACGTCCGACACGCCCAGGAGATTGGACTGGATCGTGTACGTCGTATTGTTCAGCGGAAACGGAAAAGGGTCGCCGGGGAGGCGATTTTCTTCCGTATCCGCCGAACCGGGCATGAAGTAGCCGGAACCGCCTTCCTGGTCCGAGTGCTGGTAGCGAAGGTCGATGCTCAGACGATCGGTCGGATCGTAGAGAGCCCGCGCCCGCAGGCCTACCGAGCTCTTGTAGTCGACCAATTCGTCGATGGTGGCGTTGTAGAGTTGGCCATTCCGCTCCTGCGCATAGCCGGACACGCGGACGCGAAAACGATCGTCAAGGATCGCGCCGGACACCGCGCCCTCCAGCGTGTAGTCGTCCCCGTCGGCCGCGCGCATGGTCGTGTAGGCCTCGAAAGCTTCGGTCGGCCGGCGCGTCGTGATGTTGATTGCTCCGGCGACGGCATTCCGGCCATGCAGGGCGCCTTGCGGTCCCCGGAGCACCTCGATCTGGGCGAGATCGAAGAAATCCTGGGTAGTGATCAGGGAAGTGTTGACTGCCACGCCATCCACGATGAAGGCAACCGGTGTTTCTCCGATGCCGCGATTCTGCGTCACCCCCCGGATTGTGACCGTCCCGACACCCACTTCCTGGTCGTCGGAGAAGCGCAGATTCGGGGTGAGTCTTGCAACGTCGTTCAGCCGCTGGATGCCGGCCGCCTCGATTTCGGCCTGATCGAAGACCGTAACCGCATCGGGGACCTGCGACAGGGTCAGGTCGCGTCGCAGGGCGGTGACGACCACCTCTTCGATCACCGATTCTTCTGCAGGCACGGCGGCCGTTGTGATCTCGATCCAACCGGCCAGAAGCATGGCCGGAACTGCCACGAAGCTCATCGTCATTCAGTATTCCCCGATCGTTTCCAGAAAAACTATTCCAGTCGGCTTATGGCCCGAATGATCAGGATCAAATCAACCGGCCTGGACTCGGTTGCGTCCGGCCCGCTTGGCCTCGTAAAGGGCCCCGTCCGCGCGCTCCAAGGCCTGTTCGTAGGTCTCCTCGTCGAGCTTGACCTCAATAACGCCCAGGCTGGCGGAAATATCGACCACACGACCTCCATCCACCAGGTCAATCTCACCGAGCGCTCGACAGAGCCGCTGCGCGACATCCTCGGCAGTATCCAGCGCAGTGACCGGCAACAGGACGGCAAACTCGTCCCCGCCGAGACGGCCGAGCACATCACTGGAGCGCAGCGTATCCAGGCACACGGAGGCGACCTCGCGCAGCACCCTGTCACCGAGCGCGTGACCCAGCTGGTCATTGATCTGCTTGAAATGATCGATGTCGATCACGATGAGAGACACCGGCTCCCGGTAGCGCTTCGCTCGACTGAGTTCACTCCGGGACTGCTCGATGAAATGGAGGCGGCTGGCGGCTTCGGTAAGCGTGTCGCGCCTGAGCATCTGCTGCAGGGCCTTGTTGTGCGCATAGAGCACCGGGACGCTCATGCCGAAGTAGGCGCTGCTGGCGATGATGATCATCGCGAACTGGTTGATGAGCGCGTAGTGAGATACGTCGAACAGGCGCGTGCAAACCGCAATGGTGGTGCTCAGGACGGCGATGCTGACGAGGCTGCGAAAGGCCGACTCGGTATGAACGATCCACATCTGCGGAATGATCACGAAAAACAGCAGGAAGGCGATCGGCTCGTAGTTCGGTAGCAGACTGGTGAGGATGCTCGATCCCAGCACCATCACGAGGCACAGGGAGAGTTTCAGCAGAAAAGGTCCAATCCCGAATTCGAACAGGGAATGCCCCCCGGCGGGGTCAGGCGGGGGGCATCCAAGTCCAGGCGATTATTGACCCGGGCCAGCATCGAGACAAGCGGCGCCCCCAGCACCAGGGCCCCGGCGAAATCGCCGATCATCCAGGGCAGCAGGCCGATCTTGAATTCGTCCCAGCGCATGAGACCGGATTGAACCAGGGCCAGACTTCCGCCGATAGCCGCCAGCAGAGCCGCCACCGACAGGATGAGCAGAAACAGCGTTACCGTGCGGGGCATTGCCCGGGATGCGCCATCGGGCACCAGTTCGTCCATCAGGCGCGCCGCCAGGTAATAAGGTGTGGCGTGAGCCAGGAATACGAGCAGACAGCCCATGACCAGGTCGCTGCCCGCAAGGCCGCCGCCCATGGCCTCGTTGGTCAGC
>JAWVZU010000317.1:0-3430 GCA_033722075.1 Lysobacterales bacterium
AGGCAGCGGCAAGGCCCTCGTAGGCGGAGCTGAGTTGCTTCCAGCCTGCATCGATCTCGGGGCGGTCTCCGGCGATCTTGCGCAGCGAGCGCAGCAGGCGGTCCAGGTTGCCCCGGGCCCAGGAGCCCGGCGGGCGAATGCGTCCACGATCGAAATCGATGAGAAAAACCGAGTCGTCCCGAACCAGGATATTGTGGGCATTCAGATCCGCATGGTAGACGCCTGCGTCGTGAAACGATTTCAGGCAGCGTCCCACCCGATGCCACAGGCCTTCATCGACCCTGCCGTCGAGCACCATCCCCGACAACGGCTCGGCGCCGGTGAGGCACTCGGTCATGAGATCGGCGCGATAAAGACACGCGAAGCGCTGGTAGCGGGCCGCGATCGGTCGGGGCACCGGCAGCCCCTGGTCCCAGAGCCGTTTCAACAGCCGCCATTCCGCGAACGAACGGACCCGGTCCTCGCCGGTGAACAGGTAGCTGTCCCTGACCAACCGGCCAAACAATCCGCCCCGACGAAAGTGCCGCCACACCCATTGTCCAGCCGAACTGTGGACAAAATACGCCGTCCCCCGCCCACGCTGCGCCGGCATCATGTCGCCGTGCCGTTCCCAGTGCGACTGGTCGAAAACTGCCTCCGGGCCAGGCGTTTCAATTGCCGGATCAAGCAGTACCCGCCCGCTCGGGGTCTGGACAACGGACTCGCTCATCGCCAGAGCCAGGCTACAACTGCCCGAGCACCGCCTCTGCGCTGCTCACCCGGAATTCTCCCGGTTGTTCGACCCACAGGTGCTCCACGATGCCGTCATTGATTACCAGCGCAAACCGTTGGGAGCGCAGGCCCATGCCGAACCCGCGCGCGTCCATCTCCAGGCCCAGCGCTCGGGCAAAGTCCCCGTTCCCGTCCGCAAGCATGACGATGTCGCCGGCGCCGGCGCTCTTGCCCCAGGCGTTCATGACGAAAACGTCGTTCACCGCCATGCAGGCGATCGCGTCGACCCCTTTGCCCAGAATCTTCTCCCGGTTCTCGATGAAACCGGGCAGGTGCTTGGCCGAGCAGGTCGGCGTGAAGGCGCCCGGCACCGCGAAAAGCACCACCCGCCGGCCGGCAAAGAACTCATCGGTCCTGACCTTCTCGACGCCGCTGTCGCCCATGGTCGACAATTCGCATGAAGGCACCCGGTCGCCCACTCTGATAGCCATGTCTATTCTCCTGCTGGATTGAACGTTCCGATTCGAATCTATCATCAATGGATCTCAACGAGACATCAAAACCTGCTCTCAGCCAACTTGAAAGAGACCCTCTTCGGCCCCATTTTCTGAGTTCGAATCAGGCCCTAACCCACTGATTGGATTAGTAAACACGACGAACCTCGGAACCGAGAGACAGCCAGGAATCAACCGTGCAGGGCGCGACACAAAACAAGGACTTCTACCGCATCCTGGGCGTCGATGAAAATGCCGACGCCGCGGAGATCCGTCGTGCCTATCGCAAGCTGGCCCGCAAATATCATCCGGATCGCAACAAGGACGCGGATGCGGAAGAGAAATTCAAGGAAGTGGGCGAGGCCTACGACGTCCTGAAGGACGAGAAGAAGCGGGCAGCCTACGACCAGTTCCGGAAAGGTGGACCATTCCACGGTTTCGGTAACGGACCCGGCGGCTGGACCGCCGAAGAGTTCGGCTTCGGAGGCGGCAACCGCTCCGCCGATTTTGGAGACCTGTTCGAGACGCTGTTCGGCGGTTTTGGCCGCGCTCAACGCGGACCGGATCGGGCGCGGGCAACCCGGGGCGAGAATGTCCAGGCTGAGCTCAAGCTGAATCTCGAGGACGCCTATCGCGGCGGGACGCAACGCTTGCAGCTGGGCGACTCCACCGTCGACGTCAAGATTCCGGCCGGTGTCCAGGATCGCCAGAAGATCCGCCTGAAGGGCAAGGGACGACCGGGTGCGGCCGGAAGCGGCGATCTGATTCTCACCGTGCGAATCAAGCCGCATCGGCACTTCACCGTCGATGGCCGTAACCTGACTACGCGGGTCAATGTCGCGCCCTGGGAGGCGGCCGAGGGAGCCCAGGTGCCCGTACCGACTCTGAGCGGCAACATCGAACTCAAAGTACCCGCCGGCAGCCGCTCCGGGCAGAAACTGCGCGCCAAGGGCCGCGGCCTTCCCGGGTCGCCGCCGGGCGACCTCATCGTCGAGTTGATGATCCAGACGCCCAAGGCCGACTCGGAGCGGGTCCGGTCGCTCTACGATGAGCTCAGGAAGGCCACCCGCTTCAAGCCCCGCGATTGATGCCTCCTTCCGCAAGACCCGATCTAATCCCCCTCGGTCCCCCTTTATCGTCAAAAAGGGGGAGGATTCACCTTGCACTCGGTGCTCTTTTCTCACCCCCTTTGCTCGACAAAGGGGGTCGCAAGGCGCGGCTGTGCGGCGCCGGCCGGGGGATTGCTCTTTGACTCCACGATGCCAGCCGCCCCCGCCATCAGTCCCCATAGCCCGCGTCACCAGCCCTTTCATGCCCTATTCTTGCCCTTCCGGTGAAGTCGCTGCAAAGTGCTTTCCATGAATTCGATCTGCCTCCTGCGGCTCTCCGCGCTGGGTGACGTAACCCATGTTCTTCCGGTAGTTTCAGCAATCCGCTCGCACTGGCCAGAATGCCGCATCACCTGGATCATCGCCCGCCTCGAACGCAAGCTCCTCGAGGGCCTGCCGGGCGTGGAGTTCGTCACCTTCGACAAGTCCCGAGGTCTCGCCGCCTACCGTGATCTGCGCCGCGAGTTGGGGGGGCCGTTTGATGCCCTGCTCCACATGCAGCTCTCGTTCCGGGCCAACCTGGCTGCGTGGCAGGTGCGTGCAGCGCGCCGAATCGGCTATGACCGCAAGCGGTCCCGGGAACTGCACGGCCTCCGCCTGACCGACCGGATCGACTGGAAACCGGGTCAGCATGTCCTGGACAGCCTGGCCGATTTTCTCGGGCCGCTGGGCATAACGTCGGTCGATCGCCGCTGGCAGATCCCCGTGAGCGACGAGGACCGGGCCTTCGCGAGCGAACACCTCGATCCGGACCGCCCTGCCCTGATCATCTGCCCCTGCTCCAGTCATCGCCTTCGCAATTGGCTTCCGGAACGCTACGCCGCGGCGGCCGACCACGCCGTGGACCGCGGCTTTCAGGTGGTTCTCTGTGGCGGCCCGAGCGATTTCGAGCGCGAGTTCGCCCGCAAGATCTGCGCTGCGGCCATGAAGAAGCCGCTGGACCTGACGGGCCAGGACACGCTGAAGCAGCTTGCCGCGATCCTCGAGGCCGCAGATGTTGTCCTCGCACCGGACACCGGCCCGGCCCACATCGCCAACGCCATGGGAACACCGGTCATCGGCCTCTATGCCGCAACCGACCCGAAGCGGAGCGGCCCCTACGACTCGATCGATCTG
>JAWVZU010000318.1:0-3393 GCA_033722075.1 Lysobacterales bacterium
TCTCGCCATTCGACGGCGCCGATCCTGCTGATCGTGGTCATTGCCCAGGCCCCCTTTTGCCTTGGCGTTCGTGGAACGGTCGCACTCATGGCCGTGGTCAACATCGCGATGCTCATGATCATCTGGAAGGTGTGGGGTGCGGATTTCACGGAAGCCCTCCTAAGCACGTTGCTGTACGGAACGTTCCAGCTGTTTGCGTTGCTGGTCGGCAGCTTCGCGATCTCGGCGGAAAAGGCCCGCCTCGAGCTGACCGAGGTCAACGCCGAGCTGATGGCGACGCGATCATTGCTCGTCGAGTCGGCGCGGGACCGGGAGCGGCTGCGACTGTCGCGTGAGTTGCACGACGTCGCCGGCCATACGCTGTCGGCGCTCAAGCTGAACCTGAGGACCCTGACCCGGGAAACGGACGGGGAATCGCAGCAGCTTGCGGAACAGTCGCTCGAGCTGGCGGAGAACCTCCTGGGCGATGTCCGAGCGCTGGTGGGCAACTTTCGCAGCAACGACGGGCTCGCGATCGATGGGGCCATCGAGCAGCTCACGGCCCCGTTTCAGACCCCCCGGTTCGAGATCGAGATCGACCCGGACACCCGCATTGAAGATCTGGATGTTGCACGGACCCTGATTGCGGTTGCCCGGGAAGCCATCACGAACGTCGTCCGCCACGCCAACGCCGGCGTGTGCCGTATTGCCGTGAATCGCACGGATCAACGCCTGCGAATGATCGTGGAGGACGACGGCGACGGCGTGAAAGACGCCCATCCGGGTCAGGGATTGCGCGGGATGAAGGAACGCATGCGCGCACTGGGCGGCTCGCTGGCGGTGGAAGCCGTCGCGTCAGGCGGTACGCGCGTCATCGCCACCGTCGGAGCCCAGGCGTGAAGGCGGTCCGCCTGGCGGTTGCGGACGACCAGCCCCTGGTCCGCCGCGGACTCGTTTCCATGCTCAATGCCGATGACCGCTTCGAGGTCGTCGTCGAGGCCGGTGACGGCGAAGCGCTCATGGAGGCACTACTGGAAAGCCCCGTCGACCTGGTGCTGTGCGACATCCGGATGCCCCGCCTCGATGGGATCGAATTCGTGAACCGGCTGCGGCGCGGCGCGAACCCGTTGCCCGTGATCCTGCTGACGACCTTCGACGACGAGGGGCAGCTGGCCCGGGCGGTCAAGGCGGGCGCCAACGGCTACCTCCTCAAGGACGCGGAGCCGGAAGAACTGGCGGACGCGATCCTGCGGGTTCACGGCGGAGAGAAAGTGCTCGCGCCGCAACCGACCGCCGGCCTGCGCGACCATTCCAGTCTGCCCCCGCCCCAGGCCCCGCTGGGCGAAATCGACGAACGCGAGCGCGCCCTCCTCCGGCTGATGGCGGCCGGACTCAGCAACCGGGAGATCGGCGAGCGACTCCATCTTGCCGAGGGCACGGTCAAGAACCGGGTCTCGGTCATCCTCAGCAAGCTGGATGCCCGCGATCGGACCCAGGCCGTGCTGAAAGCCATCACCGGTGGGTTGATTTGACCCAGATCGCAAAACGCGCCTGCTAGGATAGCGAAACCGCAGTCCGCAGGAGCGCCTCATGAGTTCCGAGAACATCGTCAATATCGCCGACCTCGAACCCGTCGACTTCGGCCATGGAGAGCGTTTCGCGGCTCGGCTGGCGCCGGTTGGGGTACCCCTCGGCCTGACGAAAATCGGCTGCAACGTCTCGGAGTATCCTCCGGGAAAGGCCGCATTCCCGATGCACGCGCACCGCAACAACGACGAGCTGTTCTTCGTGCTGGAAGGCGCCGGAGAGGTTCGCATCGGGGATGAGATCCACTCGATCCGGGCGGGCGATTTCATCGGCCTTCCCGCGGACTCCGGCAAGGCCCACCAGATCCGCAATAGCGGCGACATCCCGCTCAAGGTCCTGGCCCTGTCCTCATTCCTCTCACCGGATGTCATGGAATATCCCGACGAAGGCAAGGTTGGCCTGGCCGTGTTCAACAAGCCCTTTGGCGTGCCCGATCCACGCGGGCTGAGAAAGTTTTTCCACGCGGACGATGCCGTGGATTACTGGGACGGCGTCGAAGATTGAGGGCCGTCGTCCGCGAGCGCTACGGGTCGCCCGAAGTTCTCGAAGTTCGAGACATGCCACGCCCCTCGCCCGGCGACGATGAACTGCTGATCCGGGTCCGGTCGGTCGAGGTCACCAAGTCCGACTGTGAAATGCGCGCCGGCCGTTTGCCCGTCAAGTGGACCTGGCTGCCACTGCGCCTCGCCATCGGTCTGTTCAGGCCGCGGCAAAAGATCCTCGGTTTCTACTTCGCCGGTAAGGTCGATTCCGTCGGCAGAAAGGTCGACCGCTTCGAGCCGGGTCAGGCGGTCTTCGGCTGCGCCGGTCTTCGCATGGGCGCGTACGCGGAGTATCTGTGCCTGCCCGAGAAGGCCACGCTGGTGACCAAGCCGAACAACATAAGTTTCGCGGAGGCGGCGGCGGTTCCCCTGGGCGGCCTCAATGCCCTGCACTTCATGCGCAAAGCGGCGATCCAATCGGGAGAGGCCGTCCTGATCAACGGCGCGGGTGGCAGTATCGGCAGTCACGCGGTGCAGATCGCGAAGGATATGGGCGCAACCGTCACGGCCGTCGACGCAGGCCACAAGGAAGCATTACTGCGGGAGCTCGGCGCTGATGATTTCATCGACTACGCCCGCGAGGATTTCTCTTCGCGCGGCGCGAGCTTCGACGTGGTATTCAGCATGGTCGCCGGCGCGTCCTATGCAAAGTGCCTGAGCGTGCTGCGCCCCGGCGGACGCTATCTCACCGCCAACCCCACCTTGCTAGACATGCTCCGCGCGCCGTTCACCTCCAGGTTCACCGAAAGGAAGGTCCGCTTCGCTTTCGCAGGCGAAACCAGGGGCGAGCTTGAAGACCTCAAGCAGATGATCGAAGCCGGGCAACTCAGGTCGATCGTGCAGCGGACCTATCCGATGGAGGAGGCCGTCGAGGCCCACCGAAGGGTCGAGGAGGAGCAGCGCCTTGGCGCGCTGGTGCTGGAGATTCAGTGACATGGCGGCTTTTGTGACACCATCAAACAACTCGCCAGCGGGCTTTGGTACTAGAAACCAACGACGAAGCGAAGCCCCACAGTCCGCGGGCGCTCGATGGTGGTCTCGGTGCTGTAGCGGCAACAGAAGATATCAACGTCTTCGTCGAAGACATTCTGCACAAACAGTTCCGCGCGCCAGGGATCTCGCTGGATGCCGGTTCGAAGATTCATCAGGCCGTAGTCTCCGAGCACCACCGGGGATCCGAAATCCAGGGCCACCTGCGGAACGAATGTCGTAAAGCGGTCGTCCACGTACTGCGCTTCCACGCGGGTGAACCCGGAGAGACCGCTTCTCAGCGGGTAGGAGAAGA
>JAWVZU010000319.1:0-3387 GCA_033722075.1 Lysobacterales bacterium
CAGTTGCTTGCGATAGGTGGCCAGCAGTTCCTCGCTGCCACGTTTCTCGGCGGCGGTTTCATCCCAATCGATGGTCAGGGCGGCGCGCGCCTTGACCGCTGTGTGGTAGCTGTCGGCGAGCACCGCCACGCCGCGCGGGATCTGCACGACGTCCTTCACGCCGTCCATGGCCCTGGCTTTCGATGCATCAAAGTTCTTGACCGTTGCCCCGAACTTCGGCGGGTGGGCGACGACTGCGACGAGCATTCCCGGCCGTGACACGTCCAGCGTGAACTGGGCCGTACCGTCGGTCTTCGCCGGCGAGTCTAGCCGCGGCAGGCGCTTGCCGATCAGCCGGAAATCCTTCGGCTCCTTCAACGGCGGTTCTGCCGGGGGCGTGATCTTCGCGGCCTCGTTGGCGAGTTCGCCAAAGGTTGCCGTGCGGCTCCCGTCGATCTCCCGGACCACTCCGCCTTCGACCTTCAGCGACCGGGGATCGACCTCCCAGCGCCGGCCGGCCGCCTGCAGCAGCATCTGCCGGGCGCCGGCTCCGGCGATGCGCAGTTGGGTCCAGGAGTTGGCGATGGAGCTGGATCCGCCGGTGCCCTGGACCCCGAAGAACAGGTTCTTGTACTTTTCGGCATTGGCCGGCGCGAACTCCGCGCGCATCTGCGACCAGTCGGCGTCCAGTTCCTCGGCGACGATCGTCGGCAGGCCGGTGGTGACGCCCTGGCCCTTGTCGAGGTGCTTGATCACGACCGTTACGGTGTTGTCGGCGCCGATCCGGATGAACGGATTCATCGCTCCCGGCGCAGCGCCCACGGCGGCCGTCGCCGCCCTCGGGAGATTGAAGCCGATGATGAATCCTCCGCCGGCGAGCGCTGACACCTGAAGAAAACGCCTTCGGCTGAGTCCTGCCGGTTCGAGCGGCTGCAGTTCGAATCGTCCCAACATGATCAGGCCTCCAGCTTTTCCGCGGCGACGTGAATGGCGGCACGAATCCGCTGATAGGTACCGCAGCGGCAGAGGTTGCCGCTCATGGCCCGGTCGATGTCGTCATCGGTCGGTGCCTTGTTGCTCTCCAGCAGGGCCGTGGCCGACATGATCTGTCCCGACTGGCAGTAGCCGCACTGAACGACGTCCAGTTCGCGCCAGGCGGATTGCACCGCCAGCGCGGCCGGGCCATCCACGCCCTCGATGGTGGTGATCTTCATGCCGTTCAGCCCGGAAGCGGGCATCTGGCAGGCGCGGGTGGGAGATCCGTTGAGCAGCACCGTACAGGCGCCGCATTGAGCGATGCCGCAGCCGAACTTCGTGCCGTTCAGGCCGAGATCCTCGCGCAGGACCCACAACAGTGACTTGCCCCCGGCGACGTCCACTTCACGGTCTTCACCATTGACTTGAAACGTGACCTTCATCTGAACCCCCCTGGGTCGGAAAGATTTCAGGAAGTGTACGCGTGCTGCGCGACAGCTTCATCTATGGGGGGACAGTTCGTTATCGTTGGGGGAAACCCGGAAAGGACTCAATCATGAAGAATCCCTGTGCACTGTTGCTCGCCCTTGCCACCCCGCTTGCCGGCGCTGTGGAGGAAGCACCGCCGGAAGCCCAGCCCGTGCTGCACGAAATCGTCTCCGCCGTTTCCGCCGAGCGAATCGAGCGGGACATTCGTACGCTGGTCGGCTTCGGAACCCGCCATACGCTGTCCGAGACCGAGAGCGACACCCGCGGCATCGGTGCCGCGCGGCGCTGGATCCACGCGGAGTTCGAGCGGGTATCGGAAGCCTGTGGCGGTTGCCTGGAAGTTGTCTACCAGAGCGAAGTCATTTCCGGCGAACCGCGCATCCCGGAACCCACCGAAGTGGTCAACGTACTGGCCATCCAACGGGGGATGGTGGATCCGAACCGATTCGTGGTCATGTCGGGCGACATCGACTCGCGCGTCTCCGACGTCATGAACTTCACCGACGACTCGCCCGGCGCCAACGACAATGCCTCGGGTGTTGCCGGAACGCTGGAGGCCGCGCGGATCCTGAGCCAATACCGCTTCAACGGCTCGATCATCTACGCCGCCCTTTCCGGCGAGGAGCAGGGCCTGTTCGGCGGCAAGATCATGGCCGAGAAAGCCATTGAGCAGGGCTGGCGCATCCAGGGCGTGCTCAACAACGACATGATCGGCAACATCGAGGGCATCAACGGCGTCATCAACAACACCACGGCGCGGGTCTTTTCCGAGGGCACTCGCCCGGTGGAAACGGAAGCCGAGGCCCGCAACCGTCGCTTCCGGGGCGGAGAGGTGGATTCGCCGTCGCGCAACCTGGCCCGGTACATCGATCGGCTGGCGGATGACTATATCCCCAACCTCGACACCATGATGATCTACCGGTTGGACCGCTTTCGCAGGGGTGGTCACCACCGACCGTTCAACGACGTCGGGATTCCCGGCGTGCGCATCATGGAGACCAACGAGAACTACCACCGCCAGCACCAGGACCTGCGCATCGAGAACGGCATTGTCTACGGAGACACGATCGACGGCGTGGATTTCGACTACGCGGCGAAGCTGACGGCACTCAACGCGGTAGCCCTGGCCTCCATGGCCTGGGCGCCGGCCCCGCCGGTCAGTGTCAGCATCGAAGGCGCCGTCAGCCCGGACACGACGCTGTGCTGGAAATCGGCCGTTCCGGAAGAGCAGTCCATCGTCGCCGGCTATCGTCTCTACTGGCGCGAAACCGCGGCACCGCAGTGGCAGTTTTCGCGTTATGTCGGCGACGTGAACCGGGCGACGCTGGAGAACATCGTCATCGACAACTACTTCTTCGGCGTGGCGGCGGTGAGCCAGTCGGGTTTCGAGAGCCCGGTGGTCTTTCCGGGAGCGGCCGGTTCGTTCGGGCCCTACCAGTCCATCGACTGCTCCGGCTAGCGGTGTCGGTTCATGCCCAGGGTCACCGGGGCAAGGACGATGGGGACCAGCGCCGCAAAAAGAAATCTCGAAGAAATCTCGGACACCCTGAATTTCCGTCGGCCAGCAGACCGGTATTCCAGATGCCCAGCACGACGACCACCAGGATCGCGCCGGCCGCGCCGGGCAAACCGATGGGTAACAGGGAGCGCAGGCTCTTGCCTGACCGCCGCGGGAGCCAGGCCGCAAGGCCTAGCATGATGGCCGCCGGGAGCAATCCCAGGGCGAAATCCCGGACACCCTGAATTTCCTTATCGGCACACTTCAGCGGAATCGTTTTTTGAACGGGAATCGTTCTCGGACTGGACAGTCCTGAGCAGCGAATGCCGCGTAGCCCAGAAGGGGTTCATTATCGAACGTTTAGGTGACTCAACCCGAACAGGCTGAGGCCATCGACACCCAGACGACGGAGCTCGATGGCGTGTTTTTCGGAGAAGCGTCGCTCA
>JAWVZU010000320.1:0-3361 GCA_033722075.1 Lysobacterales bacterium
GTCGAAGACGACACTCCGACGGATTTCACCGTGATCGCATCTGACCTGGATCCGCTGCGCTCTGAGGCACTGCGCGACCGATTCTGCGCCGGCGAATTGCCTCTGGCCGACGAATTCGGCGCCCGAGGCGCGATCGCGGCGCGGGTCGACCGTGCCCGACAGAGCCATGGCGCGATCGCACGAATGATCCTGATCGAGGAGCAGTCGCCGGACGAGGTGGCCAACCTGGTTGGTGACCAGGAGCCATTTCGGGTGATCGATGGTGCAACCCTCGAAGTTCCGTTGTCGGACATCTTTGAAGGGCTGTCGCAGCCGGTGATCCACATGGTGCCGCGTCAGGCCACCCGGCTGCTGCTCTTTTCCTGCATGACCAGCCTGCCGTATGAGCTGTACTCGCTGGTCCCGGAAGACTGCCAGAATCCGCTCGATCCCAATTACGGTGAGGATTCAAGGCAACCGGGATGAGGTGAAATATACCGGCGCTGGAGCGGTCCTCTCTAAGAGGCGGTGGTTGTTTGATGTGGGGCGTGAGCATGCGTGAAGATGTGAAAGAGTATTATGGCCGGATACTCACCGGCAGCGTGGATCTGCAAACCAATGCCTGCTGCACGGACGACGATCTGCCTTCCCACCTGAAGCCCCTGCTGGCGCGGCTGCACCCCGAGATCCTGTCGCGTTACTATGGTTGCGGGCTGATCGCGCCGGAGCTGCTGGACGGGGCGCGAGTCCTCGACCTGGGGTGTGGAAGTGGCCGCGACTGCTATGTGCTGGCTCAGCTGGTGGGCGAGTCGGGCGAGGTGGTCGGGGTGGACATGACCGAGGCGCAGCTGGCGGTGGCCAGGCAGCAGCTCGAGTTCCATCGCGATGCCTTCGGCTTTAGCCGATCCAATGTGCGGTTCCTGGAAGGCTACATCGAGGCATTGGATGAGCTGGAGCTGGAACCAGGGAGCTTTGATGTCATCGTCTCCAACTGCGTGATCAATCTCTCGCCCGACAAAGAAGCAGTGTTGAGCCAGGCGTACCGTCTTCTGAAGTCCGGCGGCGAGATGTACTTCTCCGACGTATATGCTGACCGCCGCGTTCCGGCTGCGCTGCAGAAAGACCAGGCGCTCTATGGCGAATGCCTCGCCGGTGCACTGTACTGGAACGATTTTCTGGCTCTGGCCGGAAATGCCGGGTTCGTGGACCCTCGCCTGGTGGCCGATCGGCCGATCAGCATCGATGCTCCGGAAATGGCCGAAAAGCTGGCCGGCATCCGCTTCTTTTCGGCAACCTATCGTCTGTTCAAGGTGGCCGGACTCGAGCCGGACTGCGAGGACTATGGGCAGGCCGTGCGCTATCGCGGCACCGTGCCGAACCAGCCCGACGCCTTGGTACTGGATCGTCATCACCGCATCGAGACCGGGCGGGTCTTCCCGGTCTGCGGGAACACCTACCGGATTCTCCGCGAGTCGCGCTTCGCACCGCACTTCGATTTCTATGGAACCTGGGAGCGCCACTTCGGGATCTTCGAGGGCTGCGGCAAGGCGCTGCCCTTCACTGATGAAGCCGACGGCCAGGCCGGCTGCTGTTAGCCTGGGTCGATTTTCAACTTCAGTTCCGCCGGTACTGATCCGTCATCCACCGCTGCGCAGCTCGGCGATGAGCTCTGCCTCGCGTTCCAGGCTCATTCCGCCCTCGGCGGGCACGGGCTGCAGGGCGTCGAGGTTCGGCGGAATGCTGTCGCGAAGGGTCTGCCTCGTGGGCCGAAATTCTAGTCCAGCCGCCAGTGCCCGTGCATTGCTGATGTGATAGAAGCCGGGCTCCGCAACATCCGCTGGAATCCAGTTGCGCAGGTCGGTCCAGGGACGAACGCCGTGCGCGTCCAGGAATGGGCGGTCCGCCCAGACCAGCTCGGCTCTTTCGCCCACGGCCTGGTTCCACGTCTCCAGGAATTCGGGGAAGGGGATGGGATCCTCAGGTCCGACGAGGTTGAACGGCCCACCCAGGCCTTGCTCGGCTGTGCTTATCGCAAATTCGGCAAGATCGCGTACGTCGATCAGCTGGAAGACGGCACTCGGATCGGCGGGAGCCAGTACGCTGCGGCCCGTGGCGAAGCGATAGTCCCAGTAGCCCAGTTCGACCGTTTCACCGGCCTCGGGCGGCACGCCAGGCCCGCGGATGCTGCCGCAGCGGAGCACGATGCCCGGACCCGCCTTGCGCTCCAGAACCACATGCTCGGCCGCTGCCTTGCGCTCCGAGTAGCCCAGTTCGTCGGACAGTGAGTTGACCTGCGCCTCGCGGTCGAGAATCGGGCTGTCCTCGGCCATGCCGATTTGCCGGTAGTTGCGGTAAGAAGCGATGGAAGAGATGTAGAGGTATGTGCCGGTCCGATAGCGCAGCAAACGATCCGTCGCCGCCACGCACCCCGGCGCCTGCTGCCAGGTGTCGAGTACCACGTCCCACTCGCGGTCGCCAGCCAGGGCTGCCAGCCCCTCTCCGCGATCGGGGTAGCGGTTTCCGCGTAGCTTCTCCAGCTCCGGAAACAGGTGCGGATTGGTCCGGCCACGATTGAACAGCGTCACTTCGTGCCCGCGCTTCAGCGCCGTGCGTACCAGGTGTGGACCGACGAAATTGGTCCCGCCCAGCATCAGGATCCTCAGCGGTGCCGGGGCGCGTGCGGCCCGGGCCGGGACCTGCGTCGCAACTGCGGCGAGGGCGGAGAAAAGGAGAAATCTGCGTCGTCTCATGCGACCCAATCTGCAGCCCCACGATGTGCATCGGCAAGTGATTTGTGATGAACGTCCGGCTGGCGGGACGAATATCGGTCAACCCAGGTGTTTCTTCAATCGCTTGCGGTAGCTCCGGCTCATCGGCAGTCGAGTTCCGTCCGCCAGGACAGCCCGGTAGGTTCCCCCGGCGGTGCGTTCGACCCGCTCGAGTCTCTCGAGGTTGACCAGGTGTGAGCGGTGGATGCGAGCGAAACCGGCCTCGGCCAGCCGTCGCTCCGCCTCGCGCATGGTTCGCCGCTCGAGATATTTTCGCTCCCCGGCGTGGATGGCCACGTAGTTGCCCTCTGCCTCGATGCGGTCGATCTCCTCCAACCGCACCAGGGCTTCGCCGCGGGGCGTGGGGATCACCAAGCGATCAGCGATCGGTTGCTGTTGATTGGACGCCGTCTGCCTGCTCGCTCGAAGCGCCCGGACGAAGAGCATGAACACAGTCACGGCCAGGAAGATACTGAGATTCAGCGGCGCCTTTTTTACCAGTTGGAACCCGAAGACTTCAGCGAAAGGTCGGTCTGCGGAATAGCCCTCGACGAGATAGCTGAGGATGACTGTGCCGATCGAGTGCGTCACCGCACCGAGCGACGGAAGAGCCA
>JAWVZU010000321.1:0-3339 GCA_033722075.1 Lysobacterales bacterium
CGGTGAGTCGCCAGGGTTGGGCGATCCTTTCCGAACTCGGGCTGCAAGAACTCTGCGCGGTGACCTCCCGTGACTATGTAGAGACTGCTGTCCGGCTCGGGAAGGACGCATCGAGGAGAGCGGCCATCCGCAAGTCCCTGCGGCGGCGCATTGCCGATCACAATGCCCGACACGGCGCGTCCCTTGCGGCGGGATTGGAGGCGCTCTATGCCGAGTGTCTTTCAGCGTCCTGATGGGAAACGTCGTGGATTTTAACCGGCGCATATTGCAGTCCGTGCCGATAGCAGGTCGAGCAGAATGAATGGCCGTACTTCCGGGCTTCGATCGCCTCGCGCGGGTAGTCGAGGAACTGGATGTCGAGCTGATTGGGCCGGGTGTAGACGGAGCAGCAGAGTGCAACCGATCCATCGTGATTAATGATGGTCTGATTGAAACGCAGTTCGCAGTCGAAGCGGTCGTCGCGGACCTGACGAAATCGCTCGATGTAGTGCTTCGGATGCTCGATCAGGTCCTCGAGAACCGGGTTTCCGGAATAGGTTCCCTCCGCGATCTGCACCAGCGCCTCCAGCGGCTGGAAGAAGGCGGGCACCGGATGATGCGCGAAGCCCAGTTCGGCGCACAGGTTGGCCATGTCCTCCAGTTCATGCCGGTTGTGTCGATAGACGTGGTGACCAACCCAGACCCGCGTCGAGGCCTCGTGGCGATCGAGGCACTGGCGCAGGACCCGCATGTTGCGTTCCACCACTGAGAAGCGGCCGCGCACATGGGTTTTCTCATAGGTCCGCTCCGAAGCGCCGGAAAGCGAGATCTTCAGATCGGTGGGATCTTCAGCGATCAATGCGTCCAGGGTCTTTTCGCGAACGTTGAGATTCGACGACAGGTAAGATTCCAGGCCGCGCTCCCTGATACTACGGACGATCCTCGGAAGCTCCGGATGAAGCAGGGGCTCACCCCAATTGAAGAGCCAGATCTGCGGGTCGGGATGGGGTGATTCCGCGACGATCTTGGTCAGAATACGGTCGAAGAGCGCCGGGTCCATGAATCCCCGCGGCCGGTCGTCCAAGGGAGTGTTTCCGACCGGGCAGGTGGGGCACCTGAGGTTGCAGGTGCCCACGATGTCGATCGTGTAGATATAGCGGTTGCCCTCCCGCGGCGCATAACGGCGCAAGGTCCGTCGCTGTACGGGATCGACCGTTTCGGCCGGGAGGTAGGCGGGCGACCGGCAATGCTCGATGCCGGCCGCTACGGCGGCATTTGCGGGATCAAGCGCAGCCGCCTGCTCTAGCCAGGATCGAGCCAGTTCCGGGTGGCCCTCCCGAAGCAGAACCTGCCCCATCGTGGCCAGTACCCCGGCGGGCGTCATCGGATTCAACGGTTGATTCAGCGCCGCGCGGGCCCGTTCGATTCCGGAACGTATCTGCCCCTGTCCCGCCAGCGCAATGGCGTGCAAGGCCCGGCGCCAGGGCGGATCGCAACTGGCCGTTTCAACCATGACGTCCTGGTAGCGCCGTTGGCCCAGCTGGGATACCAGCGCATCAGGGTTACTTTTCGTGGCAGGCATCGCCGCAATGTAATACTCTCGCTCAAGGGAGACAAACGGGGGTCCGGGTTGGTGGGAAACCTTAAGCTGGCCGATGGCAGACGCTTGCTGGCCGTGGCTATTGGCCTCGCCCTCTCGGAGGGTGCATCGGCCCAGGAGTGCCCGGCAGGGACCTTCAGTTCGACCGGGTCGGAACCCTGCAATGCCTGTGCCCGGGGGTTCTATCAGCCCTTGACGGGGCAGACTGCCTGCGATGCCGCGGACGCAGGTTTCTTTGTTCCCCAGATCATGCAGACCACCCAGTTCGCCTGCACCCCCGGTACCTACCAGCCCGACCCGGGGCAGAGTGCATGCCTCGATGCGGACCCCGGATTTTTTGTCGCTGGCGAGCAATCTCTGACCCAGGAAGCCTGCCCGGTCGGCCAGTACCAGGACCAGGCCGGTTCGTCGCAATGTCTCGACTCGCCGGCGGGATTCTTTACCAACGCGACGGGCTCCGAGCAGGCACAGGCCTGCGCGCTTGGCACCTATCAGCCGAACACGGGCTCCAGCGGGTGCATCGATGCGTCCGCAGGCTTCTTTGTGGGCGACACCGGGCAGGCGGCGCAGACCCAGTGTTCGCTCGGCACCTACCAGCCCGATCCGGGGCAGAGTGCGTGCCTGGATGCGGACCCCGGATTCTTCGTGGCTGGCACGCAGTCCCTGTCCCAGGAAGCCTGTGCGACCGGGACTTACCAACCTGACCCGGGGCAAACCGCATGTCTGACTGCCGACCCTGGCTTCTTTGTTGAGAGCCAGGGCCAGAGTGCGCAGGTCGCGTGCGCAGTCGGCACTTACCAGCCGAACGAGGGTCAGGGCGCCTGCATTGAAGCTTCCGCAGGAGCGTTCGTCGCCACGACCGCCAGCTTGACGGAAGAGAGTTGTCCGGTGGGGACCTATCAGCCCGGTACGGGGCAATCATCCTGTATCGAGGCTGAAGTCGGCTTCTTCGCAAGCGAACCGGGAAGCACTGCGGCAACTGAGTGCCCAGCCGGGTCGGTCAGTTTTGGTGGCTCGATCGCGTGTCGTGCGGCGCCTACCACCGGGCCGAATATCGTGTCTCCAACCTTCGGTTCCAGTGCGGGTCGTGGTGGGCCGCTGGGCGTGATTGGTCTATTTGAAGCGGGCTCAGATAGCGCAGAATTTCTTTTCCAGATTCGCAACGATGCGAATTCAATCGGGGCGCCAGACCCCCTGACGCGGCTGACCCTGAACGCACTTACGGGCAGTGGGCCGGATGGCGACCTGGCCGTCCCGACCGATCTGGCGGGGACGGTTCTGGACGAGGGTGAGTCCTTGCAGGTGCAGCTTGCGGCGAACCCGCAGCGGATGGGCGTGGTCTCGCTGCCACTCGTGGCAGAGACCGACGAGCAGGCCGACCTCGGCGGCGACGGGCTGGATTTCCAGTTCAGTCTGGACCTGATGGTCGATGGTCAGGAAGTTCTTGTGGAGCTTGCGACAGATCGAGAAGAAGTCGTGCCCGGCGATACGCTCCAGGTCTTCCTGAACGCGCGAAATCCGGGCAACGCGGATGCGCCGGCCAACGATTTGCTGCTGAACCTGGGTGCCGGAATCGAATGTCCGGCCTGGACCGCCGTGTCGCTGGGCGGCATCGGCAATCCGGAGACCCTTGCCGCAACAGCCACGGATGTCGTCTCCCTGGATGCCCGCACGCAGCTGATCTACGTTGGACTTTGTTCCATCGCCGACACGGCGAGTGGAGCGATAGACCTCAGCGCCTCGATTGTTCCGGACCCCAC
>JAWVZU010000322.1:0-3337 GCA_033722075.1 Lysobacterales bacterium
TACACGCAAAACGAGAATGACGGCGGCGAGCAGTACTGGGTCGCCACGTCCGCGACCTACCAGGTCGGGCAGAATTCCTTCGAGGTGCCCCTTATCTCCGCCCAGGGCGGCGGCTTCGGCGCGGTGTCCGGCCAGGCGGCCGAGACCATCGGCCAGTGCACGCTGACCTTCAACAGCTGCGGCAGCGTCGATTTCGACTATGACATCACCGGCGGACCGGCACTGGGCTCCGGCTCGGTCGAACTGATCCCCCTCATCCCCAACGACGAGTGCGTCTACCAGGCCGACTTTGCCGCCAGCGCCTGCCCCTCCGGAACCTCCGACGCAGGCGGTGGCATCTGTGTGCTGCAGGGCACACTGAGCAACGATGTCACCCTGACCAACGATCGCATCTATCAGCTCAACGGCGGTGTGTTCGTCGGCGACGATCTCGGCGGCGCAGCCGGCCCCGCGGAAGGCGACGGCGTGACGCTGGAGATCGAAGCCGGCACGGTGGTCGTCGGAGCAACCGGGCAGGACTTCCTGGTTGTCTCCCGCGGCAGCCAGATCCAGGCCTACGGTACCGAGTTCGCTCCGGTCGTCATGACCAGTGCACAGGCTTTCGTGGACATCACCAGCGGCACCTCGGCCCAGTGGGGCGGCTTGGTGATCAACGGCCGCGCACCGATCAACTCGGGCACCCCCTGCGCGGGCGTCTCCGACTGCCTGGAAGCCCAGGGCGAAGGCGGTTCCGGCCTCTACGGCGGTGTCGACCCGACCGATTCCAGCGGCGTGCTGAACTATCTCCGGGTCGAATTTGCCGGCAACCTGATTTCCGACCTGGACGAGCTGAACGGCATCGCTTTCCAGGGCGTCGGAAACGGCACGCTGGTCGACTATGTCCAGGTGCACGCCAATGCGGATGACGGCGTCGAGTTCTTCGGCGGCACGGTCAACGCCAAGCACCTGGTCCTGACCAACATCGGTGACGACAGCATCGACTGGACCCAGGGCTGGACCGGCAACGTCCAGTACGCACTGGTTCAGCAGGGCCCTGAGAGCGACCGGGGTATCGAGGCCGACAACAACAGCGACGACAACGACGCGCTTCCGCGTTCTGCTCCGAAGCTGGCCAATCTGACCATCCAGGGCGGTGGCGGCGCGACCGACCACGGCATCCTCCTGCGGGAAGGCACGGCGGCCAACATCACCCACTCGATCGTGGTCGACGCTCCGGACGGCCGGAACGATTCCTGCCTGGATATCGACCAGGACGCAACCTTTGCCAACGCGACTGCCAACCCGGAGACGTTCACGTTGACTGGCCTGTTCCTGGATTGTGCCGATCCGTTCGAAGGGACCGAAGATGACGGTCCGAACGAGTTCAGCGTGGCCGACTTCTTCGCTGCCGGCGCGTTCAACGCGCAGCTGGACATCACCTTCGACAGCGCCAATGGCGTGGCCCTGGACGGTGACAGCCCGCTGCTGCAGGCTCCGGACGTCCCGCGCTCCATCTTTGGTGAGTTCTTCGACAACCCGGGCTTTGCCGGCGCCATCGGCGGCCGGGACTGGACCCAGAACTGGACCAGCTACATCAAGCGGTAAGCTCGCTTCCCCTTGATCGGAAAGGCGCCTGCGGGCGCCTTTTCTTTTTGGTATGGGAAATGGATCCCTAGGGCCAGAACAGGACGATTCCCAGCCCGAAGACAATGGCCGTACCGAACATCACGGCCACCGGCCGAAACAGCCTGACCCCGCCCATGGTCAGCGTGATCCCCGCCTTGAACACCAGGTTCGACAGGACCGCAGTCACGATGACCCGCCAGGCGAGGTCGGAACCTACCTTGCCCTGGGTGACCATTTGCCCCGTGGAGAGAGTAATTGCATCCACGTCCGTAAGGCCCGCCACGGTCGCCAACAGATAGAGTCCGCGGTCACCGGCCCAGGCATCCGCAGCGGCAACCAGGACTTTCACTACCGCGTAAAGTGCCCCGAATGCGATGGCGGACCTGAGCTGAGCCGGGTTTCCGATCTCCGGCGTTTCCGGCGCCTGGTGCTCGGAGAATCGAAGAAGCGCCACGGCGCAGATCACGAGGTGCACAACCGCCAACGCAGCCAGCGGGAAGATCGCCGCCTTCAGAAGCGCCGGAGCCACCACCCCCAGTTCGATGATGACCCGCCCGAGCACGACGGTGGAGGCCAGCATGATGGCGATCGCTGCCAGCCCATGGGTCATCTGAGCGCCGCTCTGGCGGGACAGGCTCGCCGTGGCCGCGGTGCTGGAGACCAGTCCCCCGAGCGCCCCGGCAAGCAGCGAGCCGCCCCGACCGCCGATCAGCCGGAAGGCCACATAGCCGCCGAGGTTGAGCGCCACGATGAGCACCACCATCAGCCAGGTCTCGAAGGGGTTGAACGCGTCGTACGGGCCGTAGGTCTGGTCCGGCAGAACCGGCAGGATGATCAGGGTGATCAGGACGAACTGCATGACTGCCTTGACATCCGTTTCGGTCAAGCGGTCGACCAAACCATGCAGGCCGGCCTTGAAATGCAGCAGCACCGCGACGGCGCCACTGATCGAGGCGGCCACCAGCAGCTCCCCACCAACGACCTGGGCGCCGACCAGGTACATGACCAGCGCCGCCATCTCCGTGGTCATGCCGCGCGGCTCTCCGCTGGTCCGGGCGAGTACGAGCGAACCGCCGACCAGGGTTGCCGTGACCGCGAGCAATCCGGCGGGAAGCAGCCACGGCAGTTCCAGGTGTTTCCCAAGCAATGCCGCCAGCGCGCCGGCCAGCGCAATCAGCGGAAAGGTTCGAAACCCGGCGAGGGGATCGTCGACGCGCTCGCGCTGCATGCCGACCAGCATGCCCAGACCGACCACCAGCGCCAGGCGATAGAGGATATCGGTATCACTCATACGCCCGATTATGGACGAGATCAGAGATTCGTGCTTTGCGGAAGTCCCAGGACGTAGCTTTCGATTTCGTCGCGCACCCGGCGATAGATCGCCAGTCGCGCCTCTCCCTCCAGGTCCGCTGCCAGTCTGGGCGGATCGTCGAAACCCTGATGCACGACCTTTGGTGCACCGGGGAATGTCGGACAGGTCTCATCGGCATGGCCGCAGACCGTAACCACCAGATCGGGCCGATAATCCTCGCCCAGGTCATCCACGGTCTTGCTGTAGTGGTTCGCAAGATCGATGCCCGCCTCCGCCATGACCTGCAGCGCAAACGGGTTCATGCCATGCGTTTCGATGCCCGCCGAGCGCGCGGACCATCCCTGGGGCCAGTGCGCTCGTGCAAAGCCTTCGGCCATCTGGCTGCGACAGGAGTTGCCGGTGCACAGAAAGAGAACTTCA
>JAWVZU010000323.1:0-3336 GCA_033722075.1 Lysobacterales bacterium
GTTGATTTGAACCAGATGCCCCGGTAGAATTCCGCGGCTCGGCTGGCCCGTGGGTCCGGCCGAAGCGAAACGAAAACAACAGATGCCTTGCTCCACCGCCAGACGCGGCGGGGGGCCATAGACCGAAGGGGTAAGCCATGCGTCATTATGAAGTTGTGTTCCTGGTCCATCCGGACCAGAGCGAGCAGGTTCCTGCCATGATCGAGCGCTACCGCAAGATGATCGAAGGCGGTGGCGGAACCATCCATCGTCTCGAAGACTGGGGTCGGCGCCAGCTGGCTTATCCGATCCAGAAGTTGGCCAAGGCGCACTACGTTCTGATGAACATCGAGTGCGACGGCGAGGTTCTCGAAGAGCTCGAGGCCGCATTCCGGTTCAACGACGCCGTTCTGCGCAATCTTGTGATCCGTCGCAAGGAAGCGATCACCGAACCGTCGGTTATGATGAATGACAAGGACGACAAGGGTCGCGCGTCCTACACCCAGATCTCGAAAGAGTACTCAAAGGGTGGCGACGATGACGATGATGATGATGACGACGACGACGATGATGATTCGTCGGACGATGATGATTGATTCGCGAGGTAGATGAGCTATGTCACGTTTTTTTCGCCGTAGGAAGTTCTGCCGCTTTACCGCCGAAGGGATCCAGGAGATCGATTACAAGGATCTCGATACCCTGAAGCAGTATGTCGGTGAGACCGGCAAGATCGTTCCGAGCCGGATTACCGGTACGAAGGCTCGCTACCAGCGCCAGCTGGCGACCGCAGTCAAGCGCGCTCGTTACCTGGCCCTGCTGCCCTATACCGACAATCATTGAGGTGCGAATAGGGCGGGGTAGCTCCGGGATCGTGCCGGGCTGACCTCGCAAAGGGACATGCTGGCCCAATTTGCCGACGGACGACGGATCCAGGCGGCCTCGCTGGTAGCCTTCGGCGTCGTGTTTCCACTTGCTTTCGTCTTTTCGGCGGCGGCAGTGGTGCTGACCGCGCTCCGGCGCAGTGTGCTGGATGGAATGCTTGTCGCGGGCCTGGGGATTGCCTTTGTCGGCGTTCTGCTGGGCCTGGCCGGCGGCGGGCTCGGCAGCCTGGCGGGTTTTGCCGCCGCGTTGTTGCTGTGCATCGCCATGGCGGACGTGCTGCGACGCTTCTCGTCACTGGCACTGACGCTGCAGGCCGGGCTGGCGCTCTCGCTGGTCATGCTGGCGGTGATCTTGCTGGGTCTGGAAGATCCGGCGGCCTACTGGCGCGGCATGGTCGTGCAGGCGTTGGATCAGATGGCGGCCCAGGGGTCTCCAATCAGCGACGCCCAGCGCGAGCTGTGGATGACGGCCGTGCCGTTCAATGCCATGTCCGGCATCGTCGTCGGCATGATATTGCTGATGTGCTGGGGCGGACTGTTTCTCGGTCGTTCCTGGCAGGCGCGGCTGGTGAATCCCGGTGGATTCCGCAAGGAATTCCATCAGTTGAAGCTCGGCAAGGCGCTCGCTTTTGGGTCGGCGGCAGTGTTTTTTGCCGACACCATGGTCAGCATGGACGCGCTGCTGAACGTGGCGGCAGTGCTGATCCACGTATGGATCGTCCAGGGATTGAGCTACTTCCACTGGATGGTCGGCGTGTCGGGCGCGGGTATGGGCTGGCTGGTGTTAGTCTATGGCCTGCTGATTTTTTTCTGGCTGACGGGGAACCCGCTGGCCGTGACGGTGCCGGTGATCGGCATCGTCGGAGAGATGATCGATTTTCGCCGTGTTGCAGGGCGCTTTCTGGCGCGCAACAAGGACGACAAAAAGTAAAGTTGAACGAGTAACGAGGTTTCCGACATGGAACTGATACTGCTGCGTAACGTCAAGGGTCTGGGCTCGCTCGGGGACAAGGTCTCCGTCAAGCCGGGCTACGGACGCAATTATCTGGTCCCGCAGGGCATGGCGCTGCCGGCCACCAAGCAAAACATCGAGGTCTTCGAGCAACGCCGCGCCGAGCTTGAAGCCGCCGCGGAGGAGCGCAAGGCAGCGGCCAAGGCGCGCCAGGAAGCAATCGACGGCCAGACCATCACTGTCCTGGCAAACGCCAGCGGCGAGGGCAAACTCTACGGCTCCGTGGGTACGCGGGAGATTGCTGCCGCGCTCACCGACAACGGCTACTCGGTCGACAAGTCCGAGATCGACCTGCCCGAAGGCGCCTTCCGAAACGTCGGCGAATACGAAGTCACTCTGCACCTCTATGCCGAGACCGATGCGACCATCAAGTTGATCGTCGTCGGTGACGAGACGGGTGACGCGCCGGTCGGCGGCGTGACGACCGCACCGCAGGAAGTTGCCGAGCGAGCCATCGCCGAAAGCGAGGCTGCCGAAGCCGAAGCTGCTGAAGCCGAAGCCCGGGCCAAGGCCGAGGCGGCGGCTGCCGAAGCCGAAGCCCAGGCCAAAGCCGAGGCGGAAGCTGCAGCTGAAGCTGCCGAAGGTGAAGAAGCCGAGTCCGAAGAAGAGCCTTCGGAAGACAAGTAGGTTCGAGTTTCTGCCGGATCAGGGAAGATCCGGCAACATTCCGCTCGGTTCCCAGGATTTGCGAAACCGATGCGTTATTGAGGCCAGATGGCTCAGTCGCAGCCCCATTCACAAGTCGAGCAGCTGCGCGTTCCCCCGAGTAGCGCGGAGGCCGAGCAGGCTGTGCTGGGCGGGCTCATGCTGGTCAACGATTCCTGGGAGAAGGTCGCCGATCGGCTCACGGAAGAAGACTTCTACCGACACGACCACCGACTGATCTTCCGCGCCCTGGCAGATCTCCAGGAGCGCAACCAGCCCGTAGACGCGGTCACCGTGGGTCAGTGGCTGGAAAGCAACGAACTGCTGGCCGAAATCGGCGGGGCCGCCTACCTGGTCGAACTGGCCAACAACACGCCCGGCGCCGCCAACATCGTCGCCTATGCGGACATCGTTCGCGAGAAATCCATCCTTCGCCAGCTGATCGACGTCAGCAACCGCATCGGCAATCGCGCCTATCGGCCCGAGGGCCGGGACATCGACGAACTGATGGAGGAGGCCGAGCAGGCGGTCTTCGACATTCGCGAGAAGGGCGCTCGCGGGAAGGCCGGCTTCGTACCGATCAAGGAAGGCGTCAAGCGGGCCTTCGAGCTGATCGAGCACCTCTATGAACTGGAAGGCAACATCACCGGTCTGCCCACCGGATTCACCGATTTCGACGAGAAGACCGCCGGGCTGCAGAAGTCGGACCTGATCATCGTCGCCGGCCGCCCCTCCATGGGTAAGACCACCTTTGCGATGAACATCGCCGAGAATGCTGCCATCGGAACCGGCGCGCCGGTCGCCGTGTTCAGCATGGAA
>JAWVZU010000324.1:0-3330 GCA_033722075.1 Lysobacterales bacterium
ACGGAGGGCTACCTCAAGGCAGCCTACGGGTCGGATAGTTACATCAACTTCGAAGGGGGCATCAGCGGATCGCTCAGCGACAGCTGGTCGGCCCGTTTGTCCGGCCTCTACCGGGATCGCAGCGGCTACGTCGACAATGAGTTTACCGGTGAGAGCGAGGCGTATGAGGGCTACGATGAGTTCGCTTTCCGCCTGCAGTTCCTCTACGAGCCGAACGACAGCTTCAGCGGTCTGTTCAACGTGCACCACCATGACCTGGACGGCACGGCCCGGCTGTTCCGCGCCAACATCATCCGGCCCGGCTCCAACGATTTCGCGTCCAATTACAACTTCGACGACGTCTTTTACGACGGCCAGAACTTCCAGGATGTCGAGTCCACCGGTTTTCTTGCCCGCATGGAATGGGATCTCGGTCGCACCACGCTCACCTCGGTCACCGGTTACGAGACGGTGGAAGTCCTCAGCCGGGGCGACATCGATGGCGGCTTCGGTGCCGCCTTTCTGCCGAATTTCGGCCCGGGCTTCATCCCCTTCAGTTCCGAGTCGGCGGACGGCATTCCCGACCATGACCAGTTCAGCCAGGAGTTTCGCCTCGCATCGAACGAGTGGGGCGCCCTCGACTGGCAACTGGGCTTCTTCTATTTCACCGAGGACCTGTCCATCGACAGCTTCAGCTTCGACTCGCTGGCGGGCGGCGTCCAGAACGGGTTCGCCACCCAGACCCAGGAGACCGATTCCATCGCGGTGTTCGGCTCCGTCAACTATGACCTGACCGAGGATACGATCCTGCAGGTCGGCCTGCGCTGGAGTGATGACGAGAAGGACTTCGTGGCTCAGCGCTTCGAGTCGCCGCTTGCGTTCCTGGGCGTCGGCCCGATCGGACCGTTGCGCGCCAACCCCGAAGACGACGAGTGGAGCGGCGACATCAGCCTGCATCACTATTTCAATGACGACGTCAGCGTCTACGGGCGCATTGCGCGCGGCTTCCGGGCACCCACCATCCCGGGCCGGATCCTGTTCGGTGACATCGGGTCGGTAGCCGACTCCGAGACCAGTCTGTCGCTCGAGGCGGGCGTCAAATCGACTCTGGCCGACGGTCGGGTCCGCCTGAACGCGGCGATCTACAGCTACACCGTTGACGACCAGCAGCTGACCGCCGTCGGGGGCACCCAGAACTTCAATACGCTGATCAACGCCGAGGAATCAGAGGGCTCCGGGCTCGAGGTCGAATTCGAGGGCTTGCTCACCGAAGACTTCCTCGTCACGGCAGCGCTCAGCTACAACGACACCGAGATCAAGGACTCCAATCTGGCCATCGCGCCCTGCGCGAGCGGCTGCACCGTGCTTGATCCCCCCGGAGCGGTAGAGGGAACGGTTTCCATCGACGGCAACCCGCTGCCCCAGGCGCCGGAATGGGTCTTCAGCGCAACGGCTCGCTGGTCCCGGGAGATGGCCGGCGGCGAAATGTTCGTCTTTGCCGACTACTACTGGCGGGACGAGGTCAACTTCTTCCTTTACGAGTCGGCCGAATACACCGGCGACAGCCTCGGCGAGCTGGGCCTGCGTGCGGGCTATCGCTGGAACGGCCAGGAAGTTGCCCTCTACGGGCGCAACATCACCGACGAGGAAGAACTCGTGGGCGGTATCGACTTCAATAACCTGACCGGTTTTGTGAACGAGCCGCGCTTCTTCGGCATCGAGTACAACATCAACTTCTGACCAACGGGCTGGTGCGTGCCAGCGACGGGCCGGACCCCAATCCGGCCCGTTTTCATTTTGGAGTGCCATGATCGATCCGACCCTGCCCCTCATCGACCTGCACCGTCACCTTGACGGGAATGTCCGCCTGGACACGATTCTGGAACTGGCGGACGAACACGGCATCGAATTGCCGGCCGACACCGTCGAGGGCCTGAGACCCCACGTGCAGATCGTCGGCAAGGTGGCCGGGCTGATGGACTTCATCGGTCGTTTCAAATACCTCACGGCCGTCATGGTGGATACCGATGCGGTCCGGCGCATTGCCTACGAAAACCTCCTGGATGCGGCTCGGGAGGGAATCGACTACGTCGAACTTCGCTTTTCGCCCTGGTTCATGGCCGAGACCCATGGCCTGGATCCCATGGCCGTGGTCGAAGCTGCCGCCGACGGCGCCTCGGCCGGGCAGCGTGACACGGGCGTCCGGTGCAACCTGATCGGGATCCTGAGCCGGACCTACGGTGTGGCAACGGCGCACGCCGAGCTGGATGCGCTGATCGGCTGCGCCGACAAGCTGGTCGCCCTGGACCTGGCGGGCGACGAGGTCAACTTTCCGGCGGCCGAATTCCGGAGTCACTTCGAGCGTGCTCGCGATGCGGGCCTGCATGTCACGGTACATGCCGGCGAGGTGGATGGGCCCGCCAGTGTCTGGTCGGCGATCCGGGACCTGCGTGCCGAGCGCATCGGCCATGGCATCCGCTCCCACGAGGATCCGGAGCTGATGGATTACTTGGCGGAGCGCCGCATCGGGCTCGAGATGAACCTGACCTCGAACCTTCACGTCGGCATTTTCGACGATTACCCGGAACACCCCATCCAGCGCTACCTGGAGCACGGCGTGCTGGTCAATATCAACACCGACGATCCGGCCATCAGCGGGATCGACCTGCCCCACGAGTTCAACGTGGCTGCGCCCAAGGCGGGCCTGATGAACGAGCACCTGCGGCAGATTCAGCTCAACGCGGTGGAGATGGCCTTTCTTTCCGATGATGACCGGCAGGCCATGCTGCGCAGAAAGCAGTGAACGGGCAGCTATACAAAGCAATCAGCGCGCCCGAGCGCCTGTCCCGCCACCATCATCTATGCCTACGGGCTGTTGGTATGCGTCACCGACCCTGGATTATCGCCCTGCTGACGGCAGCCCTGGGCGGGTGCAGCCCCGATCCCGTCGGCGAAGTGAAGGAGACGACTTCGCTGTGCGCCTCCGAGCAGCCGTTTTCAGCCATTGTCGACACCAATATCTCCAATCCGAATTATGAGATTGTCTCCGAGCGGGATGGGCAGATCGAGGTGGCCATCGCCGGAGCCGTCGCCTACCTGGGCCGTCCGGTCCGGATCGAGGTGTCCGTCGAAGACGATACCCCGACGGATTTCACCGTGATCGCATCTGACCTGGATCCGCTGCGCTCTGAGACACTGCGCGACCGATTCTGTGCCGGCGAATTGCCTCTGGCCGACGAATTCGGGGCCAGGGCGTCCATCGCCGCCCGGGTCGACCGTGCCCGACAGAGCCATGGCGCGATCGCACGAATGATCCTGATCGAGGAGCAGTCGCCGGACGAGGTGGCCAAC
>JAWVZU010000325.1:0-3291 GCA_033722075.1 Lysobacterales bacterium
TTCAAGCTGGCGAAATCCGATGTCACACCGGCGCATTCATATCGAAGTCGCTTATGCCTTGCCCGAACGGCAGAAGATTCTTGCGCTGCTGGTCGAGCCGGGGACCACGATCGGCGAGGCCATCGAACAGTCCGGCATCAAAGACCATTTCGAAGGCCTGGAAATCAGCGACGACATGGTTGGGATTTTCGGCCATCGCAAGTCCCTGGACGAGGTTCTCTCGGAGGGCGATCGGGTCGAAATCTACCGGCCCCTGATCGCGGATCCCAAGGAGGTTCGCCGCGAGCGGGCCCGAGGCGGCTCAGGCTGACTCGTCCTCCGCCGACGTCTCATCGCCGATTACGTCCGCTTCGCCAGGCTTGTAATCGCCCTCGATCTTGACCAGACGATCGTCCTCGAACGTCAGCGACAGTAACTTCCGGTCGATGATTTCACCCCTCCGACGGTAGATGGCAATGTAATCCCATCGGTCGTGACGGAACGGGCTCGCTATCGCCGGGGTCCCGAGTATCAGCGAAACCTGGCGCTTGGTCATGCCCGGCCGCAAATCGTCCACCAGACGTTGGTCGAGAACATTCCCCTGTTGGATGTCCGCTTTGTAGATCAGATTGCATCCGCCCAGCGCCAGAAGCGCGACGATGATCAGAATAGGACGCATCGGGTTTCCGTTTGTCTCGGTCGATAAGGCGGCGGATGATACAATAGCGTGGGTTGGTTTGGCCATTGCGAAGGATGATCATCGGTGTCGAAAGAACTGCGCAAAGCCGGTTTCAAGGTGACGCTGCCCCGGATCCGGATCCTGGAGATCCTGGAAAATAGCGAGGAGCGCCACCTCAGTGCCGAGGACATCTACCGGACCCTGCTGGAGACCGGAGACGACATCGGCCTGGCCACGGTCTACCGCGTTCTCAACCAGTTCGAGAACGCAGACCTGGTCATCAAGCACAATTTCGAAGGTGGCCAATCGGTCTACGAGTTGGACCGGGGGGAGCACCATGACCACATGGTGGACATCGAATCGGGGGAGATCATCGAGTTCCACAACGAGGAGATCGAGAAGCTCCAGCGTCAGGTCGTGGAAAAGCACGGCTATATCCTCGAAGACCATTCCCTGGTCCTTTACGTGCGCAAGAAGGAAGAGCGCAGTTAGTCTGCTTCGAGCATTTCCTCCGCATGCGCGCGGGTCCGCTCGGTAATGGTCTTGCCGCCCAGCATGCGGGCGATTTCCTGGATCCGGTCCGATCCCGAGAGCGGCGTAACTTCCGGGGTGCCTTGCGCTGACTTGGTGACCCGAAGATGCTGATGCCCGCGGGAAGCGACCTGCGGCAGGTGGGTGACGCAGAATACCTGCCGGTCGGCCGCCAGCCCACGGAGCCGCTCTCCGACCAGTTCGGCAATCGCGCCGCCCACTCCGGCGTCCACCTCATCGAAGATCAGCGTCGAGTTCTCGTTTCCGGCCGCCTCTGAGACCTTGATGGCCAGCCCGATCCGGGAGAGTTCGCCACCCGATGCGATCCTTGCCAGGTTTCCCGCCGGCTGACCGGGGTTGGTGGTCACCCGGAATTCCACCCTGGCGCGACCGGCCTTCGCAAACGACCCTTCCGGATCATCGCTGATTACGGCCTCGAAACGGCCAGCACGCATGCCCAGTTCCTGCATCAGCGACGTGACGTCCCGGGAGAACGCCTCGGCTGCCTGTGCCCGCGAGCCGGTGAGCTGAGAATCCGCCTGCTCGTATTGGGCCGCCAGATCATCGAGCCGGCGCTCCAGCTCGGCTTCCCTCGCTTCGGCGTTCTCCGCCCGGGCAAGACGTTCCTGCAGCTCGCCATGCTTGTCCGGAATGCCACCGACTTCCATGCGGTGCTTGCGAGCCAGATCGTGGAGCCGCCCGAGCCGGCGGTCCAGGTCCTCCACATCACCTTCCTCCATGTCGCGTTGGTAGGCGGCCAGGAGACGCAGCGTTTCCTCGCAATGGATCAAGGCACTTTCCACGAGGTCTCCCGCTTCAGCAAGCTCGGGATCGATGGCTACCGCCCGGCGCAGATCCTGCTGCAGCGCTGCGAGGTCGGTGGTCACGCGCTCATCCAAAAGTCCCAGACCGTGCGCGCAGATTTCCGACAGCTCCTGGACCGCGGCCAGCTTGCGATGGGTTGCATGCAGTTCCTCGACACGTTTTGCGTCCGCCAGGGCCGCTTCCAGTTCCTCGACCTGGAACGCCAGCAGGTCCCGCTCGCCTTGGGAAAGTCCCGCATCCTCGCGCAGGGTCGCCAACTCCTCGCGAGCCTCGCGCCAGGCGTCGAAGGCCCCGGCCACCGCTTCCCGCAGGACCTCGTTGTCCGCGAACTCATCGATCACCGCCTGTTGCCGGTCCGCCTGCAGCAGGGAATAGTGCTCATGCTGACCATGGATCTCGATGAGCGTTTCGCCGAGTTTCCGCAGTTGCCCCACCGGGCAGGGCGCGCCGTCGATATAGGCCCTGCTGGCGCCCTCCGAACGAACTACCCTGCGGAGTATCCGCTCCTCGCCGGCGGGATCTTCAAAACGGGCCACCACCTCGGCCTGATCGCAGCCATGCCGGATCAGGCCCGTGTCCGCCCGTTCGCCGATGGCGAGCTTGACCGCATCCAGGAGTATCGACTTGCCGGCGCCGGTTTCTCCGGTGAGGACCGTCATGCCGGGCCCGAACTCGAGTTCCAGCCGATCGATGATGGCAATGTTCCGAATGAACAGGTCGGTAAGCATGGAGCGGATGATACGGCCCCCAAACGGGGCCAGCAATTGCCGGTGACGCTTGAATTCCCGCGTCGGCAGCGCCACAGAAGGTTTCGAGAATCGTGACAGGCCCGTTTCCAATGAATCAAGATCTGGACGCTCGCGCACGCCACCTTCTGCGAACGCTGGTCGCCGAATACATTCGTGACGGGCGGCCGATCGGTTCCCGCACCCTTTCCCGTCAAAGCGGTCTGGACTTGAGCGCGGCGACGATCCGAAATGTCATGGCGGATCTGGAAGAGGCTGGTTTCATCCAGTCACCGCATACCTCGGCCGGCCGCGTCCCGACGGACCAGGGCTATCGGTTTTTCGTGGATGCCCTGATCACCTCCGAGGCTGCCGAGGCCGAGTCGCTGCCCCAACTTCGCAAGATACTTGCCGAACCGCACGGCACCGGCGAGGTCGTCAACCAGGTCTCGGATCTGCTGTCCGCCCTGACGAACTTCGTCGGCCTGGTGACCGTACCGCGGCGGGACAACTTCGCCTTTCGCCACATCGACTTCGTGCGGATCTCGGAAA
>JAWVZU010000326.1:0-3284 GCA_033722075.1 Lysobacterales bacterium
GCCGGCCGCTCTCCGCAGACCTCCACGGCGGATTGGCCGCTGCGGCTGGTCACGAAGATGGCTCGTACCATGAGGTCCCGCGACAGGAGGGCGGTCGCGCGTCCCACTGCGACCCCGAACGGTCGCGGCGGCTCGGCTTCCCGCTCCCGCCTCAGCGCGTCGAACTGGCCGGTGGTCCAGAGATAGGCCTCGGTTTCCCGGGCGACGCGATCCATGGTCTGGACCGCCTGCAACGGATAGGCGCCGGCTGCCGTCTCCGCGGACAGCATCACCGCGTCTGCGCCCATCGCAACGGAATGCGCCACGTCGGTCACCTCCGCCCGGGTCGGCCGGGGATTGTCGATCATCGACTCCAGCATCTGGGTGGCCACGATGACCGGCCGATGCTGCTGGCGGGCCCGGTCGACCAGGTACTGCTGGGTCGCGGGCACGCGCTCCGCCGGAAGCTCCACGCCGAGATCCCCGCGCGCCACCATGATTCCCGTCGCCACTTCGAGGATCTCGTCGATCCGCCTGACTGCCTCGGGCCGCTCGATCTTGGCGATGATTCCCGCCCGGCAACCCTCGCCCTCGAGCAGTTCGGCCAGTTCGGTCACATCCGAGCCCCGGCATACGAACGACAGGGCCATGAAATCGACGCCCAGCCCGGCGCAGAAGACCGCGTCTTCCCGGTCCTTTTCGGTGAGGCATGGGGCGCTGACCTCGGAATCCGGCAGATTGATTCCCTTGCGCTCGGTGAGGCGGCCGCCGTCGATGACCCGGCACCGCACCTCGGTCCCCTCGATCGACAACACCTCCAGGCTCATCAGCCCGTCGGCCAACAGCAACCGCTGACCGACGGCCACGTCTTCCGCGAGCTTGTCGTATTGGGACGGGATCAGGCCGGGCTCTCCGACGACATCACGTGTGGTCACCGTCACCTCCGAACCGGCCTCCAGATCGATCCCGCCGTCGCGGAAGCGCCCGACACGGATCTTGGGGCCGCACAGGTCGGCGAGGATGGCTACCGGGATCTGCATCTCCTCGGAGACCGATCGGACCGTTTCATAGGCGGCGGCATGGCTCGCGTGATCGCCGTGCGACATGTTCAGGCGGAACACATTGGCCCCGGCGGCGATCAGTTCGGCGATGACCGATGCGTCGCTGGATGCGGGGCCCAGCGTGGCGACGATTCGGGTTCGGCGGGATTTCAGGCGAGTCAGTTCGTACACGCAGTTTCCCTCGGCGCGGGCGTACCCGCAGAGTCTACACCGGCGAGGCTGCGAGATGGAGCATCCACACCGCGTGGACGGCCGGCGAAGTCGGCTAGTCCCTCGGTTTCAGGGGTAGGGGCACCTGGGCCGGCTCGGTCTCGGAATCGTCACCCGCAAAGATCCGCTTGAACTCGCTGCGGCTCACCGAGACATAGCGCTCGTTCCCGCCGATCTCCACCTGCTGACCTTCGCGCACCGCCCGGCCGCGCTCGTCGACGCGCACCACCATGGTCGCCTTGCTCCCCGTGTGGCAGATGGTCTTGAGCTCGCACAGTTCGTCCGCCCAACCCAGAAGATACTGGGAGCCCTCGAACAGCTCGCCCCGGAAGTCGGTTCGCAACCCATAGGCTAGCACCGGAATTCCGAGCTGATCGACGATTTCCGTGAGCTGATGCACCTGGGCCTTGGTCAGGAACTGGGCTTCATCGACCAGCACGCAGGCGATGGGCCGGTGCTCCTTCTGGCGGCCGGCAATCGCCAGCAGATCATCATCGCCGTCGAAGGTCACCGCCGGCGCACTCAGGCCGATGCGCGAGGTCACCGTGGCCTTGCGGTAGCGGTCATCGATCACCGGAGTGAAGATCAGGGTTTCCATGCCCCGCTCCCGGTAGTTGTAGCTGGATTGCAGGAGGTGGGTGGATTTTCCGGCGTTCATGGCCGAGTAGTAGAAATAGAGTTTCGCCATGTGCGGGAATTATAGAGGCTTTATGCTGCTAGAATCGCGCCTTTTGTAGCCGGGAGCCCCATGCGTCTTAATGCCCAACAGCAGGCCGCCGTGAGGTGGGTGGATGGCCCCCTGCTGGTTCTTGCCGGAGCCGGATCCGGGAAGACCTCGGTGATCACCCACAAGATCGCTCACCTGATCGGCGCTCTGGACTACCTGCCGGAGAAGATCGCGGCAATCACCTTCACCAACAAGGCGGCCCGTGAGATGAAGGGGCGCGTCTCGGCCCAGCTGGGCAGTGATGCGGAGGGCCTGACCGTTTCCACCTTTCATGCGCTCGGCCTGCGGTTCCTGCACGCGGAAGCCCCGCGCATCGGCTACCGGCCCGGGTTTTCGATCTTCGATACGGAGGATGTGACCAAGCTGCTGAAAGAAATCCTGCCCGATGGCCTGAGCCGTGAAGGGGTCGCGCTGGCGGCCTGGCGGATCAGCCGCTGGAAGGCCGAGGGGCTCCTGCCCGACGAGATCTCGCCGGGTGACGATTCGGAAGCCCGTGCCGCGGAAGCCTATGCCGAATATGCCGAGCGCATGGCCCGGTTCAACGCGTTTGATTTCGATGACCTGATTCTGCGTCCGGCGCGGCTGCTGGAGCGTGACGAGGAGGTCCGGGAGAAGTGGCAGCAGCGCTTCCGGCACATCCTGGTCGACGAGTACCAGGACACGAATGCGATTCAGTACCGGATGCTGAACTCCCTCCTCGGTCCACGCCTGGGCCTGACGGCGGTGGGCGACGATGACCAGTCGATCTACGGCTGGCGTGGCGCGCAGCCCGAGAACCTGGCCCAGCTGGCGCGCGACCATCCGGAGCTGAAGGTGATCAAGCTGGAGCAGAATTATCGCTCCGTTCGCAACGTGCTCAAGGCCGCCAACGCGCTCATCAGCCACAACCCTCATGACTTCGAAAAGCGGCTCTGGAGCGACCTCGGCGAGGGCGATCCGATTCGCATCGTCGAATGCGCCGGCGACGACGACGAGATCGAGAAACTGGTCGCGGCGATTCAATACCGGCGCTTTACCGCCAAGAACGGCTGGCGCGATTTTGCCGTGCTCTATCGCTCGAACCATCAGGCCCGCCGTATCGAACAGGCGTTCCGGGCTCACCAGATGCCGTACCAGCTTTCCGGGGGCGCCTCGTTCTTCGACCGGGTCGAGATCAAGGACCTGCTGGCCTACGTGCGGCTGCTCGCCAACCCCCGGGATGACGGGGCTTTCCTGAGGGTGATCAACACCCCGCGCCGAGAACTCGGGGCAACCAGTGTCGAGATCGTTGCCGAACAAGCGCGCGCTCGGGGCGTTTCGAGCGAAAC
>JAWVZU010000327.1:0-3217 GCA_033722075.1 Lysobacterales bacterium
CCCGATCCCCCTTCCCAGGAGCCTCGGGGGCGTCCCACGGCCCTCGCGTTGCTGTTCCAGAAGTTCAGATGCAAGGCGCACAGCGCAGCGCCATAGCCCGGCCTATGGTCAAGCCGTGCAACGCCGCAGCTGATCTTCTGGGACGCAACCCGCAGGGACGGGCCTTTGCGCGGCCTGGATCCGCGTTCCTCGTCGTTCATTGGCATGAAGCCAACCTCTCTCCTCGCGCCTTGCCCAGACCGCGCAAAGACACCGTCGCGAGGGTCGTGGAACGTCCCCGAGGCTCCTTGAGCCACGGCTACGCTTCTGCGGCCAATCGAACAAGCTGCCTCCCCGAGATTGACCGGAAATCCCGATCCCTCATGCAACATCCAGGCTAGTCCCACGTGAAGACGCTGCGCAAATATCTCGTCCGGCTGAGCTCCTTCCTGTGGACGGCCTTCGCGCTCGTCACCATCACCCTGGCGCTGCTGGTCGGGGTGGGAAACCTCCTGATGCCCTACGCCGATCGACTCACGCCCCGCGTTGAGGACTGGCTGAGTCGCCAGCTTGCCAAGCCGGTGGATGTCCGCTCGATCGAGGCGGAATGGGCCGCCTTCGGGCCCCGCCTCTATGTTCAGGACCTGGTGATCGGCGCCGCCGACGACCCGAACCGGCTGCAGGTCGACAACGCCAACTTCACGATCGACGTCTTCGGCTGGATCCGGCCGGGCGCCGGCGGACTCGACCAGTTCCGGATCAAGGTCGACCAGATCGAGATGATCCGTCGGGAAGATGCGAGCTGGCAGCTGGGCGGACTCGGCGACCCCGGCGATTCGCTGCGATCCGGCGGAAATCCCCTTCGCTGGCTGGCCGGGCTTCCCCAGATCACCTTGCAGTTCGACCAGCTTCTCCTGCGCGACCGCGCGTCCGACGTTCGCCTGTCCCTTCCCGGCGGGGCATTGAATTTCGACGACCTGGGAGACAGTCAGCGGGTCACCGCCAACGTCGGAGGCGGCCTGGCCGGGAGCATGAAGCTGACCGCGATCTACACCGCAGAAGAGGAGACGACCGAGGTCTACCTCGAAGCCGAAGAACTGCCGCTGCGCCGCTGGCTGCAGAGCAGTTCGACCGGGCTGTCCATCGAAAACGGCGAATTCAGCGTCCGCTTGTGGGGTGTCCTGAACGGTCAGCGCCGGGACTGGCGGGGCGACATCGAAGTGACGTCGCTGGAGGTCGTTGGCGAAGGCCAGGTCCAGGGCGTCTATCGACTCGACGCGCTGCGTTCGAAGGTCGAGGCCTGGCAGAGCCCGGACAATCGTGGCGCGCGGCTGGTCGATCTGCAGGTCACGCGAGGCGGGCGCAGCTGGACCTCCTCCGAGACGGCTGTGGCCACCTCCGCCCAGCGACATCGAGTGGTGAGTGATCACTTCCAGGTCGACGATCTGCTGGATGCCCTGGTCCTGCTGCCGGACCTGCCGTCTCGCTTCCGGGACTTGCTGGCGGCCGGCAGTCCCGCGGGCATCTTGAATGCGGTCGACATTCTCCTTGAACGCTCGGAAGGTACGGTGCATGCCTTTGGCCGCGCCGCGTTCCGACGCTTCGGGTGGTCGCGCTCGGGCAAGATTCCAGGCCTCCGTGACCTCTCCGGCGAGGTGACCTTCAACGGCCGGGAGACGATCGCCCGGTTCGACTCGACGGCTGCCGGGCTTGACTTCGGCGAGTTGTTCGACGGGCCTTTTTCGGGCGTGGGTGTCGATGGTGAAATCCGGATCGACCTGGCGCAAGCGCAGCCGCACATTGCTCTGCCCGGGCTGTCCGTCACGCACGACCAGATCGGTGCGCGCCTCAACGGCCAGATCGTGCTCAACGGACAGCGCCCATTCCTCGATCTGGGGTTGAAGGTGACCCGCGGCGGCGTGGCCGATGCGACGCACTACTGGCCCACGGGCAAGTTCAAAGAACCGCTGGTCCGATGGTTGCGCAACGCCCTGGTCGACGGCCGGATCGAATCGGGACGCATGGTACTCTACGGCGATCTCGATGACTGGCCGTTCCGCGGCAATGAAGGTCGCTTCGAAGCCCGGGCTTCCGTCACTGAAGCGGTTCTCGACTATCGCCAGAATTGGCCGCGCATCGAAGACCTGAGCGCCGAACTGGTGTTCGACGAGTTCGGCCTGGAAGCCACCGTATCGAAAGGGCTGGTGAAGGGCATCCAGATCGGTGGGGCCGACGTCGACCTACCCCGCTTCAGGGAACCCATTCTCACCGCGCAAATAGAAGGTCGAGGCAATGGCAATGCCCTCCTCGATTTTCTCCGCGACACCCCCCTTCAGGAGGATTACGGGAAGTACACCGAAGGCCTGGCCATTCGCGGGAAGGCCGGGGTGGACCTGGAACTTCGCCTGCCCCTGAAGCCGTCCCTTGGCCGGGCGACCGCCACGGGCGAGATCCTCCTGACCGACAACCGGATCTTCGATGACAAGTGGGACATCACTTTCGAAGCCACCAGCGGCCGCGTTCCCTTTGACCAGTCAGGCTTCGAGGCGGTCGATCTCGAGACCACGTTCCGGGGCACGCCCGGAAGACTCACCGTGCGCGCCGGCGGCTTCGTTGCCGACCCGCGCCACGCCGCCGAAGGCATACTGACCGCCGTTTCCAACCCCGGCATTCTCCTCCAGGATTTTCCGCTGCTGTTGCCGCTGGGGGACTACATCGAAGGCGAAGCCCCATGGACGGCCACGATCACGGTTCCGACCGGCGGACAGGAACCCCGTTTCGCTCTCTCCTGCGAGCTTGACCCGCAGGACCTGGACCTGCCGCCGCCGCTGGATCGTCCCGCCGAGACCGCACTGCCCGTGTCCGTGAGCTTCGATCTGGTCGAGCCCCTGCAGGAACTGAACGTCCAGGTCGGAGACGTCCTCGCCCTCGATGCGCTGCGCACCGCCCCTCGCGGAGATTGGTCGGCGGCGCTGCAGCTGGGCCCCGGCGAAGCCCTGGCCGACACCACTCCGGGCGTAGCAGTCACCGGCTCCGTGCCGGCATTCGACGTCGACGCCTGGCTGGAAGTGGCCGAGTACTGGCGCAGCATGGTCCCGAGCCTTGACCAGGATGGCAGGCCGGTCATCAAGTCCGTGAATATCGCCATCGATCACCTGCGGCTGGCCAGCCGTGACTTTGCAGACCTCCAGCTCCAGGCCTATCAGGAAGACGACTACTGGTTTGTCGATCTGGCCGG
>JAWVZU010000328.1:0-3173 GCA_033722075.1 Lysobacterales bacterium
CGAATCCGGCTCCGGGCTCGGGCCGGCCGTTGGCAAAGGGCACCGCGGACTGGTCGCCGGTGCAAACTCGCAGGGGAACCCGGCGATCACCAAGCGACATCAGCCCGAAGTCCGCCCGGCTGGGAACGCACTGGGGAAGCCAGGCGCGATCGATCCCGAAGAATTCGAGCATCTCCGCAGACCAGTCGCCCGCCCGGAAATCGAACAGCAGCGTCCGGCCCGCATTGGCCGGATCGGCAAGCCCGCATCCCCCCGTGAGCGCCGCGACCAGATAGCTTGCCAGCGGTCCGAAACAGAGCGTCCCCGACGCGGCGGCATCCCGAACCGCGGCCACATGCTCCAGGCACCAGCGCAACTTCGAGGCGCCGTAATGCGCCGAGGGCAGCAAACCGGTGATGGCCCGCACCCGGGAGGCCAGCCCGCTGTCGACCAGTTCGCGGACATGGGCCTTACCGCGGGTGTCCTGCCAGGAGATGGCTGGCGTTAGCGGCTCCGCCGTTGCCGCATCCCAGCAGACGATGGTCGAGCGCTGGGTTGCGAGGCCTGCCGCGTCGATCTCGCCGCCCGGTGCCGCCTTGATAGCCTGCAGCGCAGCCGCGCGAACGGACTCCACGAGTTCCCGTGGATCCTGTTCCACCCGACCATCAGAGCGGTGAATGCCGACCGGAATGGAGGCTTCCGCGAGGCACCGGCCGGAGTCGCGAAAGATCATCGCGCGGGTGGCGTGGGTTCCCTGATCGATTGCGAGGACCAGACCGGTCAATTGGTTGCCGCCAGGACCTCGCCAATCCAGTCCGTTTCGACCAGTTCCGCACCACGGTCCCACCAGGAACGGATGGCGTTCGGTTCATCGACCACGTAGATCATCCAGCGCCAGTCGCCGGACCACAATTCACCGTCGACACGATTGTGATTGCAGACCAGGTAATCCGGCGCCAGGGATTGCGCCGCCGACCGGGTTGACTCGTGATAATTGCCAAGAATCCATCCTATGGGATAGCCGGCGGCTCGAGCAGCGGCAAGGAAGTCGACATCGGTGGCGATCAACCGCAGTCGATCCCCCAGCAGTTCCCGGGCAGGCTGCACCGCGGCAAGGGTCCGCTCTACCCCGAAGCGGGCCACCGCATCGGCCTTGACGTCGAGAAAAAGCCGCGCCGCTGAGCGGGTCATGCGATCGGCGACGGCTTCCACGGTGACCGGGCGGACCCCGTGAAAGGTCGCCCCAAAACGCTTGGATTCTCCAACCCAGACCCGCGAAAGTTCTTCCCAGGTCATGTTCGCGACCATGGTCGGGATCGCCGCCATTCGCTCGAGATCCGCGTCATGAAAGGCGGCTGCCACACCATCGCTGGTGAGTTGCATGTCCACTTCCACCCACCGACAACCGGCATCCAGCGCACCCTCGATGCCCGGCATGGTGTTTTCCGGAAAGCGTCCGGGATACCCCCGATGGGCAACCAGGCGATCTGCTGATTCGTCCATAGGCTGACAAAGTCCGGTCCGTCTGTGGTCTATTGTGCCGAACCGGGAGCGAAATGCGAGGCCCGGGGCCCACCGCTGTCCATGCGTGGCACCAATTCAGTGCATCATTCAACTTTCGTTCATGAAAATCAGCTAGACTTCGTAGTGCGGGAGTCGTAGAGGAGAAACAGTGTGAGCGGATCGGTGTGGCCTGCAATCTGGATCGCCGGTATCGTCGTCTACGCTATTCCCACGGTCATTGCCTTCTACCGCCATGCCAACAGTTTCTGGTCGATCGCCCTGCTGAACCTGCTGTTCGGCTGGACCCTCATCATGTGGTTTGGCGCATCCGTCTGGGCCATGACCGACAAGACCGATCGTTAGCCTGGCGGGCCTACGGTCAACGTCATATTGACCATCCGCCTGTAGCACGTCAGGATTGCCCGCACAGCCGGGGGTGATCCACATGTCCGACGATTACACGAAGGAGGGGCTGCTGAAGTTCCTCAAGGAAGCCGCCATGGCCGGGCTGCTGAACCCGGCTACGGCGCGCAGCCGCCGCACGGCGGCCGAGCAGCTGCTTACCCAGCTGAATGACACGGAGCAGGCCGACCTTCGCGAGGTCGACGTTGATGAACTGTGCTCGCGCTTTCACAAGCTCCAGGGCAGCAGCATCCGGCCCGAGGCGCTCAAGATCTACAACAACCGGCTCAAGTCCGCACTCGCCGACTATTTTCGCTACCTCGAGAACCCGGATGACTTCGTCTCCGTCGGCGGAGAAAACCGCCAGCTGAGAAAGCGCACCGAAGGGGCCCGGTCGGAGGAAGAGCGGGCGCTCGAGGAAATTCGCCTCGAGGTCGCGGAACGACCCCTGGATATTCTGCCCATTCCCATTCGCTCGGATACGGTGGTCTACGTGCAGAACCTGCCCCTTGATCTGACGCCCGAAGAGGCGCGCAAGGTCGCTCGCGTTGTCGAAGCGCTGGCCGACGAGGGGTCGGAGGACAAGGGATGAACCGTCGCTACCTGTGGCTGGCCCTGCCCCTGGCAGCGTTCGGTTTCAGCGGCCTGGGGCTGTACTTCTACTTCATAACGCCCGGTGAAGGGGGACCGTTCAAGGACAACCTGGTCCCGGAACTGATCGGTTTCTGCCTCGAAGGCTTCTTCCTGGTCGGTCTGTTCACGTTCATCCAGCAGATGCGCGAGCACGACCGACGCCAGGAGTTGTGGCTGAGCCTGCGCGGCTCCCTGCGCGAGTTCCTGTCCCACCTCGACATAGCCTTCCTGAGCGCGGACGCGGAGCCGACGCCGTCCACGGACCTGGAGACCAAGCCGCAGGTGGTCGATCGGCTGATGCGAGCCATGAAGGAAACGGAGATCGACCTGGACAGCATGGTCTCGCTGAAAAAGGTCGGCGTCGCCAACCTCGCCCTGGCGCATGACCTCATTCCCGTCGCCGCCCAGCTGAGTGCCGGCCACATGCGCTGGTGGATCGCCATCGTCGACAGCATGAAGCGACTCTCCGAGGCGCGCGACCGGAGCCAGGTCGAGCAATCCGTCTACACGTTACTGCTGAACCTGCGCGAGTTCGACGCCATCAAGATTTAGGCACCCACCAAAGACTGGCCAACCACGGCGCGTCCACACGCCTGCATCTAGCGTGGACGTCAATCAATAGCGATCAGGGTAACCACATGGGTCTGTTGAAAGAC
>JAWVZU010000329.1:0-3162 GCA_033722075.1 Lysobacterales bacterium
CTTGGGATTGCGGCCCATGCGCGGCGGCCTGAAATGCAGGCTGAAGCTGCCGAAGCCGCGGATCTCGATTCGCTGCCCATCGGCCAGCGATTGGCTCATCTGCTCCAGGAGGGTCTTGACCGCCATTTCGACGTCCGCTTGGGCCAGATGTTTCTGGTCAGCGGCCAGCGCTTCAATCAGTTCCGATTTGGTCATCGTCAATCCCCTTCACGGCTGAACCGGGCGGTCCGGCCGGTGTAACGCCGATCCCGGACGGTCCGCCCGGGATCGGACTCATTTGCCCCTATTCGCCGGAGTCGTTCTTGCTCATCTGTTCCTTGAGCAGATCGCCCAGCGAGGTGGTACCGGCTGCCGCGTTCTGATACTCCTCGAGCGCCTCGGCGAGTTCGGCCTTCTCCTTGGCCCGGATCGACAGGCTGAGCTTGCGGCTCTTGCGGTCGATACCGACGAACTTCGCCTCAAGGTTATCACCTTCGCTGAAGAACTTGGTGGCATCTTCCACCCGCTCCTCGGCGATGTCGGCGGCTCTCAGGTAACCCTCGACGCCATCCGCCAGCTCGACGGTCACGCCACGCGGCTCGGCCGCGGTGACCTGGCCCTTGACAATGCTGCCCTTGGGGTGCGCGGCCATGAAGGTCGCAAAGGGATCCTGCTCCAGCTGCTTGATGCCCAGCGAGATCCGCTCCCGCTCCGGGTCGACAGCCAGGACCACGGCCTCGACTTCCTGACCCTTGCGGTATTCGCGAACGATCTCCTCGCCCACGTCCATCCAGGAAATGTCGGACAGGTGGACCAGGCCGTCGATGCCGCCTTCGAGGCCGACGAAAATACCGAAGTCGGTAATCGACTTGATGGTGCCCTTGACCTTGTCGCCCTTGTTGTGGGTGGCTGCGAACGCTTCCCAGGGGTTCGAGGTGCATTGCTTGATGCCCAGCGAGATCCGACGGCGCTCCTCGTCGATGTCCAGGACCATGACTTCCACTTCCTGGCCGACGGTTACGACCTTCTGCGGATTGACGTTCTTGTTGGTCCAGTCCATCTCGGACACGTGCACCAGGCCTTCCACACCGTCTTCGATTTCCACGAAGCAGCCGTAGTCGGTGATGTTGCTGACCGTGCCGAACAGGCGCGTGCCCACCGGGTAGCGACGCGAGATGTCCTGCCACGGATCCTCGCCCAGCTGCTTGAGGCCGAGGGAAACGCGCATCCGCTCGCGGTCGAACTTGAGTACGCGCACTTCCAGTTCGTCGCCCACGTTGACGACCTCGGACGGGTGGCGCACCCGCTTCCAGGCCATGTCGGTGATGTGCAGCAGACCGTCGATTCCGCCGAGGTCGATGAACGCACCGTAGTCGGTGAGGTTCTTGACCACGCCGTTCACGATGACGCCTTCTTCCAGGCGCTCGAGCAGCTTTTCGCGCTCCTCGCTGTACTCTTCTTCCACGACGGCACGTCGCGAGACCACCACGTTGTTGCGCCGGCGGTCCAGCTTGATGATCTTGAATTCCAGATCCTTGCCTTCGAGATAGCTCGGATCGCGGACCGGTCGGACGTCGACGAGGGAACCCGGCAGGAAGGCACGAATGTCGTCGATGTCGACGGTGAAGCCACCCTTGACCTTGCCGCTGATCTGCCCGGTGACCGTCTCGTCCGCATCATGGGCCGTCTCGAGCGTATCCCACACTCGGGCACGCTTGGCCTTTTCCCGCGACAGGCGGGTCTCTCCGAAACCGTCCTCGACGGCGTCCAGGGCCACTTCGATCTGGTCGCCGACTTCGACTTCCAGCGTGCCCCGGTTGTCCTTGAACTGATCGATCGGAACGACACCTTCCGATTTCAGTCCCGCGTTGACGACGACCGAATCGTCGCGAATGTCGACCACCGTCCCCATGACGATGGCACCCGGCTTCATGTTGCTGTAAGCCAGGCTGTTCTCAAAAAGCTCTGCAAAACTCTCAGTCATTGAATTACCCAAATAAAAAACCACGCCTTCGCGAAGCACCTGGCCAAAAAGGCGCGGCCCCGAGTAGGCATCTGCACCGCAGCCCTCCGGCCACGACACTCGTTAATAAAAGCCCGAGATCCAGCCTCGAGCCACCTTTGCTTTTGCGCGAATGATCGAGCAAAAAAAAACGGCGGTCATACCAGCCGTTCACGAACGAAAGACAGCACGCTATCCACGACATCTTCGATGCTCATTTCGCTGGTATCCAACGTATGAGCGTCGGGCGCCGGCTTCAAGGGCGCGACGGATCGATTTCGATCCCGCTCGTCTCTGGCCCTGATCTCGCCCAAAAGCGCCGGGAATTTAACATCAATACCCTTTTCTTTCAACTGTTTATATCGTCTGTTCGCCCGTTCCTCGGCGCTTGCGGTCAAAAACAGCTTGCATTCCGCGTCGGGAAATACCACGGTCCCCATGTCCCGCCCGTCGGCGACCAGGCCCGGGGGCTCCCGGAAGTTCCGCTGCACGTCCAGCAGCGCCTCGCGAACCGGGGTCAGCGCGGCCACCCGGGAGGCCGCGGAAGCCACTTCCTCGGAACGGATCGCCTCCCCCACCGCCTCGCCGTCGAGACGGACACTGGCGGCTTCCGTCGCGGTGAAATCGAATTCGATACGCAAGTCCCGGGCCAGCGAAGCCAGTGCCTCGGCGTCATCCAGGGCCACATCGCGGGCCAGGGCAGCGTAAGCCACCAGGCGATAGAGCGCCCCACTGTCCAGCAGATGGAAGCCCAGCGCCTCGGCAACCGCCGCTGCCACGGTGCCCTTACCGGAGCCGCTGGGACCATCGATGGCCACGACCGGGACGGTCACTTCGTCGCCTCCAGGCGCAATCCAAGATCCCGGCCGTGCGAGGGAAATGCCGGATAGGACGTCGCCACATTGTCCACATCGTCTACCTCGCATCCGCCGCCCGCGGCACCGGCAACCGCGAGCGCCATGGCGCAGCGATGATCGCCGCCCGAGTCGACCGACGCAAAGCGCAGCTTGCCACCCTGGATGACTGCGCCGTCGGGCCGTTCCTCGATTGCAGCGCCCATGGAACGAAGCGCTTTTGCCATGACCGCAATCCGGTCACTCTCCTTGGCGCGCAATTCCTCGGCACCGCGAATCATCGTCTCCCCCTCGGCAAGGGCCGCGGCCACGAACAGGATCGGAAAC
>JAWVZU010000330.1:0-3140 GCA_033722075.1 Lysobacterales bacterium
AACCACGACGAGCACCGGTGTCATGCCGCCGGTCAGGCCGTGCAGCGCGGGATAGAGCGCGTCAAGGTGAGCTAGCGCCAGGTGTGACAGCCCCGCCACCAGCGCGATGCCGATCTCCATGCGCGCATAGAGGCGCAACCGATCGGACACCCGGTCGGCTACGCGACCGAAGTACCAGCTTCCGATGGCCAGGCCGCCCATGAACGCTGCCAGCACGGTTCCGGCGGCAACGGCCGTCGAGCCGAAAACGTGAGTCATCATGCGCGTCCAGACCACCTGGTAGACCAGCGCCAGGGCGCCCGAAGCGAAGAACAGGACGAGGACGGTGGCGAGGAGTCCGCGCGATCTTGGCTGCTGATTCATGGGCGCATCTTAGCGAAAGAGCGCAGCGCTTCCGACAACCACGATCAGCCTTGTCCCGATGATCAAGAATCGGCTGCCGGGTTTGCTAAGCTGCCTGCCAGGACAAGATCGCAGGGAACACATGACGCGCCGGATCCATACCATTGACTGCGAATACCTCGGCCGCCCGAAGGTTGCCGCCGCGTACCTGGTGGAGGATGCCAAGCGCGCCGCATTCGTGGACAACAATACGGTACACGCCGTTCCCCTGATGTTGGATGCATTGAAGGCCGTGGGACTGAGCACCGAGCAGGTCGAGTTGCTGATCATCACCCATGTCCATCTGGACCACGCCGGTGGCACTGCGGAGTTGCTTCGCCATTGCCCGAACGCCAGGGTCGTGGCTCACCCGCGGGCGGCCCGTCACGTGATCGATCCAGGCAAGCTGGTCGCCAGCGCCTCAGCGGTCTATGGCGACGAACAGTTCCGGGAGCTGTATGGAGAGATCCGGCCGATTCCGGAATCCCGCGTCCAGACCATGGAGGACGGCGAAACCCTGCCGTTCGGTGATGGCGAGCTGCTCTTTCTCCATACCCGCGGCCATGCCAACCACCACTTCTGCGTCCATGATCCGGCGACCGCCAGCATGTTCACCGGCGACGCCTTCGGCCTGGTCTACCCTGCCCTGCAGACCGAAGGCACCTTTGCTCTGCCCTCCACCACCCCGACCGACTTCGACGGTCCAGCGGCACGAGCGGCCATACGGCGGATCATCGACATGGGCGCCGAGCGGTTGTTTCCCACCCACTTCGGGGAAGTCCGGAGTATCGAAGCCGCCGCCGCGCAACTCATCCGGCACCTGCACTTCGCCGAGGACCTCGTGGCGGAAGCGGTCGACGGAGGTCAGCCGGACGAAGCACTGCAGGCTTATTGCGAATATCGTCTGCGCGATTATCTGCAGGGATTCCTCGACGGACACGGGACTCTCGGGCAGGACCCGGACACCTGGAAATTCCTCGAGATGGACATCGAACTCAACGCGCAAGGCCTGGCGTTCGCCGCTCGACGACAACGAGCCCGGGAATGAGCTCCAGTTGGACTCGCCCTGTTCAAAAGCCGGGAGTGGGATAATATCCTCCAGACATGCCGGCTCGCCTCCTCAAACTCCATGGCCGTTGATCACGCAGCGCTTGCTGGCCGGAATCACCGCTCTTTCGTGGGTCCGGAACGCCATTATGATGTGCTCGGCGCATCCCAGTTTCGGCTGCTTTGCGCGCTGGGTCTGCGCGCCGACCACCGCGTCCTCGACTTCGGCTGCGGCTCCCTCCGCGCCGGGCGATTGCTCATCCCATACCTGGACCCCGGCCGCTATTTCGGCGTGGAGCCCAACGCCTGGCTGATCGAAACGGGGATCGAAAAGGAACTCGGGGCAGACCTGGTCCGCCTGAAGTCCCCGCGCTTCGACCACAACGCGGAATTTCTTGTGGACGGGTTTGGACAGTCATTCGATTTCATCCTGGCCCAGTCGATCTTTTCCCATTGCGGGCCGGACCTTGTGGCCCGCGCGCTGATCAACTTTTCCGGGTCATTGGCCGACGACGGTCTGATCGCCGCGACCTTCCTTAACGGAATTGACTATCCGGGCACGGGCTGGATCTATCCCAAGTGTGCCACCCACAGCGTTGCCTCGGTGCAGCGCATGGTCGAAGCTGCGGGGCTAACCGCGATTCGCGCACCCTGGTTTCATCCCCGCCAGCACTGGTGGCTGATGGCGCGCGATGCCGACCAGCTCCCAGATCAGCGACAGCTCGCCCATTTGACCGGGGTCGTCCTGCGGGACCCCGATTTTCGCGCCAGCTGGTCGGCCGCGGCCGGCGTGCGCAAGGGCTTCTCCCGCTGGTACAAGTTTCGAGTCCTTGCCGGCCTCCGCCGGTGGCTTGCGCGCCGCCGCAACACTGAATCCAGGGGCATCTGAAACAGAGGCATCGGCCTACTCGCGCACCGTCTCCGGCAGTAGCGGACCGCAGTTGCGGATCATGAAACGCCACCACATGAGAAATGTCGTCTAACTGATTGAATTATCGGATTTCGACGTGAAATATATGAGCAGGTAGGTCATCTAGACGCCCCTATCCAGACGTCATTCTCATCTCTTTGGGAAGGGCCGAGCCGAACAGAACCGGGAGGCCACACGATCGGGCCGCGTCCTCGATCAGACCTTTGAGTTCCGGACTGAACTCCGGCTCTTCCCTGGCCTTGATCACATACAGCGTCTCTTGACCGTTCGAGCGTTCGCGCACGCCGGCGTCGATGAACTCCCTGCCCTCGAAGGCAAGAAGCTGCCTGACGTACTCGACAAATTGTTCAGTATCCCGCATTCGAGCCAACCCGACATACGCCTGATCGCAGCACAAAATTGTAGCAGCCATGAAGATTATGGTGGAGAGTCGATCGCGGAAATTCGTCGCGAGAGCGTACGGTAGCCGACCGATCGCGGCAGACAACCGTGCTAGCCTACGGGCAGTTGCTGCGGAGAGACCGATCTTGACCAGGCTCAGAATCGAACTCGCCCTGTTCGTGCTGTTCCCGGTGGCTGCAGCCATCGGCAGCGACTCGTGGACGAAAACGCACCGGCGGGCCCTGCTGGCGGGTCATCAGAGCATGTTCACCTGTTCGGCGGTGTTCAATGCGGGCCGCGAATGGAGCGACATACGCACGGGGGAGCTCGACCCCGAGTTTCTCGCTGCCTATTTCGGTGGAGCGACCGTACCGGACCCACTGATCGACCGAGACGGCCG
>JAWVZU010000331.1:0-3140 GCA_033722075.1 Lysobacterales bacterium
CCAACTCATGGTACCAGCGCTCCGAAACATCCGGGGTCCACCGCGGCCAGGAGGCTTACGGTGCGCAACTGGCCTATCCCAACGACCGCTTCGACTGGTACGTCGACTGGCGCCGGATCGAGATCAACTTCAATCCTGCCCTCGGTTTCGTCAATCGCTCGGGGGTGCGACAGGTCGATGGCCAGTGGCGCTGGAGGAATCGTCTTGATGAGGGCCGCTGGCAGTGGCTGGGCGCCCGACTGCAGTATTTTCGGTCCGACCGCCTCGGCGGCGGGCTGCAGTCCCAGTCGGCGTATCTCAATGTCCTGGAGGGCTTTTCCCGCTCCAACGATTTCTTCACCGTTTTTGTCGGACAGCAGAAGGAGGGCCTGCTCCAGCCCTTCGAGATTTTCGAGGACATAGTGATCCCCGCCGACGATTATGCCTTCGACCGTTACGGGTTCTACCTCGAGACCGGCGAACACCGCACCCTGTCCGGCACCCTGGAGGTGGTCGACGGCGACTTCTTCGGAGGCAGCAATCTGCTCATCGCCCCGAGCCTGAACTGGCGGCCGACCCGTCACTTCTTCGCCGGGCTGGACTATGCGGTGAATCGCATCGATCTTCCTCCCGGCGAATTCCACAGCCGCCTATACCGTCTGCGAGCCAACATCGCCTTCAACGCGGACTGGGCCTGGCTGAACTTCATTCAGGGCGACAACGTGTCCGATACGATCAGCATCAACAGTCGCCTTCGCTGGGAGCCCCGCCCGGACCGCGAATATTTCCTGGTCTTCAACCAGGTGCTGGGTCGGGACGGCTACGATGTGCTGGATACGGAGGTCGCGCTGAAGGCGCGCTTCAACATCCGGTTTTGATCGCACTCCTGCAACTGATCGTGCACCAGAGGGCAGCCGCCGGATCACCGCCCGCAAATCACGTTTCGGCGCATTCGAGCTTCCGGCCTATTGCGTACCCTGATTTCCACGCTCATGCTTATTGCGTACGAATCCTATCGTACTCAGCCAAAGGATCTTTCGATGAAGAGACAAGCGCTGGCCGTTCTGCTCGCCACCGTTTGCAGTTCTGCAGCTCTCGCCCAGACCGTGGCTCCCCAGGCCGGGGTCTATTGGAATCCGGGCCTGTCCGGAGTCGGCTTTGCCCTGGAAATACAGGGCGACCTCACGTTTGTCGTCGCCTTCAGCTATGACGAATCTGGTGAACAGGTCTGGCACGCGGGAAGTAGCAGGATCGACGGCGAGGATACGCTGAACCTGGAACTCGATCGCTTTCTGGACGGTCCATGCCTTGGCTGCGATCCCGAGCCCGGAGATCCGTCCGCAGCCGGCGAGGTATTGGAAGTCACCCTGACCTTCACCGGGTCCGGTCAGGCTTTGATGCAGATCGGTGACCGGGAAGAGGTTTTCGAACTTCAGCGGTTCGCGCTGACGACGGTGCAATCCGAAGGCACGATTGCCGGGCAGACGTTCACCATGCCGGATCTCACCGGGCGGTGGCTGTTCACCGACACGGTCGACGGCGATTTCCACGTCGTCACCGACCTGGAGGTGGCCTTCTCCGGGATTTCAGATTCGGGGCTGGCGTTTTTTCGGGCACCCGACGGCAACTTCGGCGTGGCCTGCGGGCGCACCATCGAGGGCGTACTCTGCGACTTTAAGCCGAGCGATGAGCCGGACCTAACCGAAGTTCTGTTCACCGCGGCCGAGGCCGACATCAGCCACGACCACATTTCCGCCGAAGGGGTTGTCGGGATTCGGCTGAGGTAGCCGCTAGTCGACCGCCGCCATCACGCCCCAGCCGCCGAAGCCTTCGGCGATCGCAAAGGTCACCACGTTTTCGCCGGACTTCAAGCGCAGCGGCACGGCGTCGAACAGGCCGATCGTGCCCAGATAGCGGTAATCGCGGGTCCGATAGCCATTATCGCCGCGATAGACCTCGGCCCCGTTCAGGAAGACCCGTGCGGCATCGCTGTAGCCGAAGGTCATCAGCCGTGTCTCGGCGCTTTCGGACTCGATGGTGAATTCCGCCAGGACCGCCCGGTGGTCCCGGTCGACGCCGGCGGCCTTGGCCAGGTTGACGAGGCCCTCGGGCTCGACCATAAAGGACTTCCACGCCAGCGCATCTCGCAGGTCGCTTTCGAGCACCAGGTCGGGCTGGCGACCAACCTCGAACGCCTCGGACACGCGCCACTCGCGGACGAGGCCGGCGGTCTCATTTTCCGGGATCGGTTCGAAGGTTCGAGAGGCAAAGTCCTCCGGTACCTCGTCCGAATAGCTGAAGTCGGCAAACCAGGCCGGCGCGAATCCCGAGCGAAGGCCGACAGCGCCGGCCTGAACCGCACGCTTCAGCTTCGGGATCGCCAGCGTTTCCCCGTCCAGCTTGACTACGGCTCGGTGCCCGGAGAATTCGATCCGGACACGCATCCACTGGTTGTACCGGAACTTGAACGGCGCCGCGTAGGCGGGACCGTGGTAGAGCTGCCAGCCCGATACGCCATTGTATTCGGGCGTGTACTGGCTGGCGTCGGGCTTGCCGCTCTGGTGTGGCCGGAGGTAGAAATTCTCGAAATCGCCGGGACGCTGAAACCGGAACATCGCGCCGCTGAAGCCCCGCTCGGGACCGAACGCGACATCAAACTCGATGGTTCCGTTGGTGAGCTTGACGTCCGGCAACCAGGCCCGGCCGTTCTCCAGGTACAGGGCCGTTTTTCCGAGGTGTTCGACGATCTCCGCCGAATCCGCCTCGAGGTGCCAACGCGCGTCGTCAAAGGGCACGTCCTCGGCAGCGGCGGAAAACGTCAGGAACAGAAACAATCCGGTCAGCGATTTCATCGGGTTCACACCCTTCCCTTTCGGTTAGTGTTGCACGTGGATTTCGCATCGTACCCGTGCCACAGGTGTAGTATCCGGTCAGCTCCGCAAGAATGGCCACGTCATGGGTCAACCCGGATCGTTGCCGTTCGCAGCTGGAAGCGACCGCTTCGGCTGTCGGCCCAGACCACGGCAAAGCGCCCATCGGGCAGCGCAGCCAGGCTGCTGTAGTCGCCGCCGGAGTTCCAGCTCTGCGCACCCGCACGTCCGTTGCCGGGCGCGTTGGGACAGGATGTCTCGGTGGTTACCCGGATCGATTCACCGATGGTC
>JAWVZU010000332.1:0-3136 GCA_033722075.1 Lysobacterales bacterium
GGCAGGTTGGCCCGGTGGCGCGATCCCGTATGCAGGTCGATTCCGTAGTCGCTGCCGGCGACGATCTGATCCATGAACAGGTGGGCAATCCTGGAGGCCATGGATCCGCCGGAAATTCCCGGAAACAGCCGGTTCAGATCGCGGCCATCGGGCAGGTACCTTGACCCGGTGAGGCATCCATAGATATTGACGATGGGGACCGCGACGAGGGTACCGCGGAGGCGTTTCAGTGCCCGGTGCTCCAGGACCCGCCTGATGATCTCCATGCCATTCAGTTCATCGCCGTGGATTACGCCGCAGACGAACAATCGCGGCCCGGCGGAGCGACCGTGCATCAGCGTCACCGGCATACTGGTTTCCGCATGCGTATACAGGTCCGGCAGACGCAGGTCGACGTCGGCCCGCTCGCCAGGACTGATCGTCTTCCCGGCGAACTCGATGGGCTTGGCTTTGCGCCCGGCCATCAGGTTGATGCAGCCCCGATTTCGATCCTTTTCACCCCTCAGCCCGTGCCACGGGTGCGGGTCTTGCCGAGCTTCTGGTGTTTCTCGATGAAGCCGATGATCATCCCGGCGATGTCCTTGCCGGTTGCGCCCTCGATTCCTTCAAGCCCGGGCGAGGAGTTGACCTCCAGGATCAATGGCCCGTGGTCCGAGCGGATGATGTCGACCCCGGCCACGTTCAGTCCCATCGCTTTCGCCGCCTGGGTGGCGACCAGCCGCTCCTGGGAGGTGATCTTCTCGAGCGTCGCAGATCCACCGCGATGCACATTGGAGCGGAATTCGCCTTCCTTGGCCTGTCGCTTCATGGCGGCAACGACCCGTTCGCCGATGACGAAACAACGCAGGTCCGCCCCGCCGGCTTCCTTGATGAACTCCTGGATCAGGAAGTTGGCCTGGAGCCCCCGGAAAGCGTCGACGACGCTCTCGGCGGCTTTCTTGGTCTCCGCCAGAACCACGCCCTTGCCCTGGGTGCCTTCGAGGAGCTTGAGGATCAGCGGCGCCCCGCCAAGGAGTCCGAGCAGATCGTCCGTGTCGTCAGGGGAGTGGGCAAAGCCGGTGACCGGCAGGCCGATGCCCTTGCGCGCCAGCAATTGCATGGAGCGGAGCTTGTCCCGGGCCCGGGTGATGGCTACCGACTCATTGAGCGGATAGACCCCCATCATCTCGAACTGGCGCAGTACGGCCGTGCCGTAAAACGTGATGGAGGCGCCGATGCGCGGAATGATCGCTTCGAAACCGCTCAGTTTCTCTCCACGGTAGTGCACTTCCGGGCGACCGGTGCCGATCTTCATATAGCAACGCAACGGGTCGATCGGGACGATTTCATGGTCCTTTTCCCGGGCCGCCTCGATCAGCCGCTGGCTCGAGTAGAGCTTGCGGTTGCGGGTGAGTAGCGCGATTTTCATGAACGACTTTCCTTGCGTTTCTTGGGTAAGCGGGTGTCCCGATAGACGTGGGGCAGCCGCCGCCCGGTCAGGTACGACCGCCACGGTTCCACGCAGACGTGACGGGCCATGGCCTGGCGGCCGAGAAGCATCGGAAACTTCATGTTCGTCCGGTCGGCAAGGCTCAGCTGAATGGGCCATTCGTGCCCACCGAGGGCGATCCGGCTGCGGACGAACAGGCGCAGCGAGATCTGTCCATTGGAACTGCGCACTTCGCGCTCTCCAACCACCGCGGCCTCGCAATGCAGGAAGAAGTGCGAATGTTCCCTCAGCGGGGCCACGTCGAAAATGGCAAAATCGCGCCCGTCCCGACGCTCCGTCTGGATATTGACGGCGTGGATACTGGAGGTACGTGCTCCGGTGTCGATCTTCGCCTTGATCGCGGGAATGCCCAGGTCCGGCAGGGCCAACCACTCCCGCCAGCCCACGCGAACAAGGTCGGGCGTGCTACTCACTTGACAATCGTGCCTGTGCGAAAGGATTCAATATAACGTGGCCGCAGGGGAAGTCTCAAAACCACTTCTTGAAGCGGAGCCACACGCCCAGACCGACCGCAAGCACGGCCGATAGCATACATACATAGAAGAATGAACTGGGGTCTTCCAGCCCCGGCAGTCCGGCCACATTCATCCCGAACAGACCGGTAATGAAGGTCAGCGGAAGGAAGATGGCGGTCACGATGGAAAGCACGTAGATGCGGCTGTTCTGTTCCTCGGCGATCCTGTTCTGGAGTTCTTCCTGGATGAGTACGGCGCGCTCGCGTACGAGATCCAGGTCCTCCAGATGCCGGACCAGTGCATCCAGCGACTGTTGCACATCCTCCACCTGATCCTTGGCGAGCCACGGATCAGCGTTGCGGCACAGGCGATCCAGGGCCTCGCGCTGGGGGTTCAGAAAGCGCCGGATTCGGGCAGCCTTGCGGCGCAGCAGGCTGAGGCCGGTGCGATAGGTGAGGTCCGGATTGTTTTCGACCGAGTCCTCGAGCATCTCGAGTTCGTCCGACAGCTTGTCCAGAACGTCTTCGATGTACTCGGCGAGGCGCTCGACCAGGCCGACCAGCACATCGCTTGCCCAGCGCGGCCCATGTTGCTGCTGGAGTTGATCGGCCACGTCCTCGATGGAGCGCAGATAGCGCCGCTGGCAGGTGATGATTCGATTGCGGTCCAGCCAGATGCGCACCGCGATCATGTCATCGCTTTCGGCGCCGGGATTCATGTTGACCCCACGCAGGACCAACAACAGGCCATTATCGGTCGCCGAAAACCGTGGGCGGGTGCTTTCCGCGAGAAGCGTGTCGACGGCAAACTCCGGGATCCCGGCCTTGTCCTGCAGCCAGGCCTGATTGGCCCGATCGCGCAGGTCGCAGCGCAGCCAGAGCGGCTCGTCCGCGGTCTGCTTTTCCAGCTGCCTGCGATCGAGTTCGCTGGCACCGCCCTCGCCATCCAGTCGATGGAACCGGTTGAAGTCGTCGCTCATCCCGGCGCCTCTCCTCCATCCAGCATTTCGATCTGCAGCGGCCGTGACGTGTCGAGGTGAACATCGCGCTGTGGAAAGGCAATGACCACGCCGGCGTCGCGGAACAGCTCATCAAGGCGGAATCGGATATCGCTGCGAATGGTCCGCAGTTCCCGCTCGCCGCCCACTTCGCACCAGAACAGGGTTTCGAACAACAGGGCATTGTCCCCGAAA
>JAWVZU010000333.1:0-3123 GCA_033722075.1 Lysobacterales bacterium
GTGGCCAAGGCCTCGGCGGTGCGTTTCTCCACTTCCTGACGACCCAGGATGAGCTGTTCATAGGCTTCCAGGGACGGTTGATAGCGCTCCCGGAGCTGGGTCTCGTCCTCGTCGAGCAGGGCGACCTTTAGGGCGGAAACCACTTCATGAGCGATCTCGTCCTGGATCGCGAAGATGTCCTTCAATTCCCGGTCGAAGTTTGCAGACCACAGGTGGGCCCCGTCGGACGCATCCACCAGCTGAGCAATGACCCGCACCCGGTCGCCCGCTTTCTGCACACTCCCCTCAAGCAGCGTTGCAACTTTCAATTCCCGGGCGATTTCCTCGACGTTGATCGCCTGACCCTTGAAGGCAAAGGACGAGGTGCGCGCGGCCACCTTGAGGCCGCCGACCTGGGACAACATATGCATCAGCGTGTCGGACAGGCCGTCGGCAAAATACTCCTGCTCCGTGTCAGAACTCATGTTGACGAAGGGCAGTACCGCCACCGAGGGCTCGGTCTCCAGTGCGGGCGCGGTGGTGTCGAGGTCAGGGGCGGGTCGAGGCGGCGGCGTCGCAGTCGCGATCGGTTCGCTTGCAGGTGCCGTTCGCTGCGGTCCGAACTGCTGGTAGAGCAGCAAGCCGATCGCCAGGGCCAGGCCGGCGCCGATCGCAATGTTGATCTTCTGCCCGGTCTCCGGCGTGATCGACTGGGTGCGGTCGACGTCCTTTTCGCGCTTGATCCCTTCCGGGGTCAGCTCGTAAATCCAGGAAAAGACCAAGGCGACGGGAAACCCGAGCAGGAGAAAGCCCAGGACCAGTTTCAGCGTCCAGTCCGGCAGCCCGAGCAGGGCAAACAGGACATCGCCGGCCTGCAGCAACAGCCAGCCCGTGACGACATACAGAACGCCGATCTTGAAGACGTTTCGGCGTTTCAGTTCGGTAAGCAGGTCCGCCATATTCCCCCGACCCTGGAATCCAGCGTCGAATCATAGCAGCGGAATGCGATGTCTCGCATGCGACAGCGGTCATTCACGGCCCGCAAACGAGTCAACCCCGACATTTATTGCGATCATGATCAACCAATTAGTACTCGGCGTCCGTTTCTATCTGGCGTTTGCCCCGAAATTCAGCCGTTTGGGTTTCGAGAAGCGGAGGCTGGACAAGCAGCCGGTCGATGCAGATTTCAGCGGTCAGACGTGGCTCGTGACCGGTGCCAGCGGCGGCATCGGGCGGGAAATCGTCAACCAGGCCACGGCGCGCGGTGCAGACGTCATCGCCGTAGCCCGTTCGCCCGAAAAGCTGGAAACTCTTGCGGAACTGCCGGGCGCCGACCGGATCGAGACCCTTGCGGCCGATCTGTCGCTGACCGGCGAAGTCCGCGACGCGGTCGACACGCTGCAGGACCGGACAGTCGACGTCCTGCTCAACAACGTCGGGGTGCTGCTCAATGACCACTCACTGACCGAGGAAGGCTTCGAAACTTCCTTTGCGACCAACCTCCTGAACCACTACCTCCTCACCGAGCTGTTGATCGGGAAAGGGCGGTTGGCCGACGGCGCGCTGGTCATCAACATGAGTTCGGGCGGCATGTACACCGAACCGCTCCGCCCCGATCGGTTGAATGTCACCGACGCGAAGCGGCACGACGGCGTCAAGGCCTACGCCCGCCACAAGCGGGCGCAGGTTGAGCTGACCCATCATTGGAACGAGCACTACCGCAATCGATTTTCGTTCCACGTGATGCACCCGGGCTGGGTCGACACCGAGGGCGTCAAGACCTCGCTCCCCGGCTTCCGGGCCCTGTTCAACCCGATTCTTCGCGACGCGTCCCAGGGCGCGGACACGGCCATCTGGCTCGCAGCGGAAAAGCCCGAGCCGGCCTCCGAGGGGATCTGGCTCGACCGGGAACTGCGGCCCGAACACGTCACCGACGCGACGCGAACCGGTCAGGATGTCCGGTCGGAGCTGATTAATGTTCTGGATGCAGCCCTAGACGATACCCAGTAGCGCGTCGTTCGGCCTGCCTACGACGGCCTTGCCGCCATTGATGCCGATCGGCCGCTGGATGACCTTCGGATTCTCGGCCATCACGGCGAAGATCTCGTCGTCACTGCTGGCATCCGTGATCCCGGCCTTCTCTGCGTCCTTGGCCCGCATGAACTCCCGCGGACTGACTCCACCCATCTTCTTTGCGATCTCACGCAGCTCCTGCTCGTTGAGGCGTTCGGTCTTGTTCATGTATTTGCGGATTTCCGGTTCGACGCAGTTTTCCTGCAGCAGCGTCAGCCCCTTCTTCGACGACCCGCAACCGGTGTGGTGGATGAGGACATAACCCATGTTCACTTCTCCGTACTGATGTTGGTGCCGGGTTTTAGCTCACGCGAACTGAGTACCGGGTGAAGGGGGCCGGCTTATGGCGCTGCCATGCGTGTGAAGCCCCCTCGCGAGACCGTTGCCGGAACTATGCATCGAGGCTATCGCTTGGGACCGTCGATCAACTCATCCGCCCCGACTTGCCGTGCACAGGCCGAATAGGCGTCGACAAGTCTCTTCTGGAGCTCACGCTGGTCGGGATCGCGGCCGATCCATCGCACGGTCCACTCGCCATTTCCATTGGCGATCCGATGCGCGTAGCACCAGTCGTAAACCACACCCGAGAGATCTTCATCGCGGAGCTTCCTCGCATGCGTCGCCAGCGCGTCCGGAATGTGTAAAGGCGAAGGCAAACTCCTCTGATGCACTCGCCCTTCGAAGCGCTTTTGCCTGCCGACCACCTCGACGACGACTTCGCTCGTGCCGTAGCCCAGGGTAATGAAGATCCAGCCGATCTCGAGACGGGCAACCACATCGTGGCGGTTCCGGGCTTCCTCCCAGGCAAAGGCTCCCACCATTTGCTCGAAGACCTCATAGGTATCTGGTTGCGGCATGTCGCTAGCCTGGATGTTGCATGAGGGGTCGGGGTTTCCGGTCAAGCTCGCGACGGCAGCTTGGTCGATCGTCCGCAGAAGCGTAGCCGTAGCTACGGTTCAAGGGCGATCGGGCGAGATGTGCCGCGAGATTGGGCGGAAAACCGACAGCGCGCAATCCGTTTACCCGATTGGCGCACCAATCACTGATTATATGCGACCGAGCCAACACAAC
>JAWVZU010000334.1:0-3116 GCA_033722075.1 Lysobacterales bacterium
GGTCTGGACCCGCCGGTGGCTTGCGCGCATTCGAAAGGAATTGGGCGGGGCCGAGACGGTACGAGCCTGGCGGCGTTCGGATGAGTCAAAGCAGTGACAGCGCCAGCTCCACCCGCTCGGCTGCCGTTCGCTCGGCCTCCGGGAGCTGTTCGATCTGCCCGAGCCGCAGCCCCAGCCCGGCCTGATTGGCTACCTGGATGCTCAGTCCGGGGCGCGCGTTCAGCTCGAGAATGACCGGACCCCGGTTCTTGTCCAGGACAATGTCCACGCCCATGTAGCCCAGGCCGATCGGTTCATGGCAACTGGCCGCCATGTCGAGAATGGCCCGCCAGTGGGGAATCTGGAAGTCCTGGAGCGACGCGCCGGTGTCGGGGTGTTCATGAATGACCTCGCCGGCGCAGACCCCGCCGTGGGTTCGCCCCGTGGTCAAGTCGATGCCGACGCCGACAGCTCCCTGGTGGAGGTTGGCGCGCCCTCCGGATGCCTGCGTGGGCAAGCGTGCCATGGCCATGACCGGGAAGCCGAGGAAAACGATCACGCGGATATCCGGGACGCCCTGCCAGGCAATCTGGTTGAACACCGGATCGAATTCCACCAGCGCTTCCAGCATGGCCTCGTCGGGATGCCCGCCGAGACTGAACATGCCCGACAGGATCCCGGAGACCTGATGTTCGAGGTCTTCGAGAGAAACCAGGCGGCCGTCCGGTTTGCACCATCGGTCGCGCCGCTTGCCGACGATGACCATGATGCCGTCGCCCCCGGCGCCATGCGCCGGCTTCAGCGCAAACTGGTCGTGCTTGTCGAGCAGGTGGCTGAGGTGGGCGGCCTCGTACTGGGTCGAGACGATTCCGTAGAGTTCCGGCACCGGCATCTGCGCCGCCGTCAGCAGCGACTTGGTCAGGATCTTGTCATCGACCCGTGGATAGAGCCGGCGGGGGTTGTAGAGCGAGATGTAATCGCCGTTGCGGGCGTTGAGGCCGAGCACACCGGCGCCCTTGAGTGTCCGCCAGGCTTCAAACAGACCCATGACGGCGGCTCCCGCTGAAGTCCACGACCTTGCGGAAGCGGCCCAGCTCGCTCAGGCGATAGCCCGTATAGCGGCCCAGCATGATGATGATTCCCAGTACGCCCAGCAGCAGTTCGGGGAACATGAAGGTCAGGTGCTGGACGATCTCCAGGTCCATCAGCAGAAATGCTGCGGCCGCGATGATCAGGCTGCCTACCCCGTCCCGGATCGCCTCGGCGGGCCCCCGCTCGTCCCAGACGATGCTCATCCGCTCGATGGTCATCGCCATGATCACCATGGGGAACAGGGAAACCGACAGCCCGACTTCGAAACCGATGCTGTGGCTGGCGAGGCTGGTCGCGACCATCAGCAGCACGACGATGGTGAGCACGGCGGCCAGGCGAGGAACCAGCAGCAGACGGATGTGTTCGAGGTAGAAGCGGATGGCCAGCCCCATGGCCACGACGAAGCTGAACAGCAACAGCCCCTTGAGCAGTTCCGTCTCGCGGAACGCCATGGCAATCAGTACCGGCATGAAGGTTCCGAAGGTCTTCACCCCGATCAGGTTGCGCAGGACCACGATGATGAGCGCACCCAGTGGAACCATCAGGAGAATCCCGTACACGGCCTGGCTTTCCACCGGCAGGTTCAGCAGTGAAAGGTGGTGAAAGACCGAGTCGCGACGCTTGGCCCGTTCGATCGCCAGTTCCTGCGATCCGATTGGATTGTGCCGAACGGAAAAACGGATGTCGGTGATTTCAGCGCCCTCGGCCACCGCGACCGGCCGGTCGCCACGCCACCAGAGGAATACGTCTTCCGGGACGCCCCGGCTGCCGTCGACCGGGTCGAAATAGATCCAGCGGGATCCGTTGTGTACGGCCAGATAGCTCTCGACGTCAACCCGGCGACGTTCCTCGACCAGGCGGACGCCGCGGACGATCGTGGCCGGGATACGGGCGCCGGCGAGGATCTCTACCGCGGTCCGGACTTCGTCGCTGGTTCCCTCGTTGCGCGATTGGAAAATCTGCGTGTTCTCATCCGGTGTCGCATCGTTGAGCCTTTCCAGCACCCGAAAGGCGAAACTCTCGATATCGGCGGACCGAGCCCTGACGTCCTCGATGATCGCTTCCAGGGCCGATGAAAACGGCTCCTCGAGCTCGGGCGCTTCGGGGTAGGGTGGGGTGTCGGTCCAGCCGACGTTGCCCCGTTCCTGGAAGAACACGCCACGATAGTAGAGGTTACGCTCATCCGGGAGGCGCCGAATGGTCCATTCCGCGACGCGGTCGCCGTCCCGCTCGAGGGTGGTGCGGCCAAAGCCCTTGGACACGAAGCTTTGCTCTAGGCGCTCGAAGCCGGGCACCTGGTCCGGAAGCAGGAGGGTCACCTTGACCGGTCCGGTCTTCGGTTCCAGGCTCAAGCGCACCTGAACCGTCCAGGTGGTCTCTTCCATATTGGGCGTGACCGGAAACCCCAGGACGTAGGCCTTGTAGACAAAGGTGCCGATGCCTACGACCAGCAGAACCAGGGCGAGAATCAGCCAATGCCAGGACTTGCGCTTCACCGTGCGGTCGCCTCGGCGTCTTCTTCCGGACAGTTCGGCGTGCTGGTGTCGCTGATCGCCGGATCAACCAGGGCGATGCCGGCCAGCGCGTTCCGGCCGAGCAGCATGGGATAGCTGAAGTTACTGCGGTCGATGAGGTTGACCTCGATCTTGCGGCGGTTGGTCCCCAGGCAGATCTCCAGCTCGACTACGCGGCGCAGCTGGTAATCCCCAAAATGGCGGCGAATTCGGCTCGAGCGGACGAAGTTTCTTTCCAGCCTGAGTTCTTCGCCGGTTTCCGGGTCGCGCACCTTGAACTTCACGATGCGGTTTTCGCCCCGCCGGAACAGACGGATGTCGGTGGCGTCCAGGGAAGACGTGTCCGCCCCGGTGTCCAGCTTGGCCTCCAGCCGAATCCCCGCCCCGGGTAATTCCACCGGTTCGCTCCAACCGAAAATACCGACGGCAGCGGCCGAGTACGAGAAACCGAGAAAAACAATCAGTGCGCCGATCGGGCCCGTAATCCCCACGCTGGTCTGTCCTCCCACGCAAACCTCCGATGGTCACTGA
>JAWVZU010000335.1:0-3106 GCA_033722075.1 Lysobacterales bacterium
CGGTCGTCGCAGTGGGAATCGATGCCGATCACCACGCACTGGGAACCGAAGGCATCGACCAGGGCGTCGATGAGGTCGGGATTCTGCAGCGCCGGCGTGTTGACCGAGATCTTGTCGGCGCCGGCGTGAAGGATCTTCCGGACATCGTCGACGCTGCGGATTCCGCCCGCGACGGCAAAGGGTATGTCGATCACCCGGGCGACTCGCTCCACCCAGGCCACGTCGACCGTTCGACCTTCCGGGCTGGCGGAAATGTCGTAGAAAACGAGCTCGTCCGCGCCCTCGTCTCGGTAACGCATGGCCAACTCTTCGATCTCGCCCATCACCCGGTGATTGCGGAACCTGACGCCCTTGACGACCTGGCCATCCCGGACGTCCAGGCAGGGAATCAACCGTCTCGCAAGCATTGAAGCGCCTCCTCGACGGTGAACCGTCCTTCCAGAATGGCTCGCCCGACCACTACCCCGGACACGCCCGTCCCACGGAGCTCATCGAGGTCGGAAAGCGCCCGGACACCGCCCGATGCCTGGATCGACAACGCCGGCCAGCGCGCAGCCATCTTGCGATAGAGGCTTGTGGCCGGCCCCTCCAAGGTCCCGTCCCGGCCAATGTCGGTGCACAGCACGTGCTCGAGAGCGTGCCCCTGGAAACTGGCGATACCGGCCGCCAGGCTGACCCCGGTGGACTCGGTCCAGCCGGCAGCGGCGAGCTCCTCACCACCTTCTTCGGACCGCCGGACGTCCAATGCGAGGCAGATCGCAGCGCTGCCGAAGTCGTCGATCCAGTCGCCCACCCGATCCGGCTCGGCCACGGCGAGCGAACCGATGACGACCCGGCTCACACCGGAGTCGAGCAGTCGCTTCACATCTTCTCGCGCGCGGATGCCGCCACCGCACTGGATTGTCGCGCCGGTCTTCGCGATAGCCTCGATGGCCTCGAGATTGGCAAAATTCCCGGATCGGGCGCCGTCGAGGTCGACGACGTGTATCCAATTCGCGCCGGCGCTCCGGTACTCCTCGGCGAGCGCGGCGGGATCTTCCCGGTAGCGCGTCTCGCGATCATAGTCACCGCGCAGCAGACGCACGCAGCGTCCGTCCCGGAGGTCGATGGCTGGATAAAGAATCATCATTCGATGGCCAGGAAGTTTTCGAGAAGCCTAGCGCCGGTAGCGGCCGAGCGTTCCGGGTGAAACTGGGCGGCGTGGAAGTTTCCGCGACCGGCAATGGCGGTGAACTCGGTTCCGTGTTCGGAAGCGGCAACGGTTAGCGCATCGTCCACGGGCAGCGCGTAGCTGTGCACGAAATAGGCCCAGTCACCGTCCGTGATTCCCTCCAGCAGGGGCGAATCCCTGCGCAGGCTGAGCTGGTTCCAGCCCATGTGCGGCACACGACACCCTGTCTGCTCCGGCAGTTTGCGCGCCGTGCCCTGAAAGACACCCAGGCAAACGACATTGCCTTCCTCCGAGTGGTCGTAGAGAAGTTGCAGGCCCAGGCAGATGCCGAGCACCGGCTGAGACAGCGTGGGGATCACCCGGTCCAGCCCGTTCTTCGCCAGGTGAGCCATCGCAGCGGCCGCCGCTCCGACACCCGGCAGTATGACCCGTTCCGCGGACTCGATGAGTTCCGCGTCATCGGTGAGGGCCGCTTCGCAACCCAGTCTTTCCAGGGCATAGACCACGGAGCCGATGTTGGCGCCGCCACTGTCGACGATGGCCACCTTCATGCCAGCATGCCCTTGGTCGACGGCAACTCACCGCCTTCCTTCTGCACGGCCTGCCGCAGGCAGCGCGCCACGCCCTTGAAGACCGCCTCGACCATGTGGTGGCTGTTTTCACCATCGACCCGGATGTGAATCGTCGCGCCGAGTGCGTCAGCGAGGCTGCGGAAGAAGTGCGGGACCATCTCGGTGGAAAGCTGACCGACGCGCTCGACCGGGAACTCGCCCTCGAAGCGCAGATAGGACCTGCCGCCCAGGTCGATGGCGACCTGCGCCTGGGTTTCGTCCATGGGCAACACGAAGCCATAGCGTCCGATGCCGCGCTTGTCGTCGAGGGCACGGCGCAGCGCCTCGCCCAGGGCAAGGGCCGAGTCCTCCACCGTGTGGTGCTCGTCGATCTCCAGGTCACCGTCGCAGGTGAGTCGCAGGGCGAAGCTCCCGTGCTTGCCGAGTTGGTCGAGCATGTGATCGAAGAAGCCGATTCCGGTGGAGATCTCCGGCTCTGCCGTGCGATCCAGGTCAACCTCCACCTCGATCCGGGTCTCCTTGGTCTCGCGTCTCACGACGGCATGCCGCGGGCGGTTTTCCAGCACATCGGCGATGGCGGGCCAGTCCAGGCCATCCGGTTTCAGCAGAAAACCGCGAATGCCCATGTTTTCGGCCAGTTCGATATCCGTCTCACGGTCGCCGATCACGGCGCTGGCCTGCAGATCCAGATCACCGCCCTTCAGATAGTCCAGCACCAGGCCGATGCGGGGCTTTCGCGTGAATGCGTTGTCCTCGGGGAAGGATCGGTCGATCAGTTCATCCGCAAACTCGATTCCCTGCGAGGAAAAGATCTGCCGCACGAGTCGATGCGGGCCTTCGAATTCGTCTTCCGGAAAGCTGTCCGTTCCGAGCCCATCCTGGTTGCTGACCATCACGAATTCGTAGCCGATCGCTTTAAGCCGCAGCATTGCGGGAATGACGCCATCCACCAGCGCCAGCTTCTCGAACCGGTCGATCTGTTCGTCTTCCGGTTCCTCGATCAGGGTTCCGTCCCGATCAACGAATAGAATCTTGCGTTTGCTCATGATTTCCGGTCGAACCAATCGAGAAAGCGGTAGAACTTGCCCATCTCCAGGTCGGATCCAATGCTGATCCGCACGCAGTTTTCCAGCCCTTCCAGGGCCTGCATGTCACGGAGTACGAAGCCCTCCCCTGCGGCCGCGTCCAACAGCTCATTGGCGTTTGCGACCCGCAGCAACAGAAAATTGGCATCCGACGGATAGCAGGCGCGCACGAACCTGAGATGAGCCAGGTGCTCGAACAGGCGATCACGCTCCGCAACAAGCTCCGTGATCCGCTGTCGGACCGTCTCCGCGTGGTCCGGCGAAAGCGCATTCAGGAC
>JAWVZU010000336.1:0-3080 GCA_033722075.1 Lysobacterales bacterium
CAGGGTATTGGAGCACAGGTTGGCCAGGAACTGGTTCGCCACGGCGCGCGGGTCGAAGGTGAAGGTCGGACGCTGGATGCCCACCAGGATGTTGCCCTGGACCGTCGCGCTGTCTTCCACGTGGATGGCGCCGTTTTCCGCCACATCCGGATCGTTCCCGATCGCGAACCCGCCGAAGTCGATGATGTTGTTGGAGATGTCGATGAATACGCCAGTGCGGTCGATGCGAATGGCATTCAGGCCAGCCGCGTCGTTACCGGTTGCACTGGTCATCTTGATAAGGTTGTTGCGCACGAAGACGCGGCTGCCGTTCGCATTAAGAATCCGCGGCACGAAGGTCGGCGAGGTAAACTGGCCCTCGTAGGAGATCCGGTTGCCGATGACCAGGCAATCGGCCGAGGGACTACATGTGATATTCGCGTCGAGAGTGTTTCCCCTGCCGACGACCGCGAATTCATTGCCGATGATCGCAACCTCGCTGCCTCCCAGAGCGATTTGGCGCTCGGCCTCGGTGGCATTGAAGACGTTGCCGAGCACTCGCGCAGTGGTGGGACTGCCCTGGATGACCACGTTGGTAAAGGTGTTGCCGATAAAGTTGACCTCACCCCTGGGAGAAAAAACTTTTTGTTCCATCGTGTTGTCGATGAAGGTCAAGGACGCAAGGGAATTGTTCGCGGTGACGGCCGTGTTGACCAGCGCATTTCCGGCAATGACGACATCGGCGCTGCTTGTGATCGAGGTCCCGTTGAAATTGAGATCCTGCAGGCGGATCCCGTCTGCCGTGAGCGACAGCGGCAGCAGCAGGACCGGGTCATCCGAAGCTGACGCTGCGCGCAGTGTCAGTTGCTTGTCGATGGTGACCGTGGTGCCCGAGTAATTCCCTGTCAGGAGCTCGAGGACATCCCCGGCCACCGCATTGGTCACGGCCGTCGCCAGGGTCTCATTCCCAGGAGCAACCTGTTTCACTTCGGCCTGAGCAGCGCCAAGAACCAAGGAGAGGAAGATGCCGAACAACCGGAGAAAAGGCATGGACGTTCCTTAGACCAGAATTAGCAGCGCGAAAATATAGCAAACCCCCACGCCCCGAATGTGAAGCTCTGACCAAGCGGCCTCGATTCGGAGGCTCTTGTCCATCATGGTTCGGGCTATTCGTCGCCAGTTCACACGCATCAGTGCCTGCCGGCCGTCTTGGGACCCTGATGCCCGCCTTGTCCCGTCTCGCGGCCCCATGAGAGAATGCCGGGTTTTCCATGGGCGCCCGGACCTCAAGAAGAACAACCATGACCAATTGCCTGAAGAGCGCCTGCATTCTCGGAATTTCGCTGCTCGCGGTGAGCGGTGCGGTCTTCGGCCAGGAGTCAGCGGAAACGGTTGACCACGGATGGCTGTCCGTTCTGCCGCCGCTGCTCGCCATCGCTGCCGCACTCGTGTTCCGCCACGTGATCCCTGCCCTCTTTCTGGGCGTCTGGACGGGCGCCTGGATCGTTCACGGCCTCGACGTCCAGGGTCTGTGGCTGGGGCTGCTGGATACCACCGAGGTCTATGTCCTGGATGCCCTCGCGGACCGGGACCACGGGGCGATTATCCTGTTTTCCCTGATGATCGGCGGTATGGTCGGGATCATCTCCCGCAACGGCGGCATGCAGGGCGTGGTCAACCGGATCGCCGCCTGGGCCAACGATGCCCGGCATGCCAGCGTGGCCACTGCGGGCATGGGCCTGGCCGTGTTCTTCGACGACTACGCGAACACCCTGGTGGTCGGCAACACCATGCGGCCCATTACCGACGGCTACAAGGTCTCCCGCGAAAAGCTCGCCTACATCGTGGACTCCACGGCTGCCCCGGTCTCGTGCCTGGCGTTCGTCACGACCTGGATCGGTTATGAGGTGGGGCTGATCGATGATGCCCTGGACAAGCTGGGTGCCGACCAGGATGCCTATGCCGTATTCCTGGCCTCCATTCCCTACAGTTTCTATCCCATTCTCGCCATCGTGTTCGTGTTCATGGTCACCCTCATCGGCAAAGACTTCGGCGCCATGCTGCGAGCGGAGCAACGTGCCCGCCACCGGGGCATCGTCGAATCGGAATCGATCTCGGAAATGCAGGACTCGGACCACGACAGCGTCGATCCGCATCCGGATCGTCCCCACCGCGCAATCAACGCCATCCTGCCGGTCGCGGTGCTGGTCTTCGGCGTCATCGCGGGTCTGTTCGTCACCGGCGGCGGTGAAGGCAAGGGCCTGCGTGAAATCATCGGCGACGCGGACAGCTACAAGGCGCTGCTGTGGGGCTCGCTGCTGGGCGTCGTCGTGGCAGCCGGGCTCTCCATCAGCCAGCGCGTGCTGAATCTCGCCGAAACAGTGGATGCCTGGTACCGGGGTTGCCGCTCCATGCTGCTGGCCATGATCATCCTGGTTCTCGCCTGGGCACTTTCCGGCGTGACCGAGGCCCTCAACACGGCGGACTTCCTGGCTTCCGTACTCGGTGATTCCCTTCCGCCCGGGGTGTTGCCGGCGCTCGTGTTTTTGCTGGCCGCGGCCACGGCTTTTTCCACGGGAACCAGTTGGGGGACGATGGGCATACTCATGCCGCTGGTGATACCACTGCTGTGGGCCGTGCTGGGTGGCAATATCGAAGCGCACCCGGAAGTTTTCTACTCGGCCATCGCCTGCGTCCTGGCCGGAGCGGTGTGGGGCGATCATTGCTCACCCATCTCGGATACGACGGTGCTTTCGTCCATGGCCTCCGGGTGTGATCACATTGCCCACGTACGGACTCAGCTGCCCTACGCGATGCTGGTCGGCCTGATCGCACTGATCGTCGGAACCCTTCCAACAGGCTTTGGCGCCCCGGTCTGGGTGTGCATGCTGTTGGGGATTGGTCTGCTCTTTGCGGTGCTGCAGGTGGCGGGGCAGCGGCCGGAGGATCCGATCGACTGACCCCACGCCATGGCCAAGTCTCGTTCGATCATCAACCCGCGTGTTCCCCAGTCAGCCGGAGAGGCGGTCCTCTGGCCTGAACTGCACGGCTCAGCCCGAGCCCTGGCCGTCGGTCGCGCGGCCCTCAAGCGCAATGCGACC
>JAWVZU010000337.1:0-3068 GCA_033722075.1 Lysobacterales bacterium
AGGGTGCTGGTCAGCAGCGACAACCGGCAGGCCCGGATCGGGGACCGTGTGATACACGAGGGCGACGTGGTGACGATCGATGGGGCAGCGGGCCTCGTCTACCTCGGTCGCATCCCGACCGTACCGGCCGAATTCTCGGAGGAACTGCACACGCTGCTGGGCTGGGCCGACCAGGTCGCCCAACTTGCCGTGATGGCCAATACGGATACGCCCGAAGGCGCAACCCGGGCGGTCGAATATGGCGCGATGGGGATTGGCCTGTGCCGTACCGAGCGGATGTTCAGCGGTGCGGATCGACTGCCGCTGGTCATCGACATGATCCTGGCCGAAGACCGGGAGGAACGCCAGGCGGCACTGAATCTCCTCCTTCCGATCCAGCGCGAGGACTTCGCCGCGCTGTTCCGGACCATGGCGCCGCGACCGGTGACCATTCGCCTGCTCGACCCGCCGATCCACGAGTTCCTTCCGGGCGAACGTGACCTGGAGGCGCAGATCGACTCGCTCGAGCATCTGCGAAAGAGCCTCGCCGGACTTCGCCAGGTGGCAGCGGCCGGGGATGACCCGGCCGGAGGCTTGCCTGACGGCGACGCAGTGGATGCTGCGATTGCCCGAAAGCATCGAATGCTGGCGAAGGTGCGCGAACTGACCGAGGTAAACCCGATGCTGGGCCACCGCGGAGTCCGCCTGGGGGTCACCCATCCGGAAATCTATGCGATGCAGTTGCGGGCCATTCTGGAGGCGGCCGCTGAAGTCAAGGCCGAGGGGCTGGAAGTCGAGCCGGAGATCATGGTGCCCCAGGTCTGTTCCGAGACGGAGCTGGTGGCGGTGAAATCGATGCTGGCCGAGGTGCTCGCAGAACTTGGCGAAGGCGCGGTGTCTCCGCAGTTTGGAACCATGATCGAAGTGGTCCGTGCCTGCGTCGTGGCCGATCGCCTGGCGGAACCCGCCGAGTTCTTCTCCTTCGGCACCAATGACCTCACCCAGGCCGCCTTTTCCTTCTCCCGCGAGGACGCCGAGAACAAGTTCCTGCCGTTCTACGTCGAGCAGGGGTTGCTCGGAATCAATCCGTTCGAGGCGGTCGATCAGGATGGCGTGGGTGCGCTGATGGCCATGGCTGTGGAGAAGGGCCGCGCGACCCGGCCGGACCTGAGGGTAGGTATCTGCGGCGAGCAGGCCGGTGACCCGGAATCAATCCGGTTCTGCCACCGCATCGGACTCACCTATGTCTCCTGCTCGCCGCCGCGGGTTCCAGTCGCCAGACTGGCCGCCGCACAGGCGGCGCTGGGGGAAGCGCCGCCCGGCAGCAGCGTCTGACCTCAAATCAGGATCGGCGCTGTAGCCGCCAGGATCGCGTAGTGCCATCCGGCCGCATGCAGCGTGTCTGCATAGGCTCGCGGTGCGAGCAGGAAGCTGGTCGCCGCGAGCACCACCGAGGCGATGGCGAGCGCCGTCGGGCTGGTCATGCCCCAGTAGGCCAGTGCAAATCCCAACCCGGCTGCCGCGAGGGCGATCAGGGCCCGTCCAAGCTCAGCTTCGATGAATGCCACGCCGGCCAGGCTGACCGCGCCGATACCGATCCAGGCGGCGTACGCATGCGTAGCCTGTCCGGCAGGCAGCAGCAGCCAGGTCCACAGGAATAGCAGCGTCGCCATCAGGCCGAAGACGATGCCCTGGAGTTGACGAAGATAGACGCCGCCGATGGTCGCGAACCGCTGGTGGTTCGATCGCGATTTCCCGGCGGACCGAGTGGTGGAAATCGGAGTATTGAATGTCGTGCCGTGCATGGTCTTGTCCCGTTCGTTGCGTAAGCGTTAGTTACTTACTAGTAGGTAAGTTATCACGACAGACCTCGAAGTGTAAAGCCCCGACCCGTTTCAGCAACGGATCGGGGCGCTAGAGATCAGATGAATCGAGGGGTGCTAGCCTGAGCTAGTGCCGCCAACCGAAGTAGGCGGCCTTGGCCTCGGTGGCCCGTTGGACCGCCGGCGGAAAGACATCGCCGTCGGGCAGCTCGAAGAAGAACGGCTCCCGTTCATCCGTCTCGTTACCGATCTGGTTCATGGTCAGCGTGTCGTAGAGTCGGCCGTTGATCATGCTGTAGACCACGTGCTCCGAACTGCGGATGTCGTCGAGCGGATTGCCGTCGATGATCGCCAGGTCAGCCAGCTTTCCGACCTCGACGGAGCCGATCTGCCCGTCCATGCCAAGCGCCCTGGCCGCGTCGATGGTTCCGCCACGCAGGGCTTCCCACTCGGTGAAGCCGCCTTGTTCCAGCATCCACAGCTCCCAGTGGGCCGCGAGTCCTTCCCGCTGCCCGTGCGCACCGATCACGACGCCGACACCGGCATCGCGGAGGGCCTTGGCGAAGCGGGCGACCTCGAAATGGTTGTAGTGCTCGTCGGGCGCGGTCGTGCGCCGGATCGACTGGGGAATGACCCGGGAGCGGGGTACGTAGCGCAACAAGTGCTCGTTTTCCCACACGTTGGTCCGGTCGTACCAGTAGGTCTCGCCGCTCAAGCCGCCGTAGGCCACGCCGAAGGTCGGCGAATAGACCGTGCCGGTTGCGGACCAGAACTGCAGCACATCGTCGTAGCCGCGCGCGATCGGGATCGAGTGCTCGATGGTGGTGTGCCCATCCATGATGTGGGTCAGGTTGTGCTGGAACTTCATGCCGCCTTCCGGAACCACCATGATGCCCAGTTCTTCCCCCGCGGCGATGACCTGCTGCCGGGAATCGCGGCGGAGCTGGTTGTAGCTCTTGACCGTGATCGCCCCCAGTTCCTTCAAACGGCGGACGTGGAACAGGGCATCCTCGTAGCTGTCGATGATTGCCGTGTAGCCGGGATAGATCGCCCCGTAGAGAATGGTGCCGGTGGAGAAGGTCCTTGGCCCGACCACGCGGCCGGCCTTCTGGAGCTCGGCGTGGGAAAAGACTTCGGTGCTGTCATTCGACGGATCGTGGATCGTGGTCACCCCGAAAGCGAGCGCCGAGTACTGCTCGAAGTTCTGTTGCGGGGTGATCTCGTTGCTGGCCATGGACCCATGGGCGTGGATATCGACCAGTCCCG
>JAWVZU010000338.1:0-2947 GCA_033722075.1 Lysobacterales bacterium
CTCGGGATGCTGCCACCGGATTAGCGCCTCGACGCTCAGTATCTGCCCGCTGCGACCGTCCACCAGGGGCTGATAGTAGAGGTGCAGCTCGCCTTCCTTGACCGCCTTGTGCAGCTGCCCTTCGAGCTTCAGGCGATGCAATGCCGTCTCGTTGAGCCGCGAATCATAGAACTCGAACCGGTTGCGCCCGTTCTGCTTGGCGGCATGCATGGCACGGTCGGCATGCGGCACCAGGTCTTCGATATCTTCGGAATCCTCGGGGAACAGGCTGATGCCGATGCTGGCGCCGATCCTGACCTCGTCGTTGGACAGGTAGAAGCGACGCCCAAGCGCGCGGATGATCCGGCCGGCCACATGGATTGCGTCCTGCTGCTGATCATCGACATCTTCCAGGAGCACCACGAATTCGTCGCCCCCGAGGCGGGCCACGGTGTCCTTCTTGCGGACCGCCTCCACAAGACGATTGGAAGCCTCCTTCAGCACCGCGTCTCCGGCCACATGCCCCAGCGAATCGTTGACCCGCTTGAACCGGTCCAGGCCAATGAACAGTATGGCCAGCCGACCGCCGCGGTTGGCAACTGCCACCGCATGCTCCAGACGATCGTGAAACAGGGAACGATTGGGCAATCCGGTGAGGGAATCGAAATTGGCCAGGAAGCTGAGCCGCTCTTCGGTCTGCTTCTGCGAGGTCACGTCTTCACTGATCACCACTACCTGGTGGATCTCGCCGCCTGCGGCCCGCAATGGGAAGATGACCGACCGCACCCAGATCACGCGGCTCTCGCTGTCGTCCGGATCGCCCAACTGGTAGGAAAAGGTCGGCAGCCGGGTGGCCTCCTCGGTGAACCCCTTCTTGAGCAGCGGATGCAATCCGCTCTTGATCAGCTGGGGGTCCTGCAGAATGTTGTAGTCGCGTCGGAAGTCGGCCCGGGCACTCTCCCCCATCATCTGGACCTGGGCCCTGTTGGCATAAAGCAATGTCCCGTCGGGCCTGAAGATGGAGGTGCCCACAGGCGATTGATCGATCAGTTCCTCGAAGCGTGCCTCGGATACATCGAGCGAGCGAGCCGCCCGGACTGCCTTCAGCAGCGCAATCGACAGGCCGGCCGCCAGGAATACCAGCACCACCGCTTGCAGGATCTGCTGCTTGCGAACCGCCGCCACCCGTTCGTTGACCGTTGCCAGGTCCAGTTCGACGTAGACCCCACCGATCAGCTCCGATTGCACGCGGGTCGGTGCCACCGCTTCAATCCGATCCCCGCTCCTGCGAAACGATGGCCCCACGGTGCGTGATACGCGCTCGAAGAGCGCCCGGTCGATCGCTCCCGCGGGGATCTTCGGCTGGCTCGAATCGACCATGTACCGGCCGTCCCGGCCAAACACCGCGACACGCCGCAGGTCGCCGCCGGGCCCAAGGGTCTCCGCGTAGTTGCGGATCTCCTCGACGTCGTTGAAATACAGCGCGTCGGAAAATCGTTGGCTCAACGACGCGGCAAGGTACTCCGCGCGGTCCTCGGCTTCCTGGAACAGCTGTCGTTCGAGGCGCTGCGTGTTGGAGAAGGTCAAGGCGGCAATGGTGACGGACAGGATGCCGAAAAGCCCGGCAACCAGAAGGCTCCGCTCTGAGCCAGTGTAGGCAAGAAGCCTCGACTTGCGGCGTCCTTCCCTCACCCGCCTGCTTCCAGTTCGGAGATCGTGCCGATCATGGTCTGGACGCGTTCGATGCCTGCCTCCGTAGCTGGCTGAATCGACTCGAACTCCCAGCGCCAGCCACGCCCCGGCGTTTCCTCGATCATCCGCTCACGATCGTCTTCGGTGATGGCCAGGAGGATTTCCCGCACCTGCCCGACGAGCGCCGGATCCAGGTCGGAGCGGATCGAAGCAATCTTGCGCGGCACCTCTTCCGTCCTCGCCAAGACCCGCAGTTCGTCGCGAACTTGCCTCGGGAGATCGTCATAGTCCTCGCTGGACAGAGTTCCGGCGGGAACCGCCCCATTGCGGATCATCGCGACGGTATTCTCCTCGTCACCGGAAAAGAAGAACCCGATGGCATCCGGGGCTGGATGCGGCTCCGGCCCGTTCAGCCGCTGCAGCCTGTAGCCGCGCTCGATGAGCATCGCGATGGGCAACAGGTAACCCGAGGTGGAAAACCCCTCCTGGGCGGCGATAGTCCGTCCGACCAGTTGATCCAGCGTGTTCAGGTCGCTGGTCGCCCGGCCCACGACAAGAGCGTGGTAGCTGCGCTGATTTTCCACCACCAGCGAAAGGAAAAGACGAGTCTCCGCAAGCTCACGCACCAACAGTGTTGGATAGAGGCTGTCCATGTAGATGTCGACCTGGCCATCGACGATCATCGTGGCCATTTCTTCGACCGAACGGGCGATTCGAATCGTCACCCGCGCCGGATCCCATCCGAGCTCCATCGCGAGGTGATCGGCGAGCGGCTGCATGCGGCTGATCTTGTACATCGGGGTATCGGGATCGATATCACCGAAAGTCAGCGTCGCCCCCGCTTCAACTGGCGGTGCTTTCGGCAGCGGTTCACCGCTTTGCCAGCCAGTATCCCCATTGTTGCGATCGCAGCCCGCGGCGAAAATGCATCCGAAGATGGCCATCACCACGCCTAACGTGCGGCTCGTTTTTCGGTCTTCCACACTCATTCCGAAGTAGGATCCCGCGACCACGGTTCCCTTCAGTATACGGGTGATCGGCACGGTGAGAATGATGCGGCCCGCCTGACCGTCAGTAAGACCGTCATCCTCAGGCGGCAACGCCGGTAAGTCCGTCATCCTCGGGCGGCGTAGTCGACCCGGGGATCCAGGGTCCTAACTCCCCAATCCCTGGATGCCCGCGTGCGCGAGCATGACGAAAGAGGGCAACCGCCCAATAAGACCGTCATCCTCGGGCGGCATAGCCGACCCGGGGATCCAGAGCACCACAACAGCAG
>JAWVZU010000339.1:0-2946 GCA_033722075.1 Lysobacterales bacterium
CAGGATTTCACGACCCTGATCGGGCAACTGGCGGACGAGGAGCGTTTCTACTACCCCGATACGGACGAGGGACGCGAGCAGATCCTGGCCGACTATCGGACAATCATCGAGGAGATCGACTCGGGACTGGACGAGGCATTCCGGACCCGCCCAGAGGCGCCGGTGGAGGTGCGACGGGTGCCGGAATTTTCGGAAAAAACCTCGGCCGGAGCCTATTACAACGGCCCATCCATGGACGGTTCCCGTCCGGGGATCTTCTACGCCAACCTCTATGACATCAAGGCCACGCCCCGGTACAACATGCGAACCCTGGCCTATCACGAGGCCGTTCCCGGGCATCATTACCAGATCGCCACGCAGCGGGAACTCGAGGGCGTCCCGCAATTCCGCAAGCAGATCGGCTTCACCGCGTACTCCGAAGGCTGGGCCCTTTACGCCGAACGGGTCGCCTGGGAGATGGGTTTCCAGGACAATCCCTTCGACAATCTCGGCCGTCTGCAGGCGGAGCTGTTCCGGGCTGTCCGTCTGGTGGTGGATACGGGGATCCATGCCAAGCGCTGGACCCGCGAGGAGGCCATCGACTACATGCTGGCCAATACGGGCATGGCGGAATCGGATGTCATCGCCGAGATCGAGCGCTACATCGTGTGGCCCGGGCAGGCGACCGCCTACAAGGTCGGGATGATGGAAATCCTGCGCCTGCGCGAGGAGGCGCGGGAGGCGCTGGGCGACCGCTTCGACATTCGAGATTTCCACGAGGTGGTGCTGAAGAACGGCCCCGTGCCGCTTCACCTGTTGCGCGAACTGGTCATGGATTACGTCGCCGCCGAGCAGGCCGCCGGCTGATCAGTTGATCAGTAGGGCTCGATCCTGCGGACCTCGAGGCGAAACGGCCCTGGTCGCTTGTCGGCGAGGAGGAACCCGATCTGGCCCACTTCATGGGGCCTGACGCCCCCGGCGTCGGGAACCCAGCGGCCGCGGAAGGTCGGCTGAAACTCGGAAAACGGCAGTCGCACCTCGGTCCAGGCGTCCGAGGTCGGGAACTCCGTCTTCCAGGCCACGCCGTCGTAGCGGTTTCCGTGACGCAGCCGGAACTGGTACTGTCGGCCGTCTCCGCGGACTTCCAGGAGGATGCCGGTGTGTTCGCCCAGGTCCTCATCGACCGGATGTCGGACCGAGGAAAAGCCCCCATTGTTCTCCAGCGAGAGTTCGCCGGAAAAGACCAGCGTGCCTTCTTCCACCGTTGCGTCCCCGGCGGAGCGACCGCCCATCACCACGTCGTCGACGATGATCCAGGGGCCGTTTTCCGACTCGAGCAGATTTTCGGGACTGGTTGCGATGAGAAGCGCTCCGACCATAAAGGACATGAAAAACATGGCGATACCATGCGCGAGGTCTCGTCCACAAAATGTCGTGGACTTTGCGCGAGATCACGGTTGATGCACCATGGACCTCTGTGCAATCAGGTGGGGGCGCCGTGACGGCCCAGAGTTCATTCATCGGTCAAACCGTCATCATTACCGGGGCCTCGATGGGCATCGGCGCCGCCACTGCGCGGCTGTTCTTCCGGGAGGTCGCCAACCTGGTGCTGCTGGCCCGGGGCGAGGAGGCGCTGACCGACCTCGCTGAGGAGCTGGGCTCACCCGAACGGGTTCTGACCGTGCCGCTGGACGTGACCGACGTCGCGGGTTGCCGGGCGATGCTGGAGACCGTTCGGCAGCGCTTCGGGCGGATCGACGTGCTGGTGAACAATGCCGGCTACCACGCCCGGGGGGCGGCGCTGGACGTCGACCCGGACGCATTGGGGCGCATGGTCGATGTCAACCTGAAGGCGCCGATCATGCTGACCCGGATGGTCCTGCCCGATCTGAAGAAGCAGGGATCAGGTGCGGTGATCAACGTGGCCTCGCTGGCCGGCCGGACACCGGTGCCGGGATCGGCGGTCTATTCGGCCACCAAGTTTGGCCTCAGGGCGTTCACGCTGGCCCTAGCCGAGGAACTGGCCGGCTCCGGGATCAAGGTTGCGAGCGTCTCACCGGGGCCAATCGCTACGGGATTCATCATGTCGGAAATCGACGAGGTGTCCGACCTGACGTTTTCCCAACCCATCAGCACCGCCGAGGAAGTTGCAGAACAGATCGTCGCGCTTTGTCGCAACCGGGTGCTCGATCAACCGATGCCGAGGATCAGCGGTTATCTGACGACCCTGAGTTACCTGTTCCCGACCCTGGGCAGGGCGTTACGCCCCGCGCTGGAGCGCCGGGGACGCAAAACCAAGGAACGGCTGAAGGCCGAAGCAAGGGATTCCAAATGAGCGAAAAACCGATGCCCCCCGAATTGGAAACATTGCAGGTCACGGTGGAAGACAAGGTAGCCGAGATACGGCTGAATCGGCCGGACAAGGCCAACGCGATGAACATTGCGATGTGGGATGACCTGCGCAGCTGTTTCCATTGGGCCGATGAAGAACCCGGGGTCAGGGTGGTTGTCCTTTCCGGCAACGGCAAGAACTTCTGCTCGGGCATGGACCTGTCCGTGTTCGGCCACCTGGTCGACGGGTTTACCGACGACACGGGGCGCAACAGCGAAAAGCTGCGCCGGGTGATCCTGAAACTGCAGGACGACCTGACGGCCATCGAGTCATGCCGAAAGCCGGTTCTCGCGGCGATACATGGTGCGGCGGTGGGCGGTGCGATCGACATGATTACCTGCTGCGACATGCGCTATTGCACCGAGGACGCGACCTTCTCGATTCGCGAGATCGACATCGGCATGGCTGCCGACGTCGGTACGCTGCAGCGCCTTCCCCGGCTGATCGGCGAGGGCCAGACCCGGGAGCTGGCCTACACCGGGCGGGATTTCGACGGCGCCGAGGCAGCGGCTCTGGGGTTGGTGAACCGGGCCTATGGCAGTCGCGATGAAATGAACGAAGCCGTGCGGGCCATC
>JAWVZU010000340.1:0-2926 GCA_033722075.1 Lysobacterales bacterium
CCGACGGTGACAAAAAGATCTTCCAGCCCCGCATCCGGAGTCGCCAGAAAACGGTCCGCCCAGCCATTGAAGGCATGCAGGGTCGCGAGCGGCGTTGAAAAGGCAGCGCCCGGCGCGTCGCCGCCACCGAGGCTTTCGAAGCCCAGACCCAGGCTGACCGGTTCGAAGCCTACGGTGCCTTCAAGACGCAGGTAGTCGGCATCGTAGTCCACCGGGTGATCGCCGGCGTCCGTCTGATGGGCAAACTCGGCCACGTAGCTGAACGGCCACTCGACAAGGTCGGTATTGCCGGTCCAGCGCAGCCCGATCGTATCGCTGGACGCAGCGGGCGCGTCCTCGTTGTCGATCAGGTAGGCATAGGCCACCAGCTGCCCCGCATCGAAGGGCCAGCTGCCGTTGAGCAGGTGCGTGTTGTGATCGTGGTCACCTGCCGGCACATCGTTGCCGAAGATCCGGTTCACGTTGGCGACATAGGTGTAGGAACCGGAACCGGAGCCAAGCTTGAAATCCAGCTTTGCCGAATCGTAGGTCTGCTCGTTCTGCCGCCAGCCGACTCCACCCACGTAGCGCTGATTGTCCAGCAGGATGCGCTGACGACCGAAGCGCAGCGAAGTGTCGTCGCTGAAGGCATATTGAAGCCAGAGCTGATTCAGGTCGCTGCCGTCGGGGTCGGCGACCACCGGAAACTGGCTGCGACCCGGGCTGGTCCCGGCCCCGCTGTTGAAATCGTCCAGCCCGACTTCGGCCAGGTGGTCGAATTCGATCATCGAGGTCCAGCCGCGGTAGGCAGCCGTCTTGTAGTTCAGCCGAAGACGCAGGGTGGAGGCCTCGGCATCCTCGCTGAAGTTGTCGTCGTCGACGAGTTCGAGGCGGTAACGCAGGGACAATCCTGCGTTACCACCACTGATTGCTTCAGCCAGATCGTCCGCGCCGGCCGGCAGGGCCAGCAGCGAAGCAATCAGAAAGCCAAGGGTCGTGTTTCTGTCCATGAATTGGATCCTTTGAGGCGGGCGGGCCTTGCGGCCCGCCCGGGTACAACTCAATACACGTCGTGCTGGGTGTTGTAGACGTTGAACTTGCCGGTGGGGGTCACGATCCGCTCGCCCTTGATGACGTGCTTCAGGCTGCGGGTCTTGTCGTCGACCACCACGATGGCCGAGTTCTGATCCTGGCCGTTCCAGACCGAGAACCAGACCTCATCGCCGGCCTTGTTGAACTCCGGCTGCACGACCCGCTTGGGCCCCTCACCGAGATCCGCCCACTCGGCGATCGGCAAGACCTCGAAGCCTGCCTCCAGGTCATTGACATCGAACACCGCCACGCTCTGGCTGATTGCCTCTTCCGGGTGCAAGGGCGAGTCAACCCAGAGGTTCGTGGACTTCGGATGGGACTTCACGAACAGCGATCCACCGCCCTGCCCCTGGAGCACCCGCACCGTCTTCCACGCGTGCTCCGGGTGACCTTCCGGATCGGTTCCGATGAAGGTGATGTCGGCGTTGCCCAGGGCGCTGGTCACCCAGACCGGCCCGTACTCGGGATCGTCCAGGTTGGCACCACGACCAGGGTGCGGAATCTCGTGGGCTTCGACCAAAGCCTCCAGTTCCTGGTCGCGCGAGTCGACCACCGCGATCCGGTTGGAATTGTTGGCCGCAGTCAGGAAATAGCGCTTGGTCCGGTCCCAGCCTCCGTCGTGAAGGAACCGGGCGGCGCCGATGGTCGTCACCTTCAGGTTGTCGATGTCCTCGTAGTTGACCAGCAGGATCTTGCCGGTCTCCTTGACGTTGACGATGAACTCGGGGTGCTCGTGGGATGCGACGATGGCCGCCACCCGCGGCTCCGGATGGTACTCCTGGGTGTCGACGGTCATTCCGCGGGTGGAGACGATCTTCAGCGGCTCGAGCGTGTCGCCGTTCATGAGCACGTACTGGGGCGGCCAGTAGGCCCCGGCGATCGCATAGCGATCTTCGTAGCCTTTGAACTTGGAAGTCTCTACCGAACGCGCCTCCAGGCCCACCTTGATCGTGGCGACCACCTGGGGCGGATCCATCCACAGGTCGATCATGTCCACCTTGGCGTCGCGGCCGATGGTGAACATGTAGCGGCCCGAGGCGGACGACCGGGAGATGTGCACGGCGTAGCCGGTCGGAACGATGCTGGCGATCTCCTTGGTGTCACCGTCGATGATGGCGACCTGGCCCGCGTCACGCAGCGTGACCGAGAAGAAGTTATCGACGTTGCGATCATGCTGCGGTTCGGTCGGCCGTTCCTCGGGCGGGACCACGACCTCCCAGGTCTCTTTCATCTCCGCCAGACCCCACTCGGGCGGCTCGGGCGGCGCGTGCTGGAGGAACCGCGCCATCGCGTCGATCTCCTCTTCCGTGAGGTCGCCGGAGGTACCCCAGTTGGGCATGCCCGCCGGGGAGCCGTAGGTGATGAGCGCTTTCAGGTAGTCGGTCCCTTTTTCCCGGGTGATGTCGGTGGTGAGCGGTTTGCCCGTCGCGCCCTTGCGCAACACGCCATGGCAGCCGGCGCAGCGCTCGAAGAAGATCTGCTTGGAGCGATCGAACTCGGCCTGAGTCATCTTCGGTCCCTGGGAGTCGATATAGCTCACGGCCGATTCGGGAGACACCGCCGACGGGGCGCCCTTGTAGCTCATTTCGCTGGCCGGCGTGTCCGGGTGGGGCTGTCCCGCGGCGCGATCGGTAGATGCCTTGCCCCCCGCTCGAGCGGAGGCAACCTCGGCCGCTGCGATCGCATCGCCGTCATTCCCCCACGCCCCATAGACGTAGGAGAGGATGGCAGCGATTTCGGCGTCGGACAGGTGACTCATGGGCGGCATCACCGCGTTGTAGGTCTGCCCGTTCACGGTGATCGGGCCGCTCATGCCGCCCAGCACCGTATCGATGGCCCGGCCCTGGTCCTCGAG
>JAWVZU010000341.1:0-2923 GCA_033722075.1 Lysobacterales bacterium
GCTTCTGCCTTCCCCCGGCCGCACGGAGGTAAACAGGCGCAGGAACCGCTCAAAATGCGACAGCCGCTTCAATTTCGGGTGATGTAATTTGGACTGGGGATCGATTGATTCATCCAACAACTCTCCCAAAGGCAATACGGTGAAAGTTGCTTAAAGTTGGACGTTCTTTGAGCGGATCAAACGACCCGTGCCCGAAGTTGGGCCAGCCGGGCAGATGGACTGCCGTCCGTTGTAGCCGTGTTGTGCAGACGACTAGTTGGCCGGTTTAAAGCTGCAACGGGTCAGCCGTTGCAGAGATTTGTCATGGCTCTCAAAGATCTTGCGGTTCCAGAGGATTGAGCGGCAACCCGACAGAGTCGGCCAGATTTTTCAGGGCGGGGTGATCCGCCAGTTCAGGCTGTTGCCAGGCGGGGATGCTGCGCAGGTACATGAATAGGATTCCCGGGTTGACCGGCTGATTGGCGAGGATGACCTCGACGGCAGAGTCGACTTGACCGATGCGCGTGAGGCCCTGAGCCGCATAGGCCTTGAGACTTCCCGACTCTGCGGTAGCAAGAATTTCCTGCATAAGCGCCAAGACCTCATCCCGCTTTCCCATGGCGGCGAACATCCGAATCCTTGCCGCGTTGGCGTTGATCGGGTAGGTCCGCCCCCCCGATTCGGCGGCCTCATAGGAACCAATTGCGGATCGGTACGCGGCCAGGGCCTCTTCCTTGCGCCCCAGGGCGAGGAGCAGGTCGGCCGCCAGCTCGATGCTTTGTCCGAAATCCGGGGCCAGCCGGCGGTTGTCTTGCGCAACCTGGAGGGCTTCTTCCAGACGGCCGAGATTCGCCAGGTGGCGCGCGACCCAGTCGTTGATGATCGGTGAGAGGGGGTCGAGCGATCGGGCCTGAAGTGAGATCGACAAAGCTCGCTCCGGATCGCCCAGAAGCGCGGTCAGGATCGCGTAGAGATGCAGCGTGTCCGGGCTGTCAGGGTCCGCCTCGAGAGCGTCCTCGAAAGCGCGCTTTGCTTCATCGAAGCGGTGAGCTTGATGATGCACCTGGGCGCGAGCGGTCAAAGCCAGAGCGTCCTTCGGATCGATGGACAGCGCCTGGTCAATTAGTGGATTGACCGTGTCCTCAAGCCGTGTCTGGCCCGTATAAAATGCGCCCATGACCTGAGCAAAAGCGATGTTGCTGTAGGCCCGCCCGAAGCCGGGGTCTATATCGATCGCCTGCTGGAACTTGGCGATCGCCTCTGCCGTATCCCGTTTCGCGAGCAACGCGCGCCCCTGCAGGAACAGGTTGTATGCTTCGACGTTGTTCGTGTCACCTGCACTCTTGGTGCCGATCAGGGCAACTTCCATGGCCTGCGCGATGGCCGAGGCAATTTCGTCCTGGATGGCGAAGATATCATCTATCTTTCGGTCGAAGTTGTCCGACCACATGTGGAAGCCGTCCGCGACGTTGATCAGCTGAGCGGTGACCCGGACCCGGTCCCCGGCCCGCCGCACGCTGCCTTCGAGCACGTGGTTGACGTTGAGCAGCCGGCCGATCTCACCGATATCCCGGTTGTCGCCCTTGAACTGGAAGGCCGAAGTACGCGCCGCGACCTTCAGTTCCGGGATGCGCGCCAGCTGGTTGAGAATTTCCTCGGAAACGCCGTCGGAGAAATACTCGTTTTCCGGGTCGGCGCTCATGTTGGCGAAGGGCAGGACGGCGATGGAGTTGGGGGGTGCGTCTGAGGCAGACTCGGCCGGGAGAGAAGAAAAGGGGTCAGAGTCATTTTCCTGTTCCGCAACGCTGGCAGGTCCATCGGCCGTCGGCGCTTCGCCGGGCGTTAGAACCAGCTGATAGCTTGTCAGAATGGCCAGGACCACCACCGCGCCGATGGTGACGTAATCCAGCTTTCTGGCCGATACATGGTTCTGGTGGTCGGCGGGCAGGTCTTTTTCGCGTCGGATGCCCTCGGGTGTGAGTTCGAAGATCCAGGCCACCACGATGACGGGCACGAAGCCCAGCACCAGCAGCGCGATGAGCAGCTGCCCCACCCAGTCCGGCACGCCGATGAAGCCGAAGACGATGTCGGCCACCTGCAGAATGAGCCAACCCACGACCACGTAGGCCGCGGTGACCCGCAGGACGTTGCGTCGTTTGAGCTCGTTCCAGAGACTCACGGTGCGGCATCCATCGGCATCGCTTCGCGTTGCCGTTCGATGTCAGCCAGAAGATCCGCCATCGCCGCCTGGAAGTCGGGGTGGTCACGAATGGGATCGAGCTCGGGACGGTGGTCGATCATCCAATTATGCCAACGCAGGCCCGAATCTACCGCCTCCCGCAGCGCGGCGACGGCTTGCGCTTCCTGCCCCAATGCGGCGCGGGCGTAGATGTCATGCCACCGGTAGGCATCGCCACCTCGGATTCGATCCAGGGTTTCCATTCGCCGGAGTGCCGCCTCCAGGATCGGGCGCCCCACCACCGGGTCGCTTCGCATCATCAGGGTGCCGGCATCGACTACCAGACTGACGTCCCGGTCCGGAAATTCGGAATCCGGCTGAAAGAGTCCTGGAAGGCGGGACCGAAAGTGGGCGAGCGCACCTTCATCATCGCCCGCCAGCATCAGCGCCTGGGTAGCCAGCCCGGTGAGAAACGGCTCTGCCTCGGCATGGTTCTCGAGCATTGCCTGGAGCGTGTCCCTTGCGACCTGGTTGCGGCCTTCGGAAAGGGCCACCAGACCACTGGTCAGCAACACAGCCGGTGCATCCGGAGCTCGGCTGGCGAAGCCTTCGACACAAGTCCTCGCCGCGTCCAACTGGCGTAGATCCAGGAGCAGCCGGCATCCGCTCAGGGCGTAGCCCACCAGGCCCGGATCGAGTTCGGCCACGCGGCGCATCCAGTGCCTCGCCGCGGCCAGGTCGCCCTCGTAAAACCAGATGTGGTTA
>JAWVZU010000342.1:0-2922 GCA_033722075.1 Lysobacterales bacterium
TCGGCCTTGGCGTAGTCCTCCTCCGCAAAAGAGAGCTGGGCGATGCTGTAGAGGATCTGGGTCTGCATGCCCTCCGGAATGTCCGGCTGGGCGATGACCTGCTCGTAGGCGTTGATCGCGGCCGAGTAGTTACCTTCGCTGTAATGGATGTACCCCAGGAAATTGAACACCTGGGCGCGCTCGTAGCTGGTGAGATTGCTGTCCTCGCGGAGATCCTGGACGATCCGCTTGGCGGTGGTCATGTCTTCCGCCTCGGCAGCCTGCTGGGCTTCCGAAAGCTGTCGGTAGACATTCTCCCGCATGGTCGGCGTGCGCTTGACCTTGCGGCCGCCGGTATTCGGACCGTCTTCCTCATCGGACTGTTGAGTCGCCACGACCGCCGCCAGGTTGCCCAGCACAACGGGCGCCGGGTTCGCTGAGGCCGCGGCGACCACGAGGAGTAAGGCGATCAGGGCGAGGGTTCCCTTTTGCAAGACGATGATTGCTTTCGCGTTCATCAGTCCTCCAGCTCGAAGCGAATGATGTTTTGTACGCCGGGCGTGTCGATCGGCTCCCCGTTGACGACTCTGGGCTTGTACTTGAACTTGACGACCGCGGCCAGGGCGGCACGCTCGAAATAGTTGGGCGGTTCAGCTTCGACCACCACCGGATTGACTACCGCGCCCGCCTTGTTGACCGTGAACTCGACGACGACGTAGCCCTCGATTCCGCGGTCCTGGGCCCGACGGGGATAGATCGGTGCCACCTTGACGATCGGCAGATAGTCGCCGTCGACCGCCGAAAACCCGAAGCTGCTTCCGATGTTGACGTCGGCACTGACCGACACCGGTGCGATGCTGACCGAGTCGGCGTCGGCTGAAACGTTGTCGAACTTGGGTTGCGGCGCGTCCGGGGGCGGGGCTTCCGGCGTAGGCGGCTTTTCCGGCTTGCGTTCCTTGCGCTGGACCGTCTCGTCGCGTTCGACCCGAACGAAATCGATCAGCCGCCCCTCGACTTCTTCGGTCACCGCCTGCTTACCGGTTGCGATGAGGATCTGCATCAGGAACAGCAGGCCGAAGGTGACCGCCAGTCCACCGAAAATCGCGGGAATCAGGCGTCCGGTCATGGCTCTAGTCGGCTTCGGCTGCCAAGGCGACGTTGAACACGCCCGCTTGCCGCGCCGCATCCATGACCTGAACGAGGGTCCGCGTATTGGATTCCTCATCAGCCTGGATGACCACCGAGCCCTGGGGATTCTCCGCGTGCAGCCGCTCGATGTTGGCCCGTACGGAACGCGGATCCACGCGGCGACGATCGATGAAGATCTCGTTGTTCGCGCTGATCGCGATGAGGATGTTGGCGCTTTCCTTCTTGACTGCCGTCGGCGCGTCGGGCCGGTTCACGTCGATCCCGGATTCCTTGACGAAGGAAGCGGTGACGATGAAGAAGATCAGCATGATGAACACGACGTCCAGCATGGGAGTCAGGTTGATCTCCTGCTCCTCTTCCTGAACCTGCAGATGTTGAAAGACCTGTCTCATAATTCAGTCTGCTCCAAACAGTTCGCTCAGCCGGCCGCTGCTGACGGGTGGGGCACGTCCATGTCGACCAGCGCTTCCTCTCCGTCTCGCACGGTGGACTTCGCCTTGCGTTCCAGCCAGGTGGTGGCAAACACTCCCGACAATGCGGCGACCATGCCGGCCATCGTCGGGATGGTCGCCTTCGACACGCCCGAGGCCATCGACCGGGCGTTCCCGGTGCCGGACACCGCCATCACGTCGAACACTTCGATCATCCCGGTCACCGTGCCCAGCAAGCCGAGCAGGGGACACAGGGCAACCATGGTCTTGATCAAGCCCAGCCCCGCTTCCGCGTCCCAGGCCATTTCGGCCAGAAGCGCGTGGCGGATCTGGTGCGCCTGCCAGGAGTGGTGATCCTTCCTGGCCTTCCAGCGGTCCAGGATTTCCTGAACCCGACGTTTCAGCCCGAACTGCAGCCACAGCCACCGCTCCAGCGAGGCAATCCACATCACCAGGGTCAGCACGGCGATGATCACGAGGACATCGCCGCCCAGTTCCAGGAAATCCCGGATTGCCGTCAGAGTTTCTCGTAACCAGAACATTTGGACCTCAGGAACCGCTGCCCTGTTCCATGCGTTCGGCAACCAGACCCGCGCTGCGTTCCTGCAGCACGTGCGTGATCTTCTTGCTCCGGCCGGCCACCAGGGTGTGCAGCAGCACGGTCGGAATCGCCACGCACAGTCCCAGCACGGTGGTCATCAGGGCCTGCGAGATACCGCCCGCCATGAGCTTCGGATCACCGGTACCGAACAGGGTGATGGCCTGGAAGGTCTTGATCATTCCGGTCACCGTGCCGAGCAGACCCAGCAGCGGGGCAACGACCGCGATGATCTTCAGGAAGGTCACGCCGCGGTTGAGCCTTGGCACCTCCTTCAGAATCGCTTCGCCAAGCTTCATTTCGAGGCTCTCTGGTTCCAGCGCGCGGTTCTTCTCGTAAACCTGCAGGACCCGGCCCAGCGGGTTGTTGTCCTTGGCTTCGCTGGACTTGAGCTGGTTGGTCACCTTGCGTGATTCGATGCTCAGCACCAGAAGCCGCTCGAAGGCAAGCAACAGCGCAAGCGCGCCCAGTCCAAGAATGACGTAACCGACGATGCCGCCCTGCTCGATCCGCTCCTTGAGGCTGGGAGACTGGATCAGCAGGGCCAGCAGCGACCCACGGGTCGGGTCGATGCCGAAGTTGATCATGCCGTCGTTGGCCGAAACCAGCTCCGACGTCGTATCTACATAGCGCGGCTGCGGCTGCCGGGGCAGCGAGACGACATTGTCGGTTTCCGGCACGTAGCGGAGATACTCCCCGTCCGAGACGATGTTGAAGCTGCCGACCCGGACGACCTGCCGCTGACCTTTTTCACCGTTGGCGGCA
>JAWVZU010000343.1:0-2898 GCA_033722075.1 Lysobacterales bacterium
CGAAGACTCGGAAGCCGATCAGATCGCCGAACTGAAGATCATCCAGTTCCTGTTTCATCATCAATGGCAGCGCCTGCGCCGGCATGCGCATGAAAAAGGCGTCCTGCTGTTCGGCGACATGCCGATTTACATTTCCTTCGACAGCGCGGACGCCTGGGCGCACCCGGAAATCCTGCGAATCGACAAGGACGGGCAACCCGACGCGGTAGCGGGCGTGCCGCCGGACTACTTCAGCGAAGAAGGCCAGCTGTGGGGTAATCCGCTGTATGACTGGGACTACCATGCCAAGGGCGACTTCCGATGGTGGGTGGCGCGGCTCCGGCACACGGCAAAGCAGATGGACCTCGTGCGGATCGACCATTTCCGGGGCTTCGAAGCGTTCTGGGCGGTGCCCTCTTCTGCCACCTCGGCAAAGGAGGGGGCCTGGGAGCCTGGACCCGGCGATGCCATCTTCGATGCGATTCGCGAGGCGCTCGGCGATCTGCCGATCATTGCCGAGGACCTGGGCGAGATCACGCCCGCGGTGGATGCGCTCCGGGCACGGCAGCGGATTCCGGGCATGAGGGTTCTCCAGTTCGAGGCCGGCGAGGACGACTTCGATCTGTCCGATATCGAAGCGGAGTCCGTCTGCTACACCGGTACGCATGACAATGACACGACCGTGGGCTGGTTTCGCGGCGCCCCCGGAGATACGCGCACCGTGGAAGAAATCAAGTCCATGCAGACCGCGGTGCTGCGTCATACCGGCGGAACGCCCGAGTCCATCCATCTGGATCTGATCCGGCTCGCATTCTCCAGCCGGGCGAGAATTGCAATCGCCCAGATGCAGGATTACCTGGGCCTGGACTCCGAGGCGCGCATGAACCGCCCCGGAACGACCGGCAACAACTGGCGCTGGCGTTTGCAGCCGGAACAGCTCTCACCGCAACTGCAGTCGCAGATTCACGAGATGGTGAAAAGCAGCGGCCGCTGCTGATCCCCGACTCGCCGCGTTATCATGGCCACCAGAAAACCATCTGGGAAAACCTCCATGCTCGGACCGATCACCGACGATTCGCGTTTTGTAAGTCGCCTCACCCGCGAGACCCTGGCCCTGATCCTGGCCGGCGGCCAGGGATCACGGCTGCACGAACTGACCAACTGGCGGGCCAAGCCGTCGGTCTACTTCGGCGGCAAGTTCCGGATCATCGACTTTCCGCTTTCCAACTGCGTCAATTCAGGTGTCCGGCGAATCGGCGTACTCACCCAGTACAAGGCCCACTCGCTCATCCGCCACCTGGTGAGGGGGTGGGCCCGCTTCACCGACGAACGCCGCGAGTTCGTCGAGATACTGCCAGCCTCGCAGCGGATCGGCGGCGAGTGGTACCAGGGCACGGCAGACGCGATCTACCAGAATCTCGACATCATCCGCACCCACGACCCGCGCCTGGTTCTGATCCTTGCCGGAGACCACGTCTACAAGATGGACTACGGCCCCCTGCTTGCGGCTCACACCGAGTTCGAAGCGGACATGACCGTTTGCTGCATCGAGGTGCCCCTCGAAGAGGCGGCCGGGCAACTGGGCGTCATGAGCGTCAACGAGGACGGCCGGGTCATCGCCTTCGAGGAGAAACCCGAAAACCCGACCCCCCTGCCCGGCAGCGACGACACGTGTCTCGCGTCCATGGGCAACTACGTCTTCAACCGCGACTTTCTCTACGAGCAGGTCATCAAGGATGCGGACAATCCACGGACGGATCACGATTTCGGACGCAATATCATTCCCGCCATCATCGACAAATACCGCGTTTATGCCTACCCGTTTCGCGATGCCGACTCCAACCAGCGCGGCTACTGGCGGGACGTCGGGACCCTTGATGCGTACTGGGAAGCGAACATGGAGCTCATTGCCATCAACCCGGACCTGAACATCTACGATCTCTCCTGGCCGATCATGACCTATCAGCCCCAGGCCGCCCCGGCCAAGTTCGTTTTCGACGAGCCCGGGCGGCGCGGGGAATGCATCAGTTCCATGGCGGCCGGCGGATGCATCGTTTCGGGCGCGTCTGTCCGCAACTCGCTGCTTTTCTCTTACTGCCGGGTTCACTCCTACTGCACCGTGGAGGACTCGGTGATCCTGCCCGGCGTGAACATCGGGCGCAATTCGACGATCCGCCGCGCGATCATCGATCGTGGATCCGAAATCCCCGAGGGGACAGAGATCGGAATCGACCGCAAGGCGGACCTCGACCGCGGCTTTCGCGTGACCGACAGCGGCATCACACTGGTCACGCCGGACATGCTGGGCCAGCAGCTCCATTACACGCGCTGACGTGAAAGAATCCGCGCCATTCGAGCTGCAGATCAGCCGTCTCGTAGAGGGCCGCCACGGCGACCCGTTCGCGGTGCTGGGCCCGCATCGGGATGGATCGGTGCGGGTCGTGCGCGGGTTCTTTCCCGAAGCCAAAGCGGTCGCCCTGGTGGATACACGCGGACGATCGCTGGCACCGATGGAGCAGCTGCATCCCGGCGGACTTTTTGTCGGGGAGTTGCCGGGGCGCAAACGGCGCTACCGATTCGAGGTCGTCTGGTCGGACAACGAACGGAGTGTTGTCGAGGATCCCTACCGCTTTCCTTCGACCCTCGGCGAAGTCGACCTCTACCTGCTTGGAGAGGGCAGCCATCACCGCATCTTCGACGCCCTGGGCGCACGGACCAGGCGGGTTCAGGGCATCGACGGGACACGCTTTGCGGTGTGGGCTCCCAACGCAATGCGCGTCAGCGTCGTTGGTGATTTCAACAGCTGGGACGGCCGCCGTCACGGCATGCGTTTCCATCCGGGAAGCGGGATCTGGGAGATCTTCATCCCGGACATCGGGCCCGGCACCTACTACAAGTTCGAGGTTCTGGACGCCATCG
>JAWVZU010000344.1:0-2887 GCA_033722075.1 Lysobacterales bacterium
CTTCCTTCGTCATCCTCGGGCGGCGGCAACGCCGACCCGGGGATCCAGGATTCGGTCCGAGTGACGACGCTGGAGCGGCATGACCTTGCAAGTCATGGGTTGGATTAAGCGTTTCCATGGGCGATCAGCGTTGCAGACGCTGCTGCTTTCCGGCCTGCTGCTCTCCAACACCGCAAATTCGGGAGATTCGGTGCACTATGTCGCTACCGACGGGAGTGACGCGAGCGGCGACGGCAGCGCCGGCAACCCCTTCGCGACCATCACCCGCGCGCTCGATGCATCCTCCGGCGGAGAAACGATCCTCGTCCGGCCCGGGACCTATCTGGGCCGGGTCCGCCTGCGGGGCGAATTCGATACTCCGGTCACCGTGCGCTCGGAAACGCCCTACCAGGCCGTGCTCCGTCGCGACGGCGGCGCGGTGATCACTGTTTTCGACGGGCGCAATATCACGCTCGAGGGCTTCGACATTTCCCACTCGCCCGGCAATACGGGGCCACTGGTCATCCAGGTCCAGGATCTCCTCGGCGACGTGGCGGGAAGCGATGGCGGAAGCGATCCGGTCGTCTCCGGCATCACCTTTCGAAACAACATCATCCACGACAGCACCAACAACGATCTGCTGAAGATCAACAACGGCGCCGAGAACATCCTCATCGAGGGCAACCTGTTCTACAACCAGGCGGGCTCGGACGAGCACATCGACATCAACAGCGTCCAGGACATCACCGTCCAGGACAATATCTTCGTCAACACGGTCGATACAGGGACCAGCTCCTTCGTTGTCGTGAAGGACAGCAATGGAACGAACGATACGGTCCTGGGTGCGAACAACATCACCGTTCGACGCAACGTGTTTGCCAACTGGCTGGGCAACGACGGGCAAGGGTTTCTGCGCTTCGGCGAAGACGGAACGGCCAACTTCGAGGCGAGGGACCTGCTGGTCGAGAACAACCTGTTCATCGGCAACTCGTCCGATCTCATGCGCTCGCCGCTGACCGTGATGGGCTGCCGCGACCTGGTGTTTCGCAACAACACGCTGGCCGGGGACATGCCCGCGCGCAGTTTCGCCGGCCGATTATTCGCCTTTGGCGACAATCCCGCCAACGAGAACCTCCAGTTCTTCAACAACATCTACTCGGATCCGACCGGCACCATGGGCAGCGAGGCACTGCTCGAGGCCGATCTTTTCCAGGCCCCGGTCGATCAGAACGCTTCGGCGACGTCCGACAACAATCTCTACTACAACGGCGGCGGCGCAATCCCGGAGGACACGGGCCAGTTTCTGACCTTCAGCGACGACGCCGCCTCGACCGTCGCCGATCCCGGCCTCGCCGACCATTCCGGTTTCATCGTGCCTACCTGGAACGGAAGCGTTTTTGCGGATGGCTCGGCCTCCATCCGCGAGGCATTCGAAGGTCTGGTCAATCAGTACGGATTCCCGGCTGGCGAATCGCTCGCGGTCGATCGTGCCGATCCCGCAAATGCGCCGTTCGACGACATCCTGGGCCGCGAGCGTGGACCGGCTCCCGACATCGGCGCGTCCGAAACCAACCCGATCCGGAACCTGATCTTCCGCAACGGTTTTGAGCAAACGAACTGACCCGCGTCCGGCGCGCCTGACGCCGTTTGCGTCCACCGGAGAAACCCCGCAGGATTAGCCTTCCAATCGTTGGTGATGGGGAAAAAGAAGCGATGGCCGAACAGAACGGGAGCCAACCCGCGCAGGAGCCCAAGCTCGAGATCACGACGTCGCGTAACTTCATCGGCTGGCTGGCATCCCAGCGGATGGGTCTCGCATTCTCCACCTACCAGGCAGCAAAGCTGTTTCTCATCGGCCTGCAGCCGAACGGACGCCTGTCCGTTTTCGAGCGCACCCTCGAACGCATCATGGGGCTCGCGGCAAAAGACGATCAGCTGTGGCTCAGCACCATCTACCAGCTGTGGCGCTTCCGAAACGTGCTGGCGCCGGGGGAACAGTATGAGGGATACGACCGGGTCTATATTCCCCGGGAGTCCCGAATCACCGGCGACATCGACGTGCATGACATCGGCATCGAGGATTCCGGCCGCGTTGTTTTCGTCAACACGCTGTTCAACTGCCTCGCAACGATCGACGACCAGTACAATTTCAAGCCCCTCTGGAAGCCCGAATGGGTGGACCGTCTGGCGCCCGAGGACCGGTGCCACCTCAACGGCCTGGCGCTACGGGATGGGAAAGCCCGTTACGTGACCGCGGTAAGCCAGTCCAATGTTTCTGATGGCTGGCGCGACAAGCGGGTCGGCGGTGGCGTCGTGGTCGACATCGAGTCCGGCGAAGTCCTGTGCGACGGACTCACCATGCCCCACTCGCCACGCTGGTACGGGGACAAGCTCTATCTCCTCGACTCCGGCACGGGTTATTTCGGTCATGTCGATTTCGAGACCGGCAAATTCGTCCCGATGACCTTCCTGCCCGGCTATGCACGGGGCATGGCCTTTCGCGGCAACTGGGCCGTCATCGGGCTCAGCGATCGGCGCCGGGACAAGGCGTTCGAAGGCCTACCGCTGGGCGAAGAGCTGGATCGCCAGGGCGCCGAGTCACGGTGCGGCCTGCAGATCGTCGACATCAACAGCGGAGAGGCGCCCCACTGGGTGCGCATCGAAGGCGTGGTAAAGGAACTCTACGACGTGGTCACCCTGCCCGGCTCCATCCGCCCGATGGCCATCGGCTTCAAGACCAACGAAATCCGCCGGATGATCTCCCATCCGGGTTTGAGCGACTGACCATGCCCGGATCCCCGGATCGGCTCCGCCGGCCGAGGATAACGACCAGCGGGCAGCCGCCCCACTGGGTGCGCATCGAAGGCGTGGTCAAGGAACTCTACGACGTGGTCACCCTGCCCGGCTC
>JAWVZU010000345.1:0-2854 GCA_033722075.1 Lysobacterales bacterium
CGCGCGCAGCCCACTCATCGAGTTCCGAATTGCCATAGCCGATGACCGTGATGTCGTTCGTGGGTCCGAGCAGCGTCATCCTATCGATATTGATATTGGCCACAGTCCGCTCCAGCGGGTAGACGGGATGGCTCGCATACCAGTCCGAGCCCAGCAGACCTGACTCCTCGGCAGTCAGGGCGAGGAAGACGATACTCCGTTCGGGCTTCACCAGCGTGAAACTTTCGGCGATCTCGAGCAACGCGGCGACACCGCTCGCATTATCGGCGGCACCATTGTAGATCCTGTCCTGCAGGACGGAGCGTGCTACGCCGAGGTGGTCCCAGTGAGCGCTGTAGACCACGTACTCATCCGGGCGCTCGCTCCCACGGCGCATGGCCACCACATTGCGGGACTCCAGGCGACGCCGATGGACGTCGAAGCGGATCGATGCCTTCAGGCCGGTCGAGACCAGCGCCTCGAATCGGCTAACCGCTCTTCGGCAGCGTGCCCATCAACTTCGAAATGATGCTGAGCATCACCTCGTCGGCGCCGCCCCCGATGGAGCCGACCCGGACGTCCCGGTACATGCGCGAGATCGGGGTTTCGCTCATGAAGCCCATGCCTCCGTAATACTGCAGGCAGCTGTCTGCCACCTCGCGCATCAGGCGACCGGTCTTCAGCTTGGCCATGGAGGCCAGGCGGGTGACATCCTCGCCGGCGACATGCTGCTCAACGGTCCGGTAGGTCAGCGAGCGCAGCAGTTCGACTTCGGTCTGCAGTTCGGCCAGGCGAAAATGAACAACCTGATTGTCCAGCAGCGGCTTGCCGAAGATCTTGCGTTCCCGCGCGTAGGCGATCACGTCGTCGATTGCCTTGTCCATCCCGCGGAGTGCACTGGCCGCCACCCAGAGGCGCTCTTCCTGGAACTGCTGCATCTGGTAGAGGAAGCCCTGGCCCTCCTCGCCGATCCGGTACCGCTGCGGCACCCGGACCTCTTCGAAGTGAATCTGGGCCGTATCGGAGGCACGCATGCCGAGCTTGTCGAGCTTCCGCTCAACGGTGACGCCGGGGGTGTCCATGGGAACGATGATCAGCGACTTGTTGCGGTGGACCGGGCCGTCAGACGTGTTGGCCAGCATGCACATCCAGTCCGCCTGGGTGCCGTTGGTGATCCACATCTTCCCGCCGTTGATCACATAGTCGCCACCGTCCGCGCGAGCGGTGGTCCGAATCGACGCCACGTCGGACCCGGACCCGGTCTCGGAGATGCCCACGCAGGTCACCTGCTCACCGGCGATGGCCGGGCGCAGGAATTCCTCGCGGAGTTCGTCGGAACCGAAACGAGCCAGGGCCGGAGTAGCCATATCGGTCTGGACTCCGACTGCCATGGGCACCGAACCCGACTCGGCCTCGCCCAGCGCCTCGCAGAACATGAGGTTGTAGCTCCAGTCCAGGCCCATGCCGCCGTATTCCTCCGGCTTCCAGATTCCGAGAAACCCGAGATCACCCATCTTCTTGAACAGCTCATGGGCGGGAAAGATTCCAGCCTCTTCCCACTCGTCCACGTGCGGATTGATTTCCGCATGGACGAATTTGCTGACCGCCTCGGAAAGCGCATTGTGTTCTTCGGTGAACTGCATTAGTGGTTCCTTCTTGTCAGGCCGCCGACATTTGACCGAGCATAGGACATCAGAGACAAGAATAACCAGCAAACAGAGAGTGGCGTCTGTGAGTAGATCCAAAAACCCATCGCCCGGAACTCAGCTGCTGACGGTCCTGGTCTCCTTTCTGGTCGGGCCGATCGGCGCGCTTTACCTTGCCGTCTACCTGGCACCGGACGGCGACTTCGCCCAGGCCCTCAGTCCGCTGCTGACCGCCGCCACATTTTTCTTCGGTTTCTTTGCCTGGCTGGGGGGCGCCTTTCTCAGCCTGCTGACCCGCAGCGGTCGCGAGCGAGTCCGATCCGATCAACCGCCCAAGGGAACTTTCGGGTTTGTCCTTTGTGGCCTCATGGCCGGTGGAATCGCCGGCCTGCTCACCGGAATCGGCGCACCTCGCTTCCTCGGACCCGCCGCAATCATGTTTGCCTATTGCATGATCTACGGATACCTCTTGCATCGACTGGCACAAGCGGGCTACCTGCCCTTCATGGAGGATCCGGGATAACCCGAAACTGGAGTAAACGATGGCGGGATTGAAAAGGTGCTTTCGCACAGAGGACTTTCGAAGACTCGCCGCGCGGCGACTGCCCGGCCCGATCTTCCACTACATCGACGGCGGATCGGACGACGAGGTCACCCTGCGGCGCAACACGGACGCCTTCGAGGACTGGGACCTGGTACCCAACGTGCTTGCCGGGGTCGACGCGATTGAACTGAGCACCGAAGTCCTGGGCCAGCGGCTGGACATTCCGCTGTTCTTCTCCCCGACGGCAATGCAGCGCCTGTTTCACCACGACGGGGAACGCGCCCTGGCGCACGCAGCCGAGAAGTACGGGACGATGTTCGGCGTGTCGACGATCGGCACGCGCAGCATCGAGGAACTGGGCGCGCTTGCCGATACGCCAAAGCTGTTCCAGATCTACGTCCACAACGACGAAGGCATTACCCGGGACCTGATTGCGCGTTGCAAGGCTGCAGGCTTCGGTGCGCTCGCCCTGACCGTCGACACGATCGTCGCCGGGAACCGGGAACGGGACTACCACACGGGCATGACCACCCCACCCCGGTTGACCCCCCGCAGCCTGCTCGACTTTGCCCTGCACCCGCGCTGGACCTTCAACTACCTTCTGCGCGAGTCCTTCGATCTGCCCAACGTGTCGCCCTATCTCAAACAGGGTTCCAGCGTCGCTTCTTCGGTGGTCGACTACATC
>JAWVZU010000346.1:0-2852 GCA_033722075.1 Lysobacterales bacterium
AGTCGGCCAGTTGCTCGGGGACCGCGAGTGGCTCGAAAAGAGCGCCGAGGCGCGAACCGTCGTACTGGAGGACATCCTGACCGAAGACCTGCCGCTCGACTACGAGAGCAACGAAGAGATCGAACGCACCCTCGAGGTCTTTCGGGCCATTCGCGAAGGCCGCGAGCGCTACGGGAGCAGCGCCATCGGCCTGTTCATCATCAGCATGACCCAGGGCGCCGACGACGTGCTCTCGGTGCTGCTGCTGGCCAGGGAAGCGGGCCTCGCCAATGCAAAGGGATCAATCCCGCTGGACGTGGCCCCCTTGCTGGAGACGGTCGACGACCTGAACGCCGGCCCGGAGATTCTCGAAGAACTCCTGACGCTGGACTACTACCGGGGCCACCTGAGCCAGAGGGACAATCGGCAGATGGTGATGGTCGGCTATTCCGACAGCAACAAGGACAGCGGCATCGCCACGGCGCGCTGGGCCATCCGCCAGACCCAGGAAAACCTGATCGACATCGCCGAGGAGTATGGAGTTCGCCTGGGCTTCTTCCACGGCCGCGGCGGCACGGTGAGTCGCGGCGGCGGCAACTTCCTGGATGCGATCACCGCCGCGCCGGCCGGGTCCGTCGACGGCTATCTTCGAGTCACCGAGCAGGGCGAGGTGATCAACCAGAAGTTTGCGATCCGGGACCTGGCCCTGCGCAACCTCGAGCAGACCACCGGAGCCATGCTGGTCGCCGACCTGGCGCCGGCGACGGCACAGAAGGCCGAGGAGCCGCGCTGGAACGAGGTCATGACCCTCGTCGCGCGCGAAGCGCGGGCCAGCTACCGCAACCTGGTCTACGAAACACCCGAATTCATCGACTATTTCCGCTCGGCCACGCCCATCGACGTCATCGAGCGGCTGGCCATCGGTTCCCGTCCCGCTTCCCGGCGCAGCGGGCGCGGAATCCAGGACCTGCGGGCCATTCCCTGGGTCTTCGCCTGGGCCCAGACCCGCACCGGGCTGCCCGGGACCTTCGGACTGGGATCCGCCCTCAAGGCGGCCGAGAATGAATTCTCACTCGAGCTGCTGCAATCCATGGCACGCGACTGGCCGTTCTTCCGCAGTCTGCTCAACGACGTCGAGATGGTGCTCGCCAAGTCCGATCTCGAGATCAGCCAGGCCTACTCCCAGCTCGCCGACGAAGCCGTACGCCACGTCTTCGACCGGATTCGCACCGAGATGGAGCTGACAGCGGACTGCATCATCCGGATCAAGGGTTCGAAGGAACTGCTGGACGACCAGCCGGTGCTGAAACGCACGATTCGGCTACGCAACCCTTATGTCGATCCGATGAGCTTCATGCAGATCGACCTGCTGCGGCGCTGGCGAGCCGCCAAGCGCAAGGACGATGACCTGCTCCAGGCACTCTTCACCACGATCAATGGGATCGCCCAAGGCATTCAGAACACCGGTTAGTGGGCGAGGCGCTAGAGGTAATAGACGAAGACATACGCGGTCAGCAGCAAGGCGATCCATAGCGCCGTCGTGCTGATCGGCCAGGACCGGGCGAACACACCGTCCGTCCCCCAGTGCCCGGAAAGCCAGGCAGCGATGCGTTGCCCCGCAGCGCGCAGGTCCTTCCCGGCCCGGGCACGCAGATCGGCGAGAACCCTTTCACCCCAGCGCCACGCGGCCGGAAGCGCCCGCCGGTACAGCCAGTCCGTATCCAGCGAAATGGTCCGCGTCCGCCTCATGAGCGGCAGCATCAGGAAGAACGCCAGGCCCGAGAAGAGCAGCAACTGCAGGTAGAACAGGACCTTGCCCGGCGTGTAGAAGTCGGCGTCCTCGGCATGGGGCAACAGCGCATAAAGCGGATCCGGGTAGACTCCAAGGCCGATACAGGCGGCGGCGAAGAGGATCATCGCCAGGCCCATGTTCCAGGGCGCATCCTTCGGACGCAGCCCGGAGTCCTTCTGGAAGAACACGAACCACGGAAACTTGATGCCGGCGTGGAGGAAGACCCCGGCGGAGGCCGCGGCCAGCAGGTAATAGACCAGCACCAGGCCTTCATCGCCCGCCGCCTGCGAGATCAGCGTCTTGGTGGTGTAGCCGCTGGTCAGGGGGAAGGATGAAATGGCCAGCGCGCCGACGATGCCGCAGATCGCGGTGATCGGCATCGTACGGAACAGTCCCCCGAGGTCGCTGCAACGATTGAGGCCCGTCCTGTACACCACCACCCCGGCACTCATGAACAGCAAGGCCTTGTAGATGATGTGGGCAAAGGCATGCGCCGCGGCGCCGTTGATGGCCGTTTCGGTACCGATGCCGACCGCGCACACCATGAACCCGACCTGGTTGACGATGGAATAGGCCAGGATCCGCCGCGCATCGTTCTCCAGCAGTGCATAGATGATCCCGTAGAAGATCATGTACAGCCCGACCCCGATGAGCACGGACTCCCCCGGAAACAGGAGAATCAGGGCCAGGACGGCAGTCTTGGTGGTGAATGCGGACAGGAAAACCGAGCCGGTCGGACTGGATTCCGGATAGGCGTCTGCAAGCCAGGCGGACAGGGGCGGCGCGGCAGCGTTGATGAGCACGCCGATCAGGATCATCCACGTCCCAAAATCCGTGGCGGACATCGCCCGAATGTCCACCGATCCGGTCTGGACCATGATCGCCTCGATGCCCACCTTCAGGATGACGCCGCCCAGGAGATGGATGACCGCATAACGAATGCCGGCCGCGCGGGATCGTTCGGTGCCGCCGCAGAAGACAACGATGGTCGAAAAGATCGCCATGAGCTCCCAGAACAGGAACAGCGTGATGAGGTCCCCGGCGAAGGTCACGCCGACCGCGCCGGCGGCATAGGCAAAAG
>JAWVZU010000347.1:0-2748 GCA_033722075.1 Lysobacterales bacterium
ATCCGCGTTCATCACCTTGTTCCAGGCGGCTGCGAAGTCGCGCACGAATTTCTCCTGCGCGTCGTCCTGGCCGTAGACCTCGGAGATGGCGCGCAACTGGGAGTTCGCGCCGAACACGAGATCGACCCGGGTCGCGGTCCAGCGGCTCTCGCCGGTCTTGCGATCCCGGAGTTCGAACGCCTCTTCCTCGTCGGAGGTCGGCACCCACTCCATGTCCATGTCGAGCAGGTTGACGAAGAAGTCGTTGCTGAGCGTCCCAGGCCGCTGGGTAAACACGCCGTGCCGGGAGCCGCCGACGTTGGTGTCGAGCACCCGCATGCCGCCGATGAGTACGGTCATCTCGGGCGCGGTCAGCGTCAGCAGCTGCGCCCGGTCGAGCAGCAGTTCCTCCGGCGAGACGGTGAAGCGTGCCTTGAGATAGTTACGGAACCCGTCGGCGACCGGCTCGAGCGGTTCGAAGGACTCGACGTCGGTTTGCTCGTCCGTGGCGTCAGTGCGTCCCGGGTGGAACGGGATCTCGATGTCCGTTCCGGCCTTGCTGGCGGCCTGCTCCACGGCCGCATTCCCGGCCAGCACGATCAAGTCGGCCAGGGAGACCCGCTTGTTGCCCGATTGCGCGTCGTTGAAGGACTTCTGGATGCCCTCGAGGGTCTGCAGCACCTTCGCCAGCTGCTGCGGCTGGTTGGCTTCCCAGTCCTTCTGCGGGGCCAGCCGGATGCGCGCCCCGTTGGTGCCGCCGCGCTTGTCGGAACCGCGGAAGGTCGAGGCCGAGGCCCAGGCGGTCGAGACCAGCTCGGAGATCGACAGGCCGGAATCGAGGACCTGCTTCTTGAGCCCGGCGATGTCGCTATCGTCGATCAGCTCGTGATCGACGGGCGGCACAGGATCCTGCCAGATCAGATCTTCCGCGGGGACGTCGGGACCGAGGTAGCGCGGCTTGGGGCCCATGTCGCGGTGGATCAGTTTGAACCACGCCCGGGCAAAGGCCTCGGCCAGTTCGTCCGGGTTCTCGTGGAAATGCCTGGAGATCTTCGCGTACTCGGGATCCACCTTCAGCGACAGGTCCGTGGTGAGCATCATCGGCGGATGCTTCTTCGACGGATCGTGGGCGTCGCGGACCATGTCCTGCTCTTCGGTGTTCTTCGGGTGCCACTGGTTCTTGCCCGCGGGGCTCTTGTGCAGTTCCCACTCGTACTTGAACAGCATGTCGAAGTAGCCCGTGTCCCACCGGATCGGCTCGGGCGTCCAGGCGCCTTCGATGCCGCTGGTCACCGTGTACTCGCCCTTGCCGGTGCCGGCCCTGTTCTTCCAGCCGAAACCCTGCTGGTGGATGGGCGCGCCCTCGGGTTCCGGACCCATGTTGTCCTCGGTCACGGCGCCGTGGCACTTGCCGAAGGTGTGTCCGCCGGCGATCAGCGCGACCGTCTCGTAGTCGTTCATCGCCATGCGGCTGAAGGTGTCGCGGACGTCCTTGGCGGCGGCGTAGGGATCCGGGTTGCCGTTCGGCCCCTCCGGATTCACGTAGATCAAGCCCATCTGCACGTTGGCCAGGGGCTGCTCGAGTTCGCGGTCACCGCTGTAGCGCTTGTCGTCCAGCCACTCCTTCTCGGACCCCCAGTAGACATCGTCCTCGGGCTCCCAGATGTCCTCGCGGCCGAAGCCGAAGCCGAAGGTCCTGAAGCCCATGTCTTCCAGGGCCTCATTGCCGGCCAGGATGATCAGATCGGCCCAGGAGATCTTGTTGCCGTATTTCTGCTTGATCGGCCACAGCAGCCGGCGCGCCTTGTCGAGGTTGCCGTTGTCCGGCCAGCTGTTGGTCGGTGCGAACCGCTGTGAACCGGTGCCGCCGCCGCCGCGGCCGTCGCCGATGCGGTAGGTGCCCGCAGCGTGCCAGGACAGGCGGATGAACAGCGGTCCGTAGTGGCCGTAGTCGGCAGGCCACCAGTCCTGGGATTGGCGCATCAGGGCTCTGAGATCCTGCTTCAGGGCCTGCACGTCGAGCTTCTTGAATGCTTCCTTGTAGTCGAAATTCTCGCCCAGGGGGTTGGGCAGGGGAGAGTGTAGGTGGAGGATTCTCAGGTTGAGCTGGTTGGGCCACCAGTAGTCATTTCCCGGGCCTTCGCCATGCAGCGCGGTACGCGCGCCGTGCATGACCGGGCACTTGCCGGCGCCCCGGACATCTTTCGCGGTTGCGGCCATACTGACCTCCGGATTCGTGGTTGGCGTGATGTCTGTGATCGGCAAATCAAGACATCGATGAAGTACTTCCCTGTTGTCTATCGATCCGCTCCGTACCAGCGAACCCTGAACGGATCCACGCGGGGCGACCGACGGTTCGCTGGTGCCGAACTTTTACCCTTGGAATCTAACGCAAGTCGGATGGGTCGTTCCAATTGACTATCAAAAATTTGCTGATAGTCAATGGTTATCAATGTCGGGCCGAACCGGCTGGCGCCCAGCGGATCATGGCCTGCCAGCCAGTCTGCTAGACTAGGCCCGGTTGCTGTTGATGGTGTGTCATAGGGCACCACAAACCCGCCGCCGGAGCGCGAAAGGACATTTCATGATTCAAGTGTTGATCAGAGTCTGGCCACTCCTGCTCGGCATCGTGTTCATCATGCTGGGCAACGGCATGCATTTCACCCTGATCGGTCTGCGCGGCGGGATCGAGGGTTTTTCGGCCGCTGAACTGGCCGTCGTCACCTCGGGCTATTTCATGGGCTTCCTGTCGGGCGCGCGTCTTACCCC
>JAWVZU010000348.1:0-2727 GCA_033722075.1 Lysobacterales bacterium
TGGCCGGTTTCGTGGACAACGTGTTCGACGAGGATTGGATCGAGTTCTACTTCTCCCGGCGTTTCATCGGGCTCCGGACGGATATCGCCTGGCCCAGTCCCGATCGGCTGGCTGGCCTGGAGCTGACCTGGCGGTTCTGATGCGGGCGCCAACACCGATCAGCTGGCACACGATGGGCGAGTCTACGCCGCGGATCTCAATGGCGTGGTCTACGCGTTCCCGGAGTCAGGCCGCCTGGACTGATTTGACAGGTGAAGCTGGTATTTACCGGCAAGCAAAAAAAACGGGAGCCGCCGATGGGCGACTCCCGCTGTTTGTCATGCCGCGGCGGCGGCATATGTCGTCTTACAGGACGACGACCTGGTCGGCCTGCGGGCCTTTCTGGCCCGGCACTACGAAGAACTCAACGCGCTGGTTTTCTTCCAGCGAACGAAAGCCTTCGCCGACGATGGATCGGTAATGCACGAAAACGTCATCGCCGTTCTCGCGGCTGATGAATCCGTAACCCTTTTCTGCACTGAACCACTTCACGGTTCCAGTTTCTTTCTCAGACATCTTGACACTCACATTGAAACAAATAACTCACAGGCCGCTTGACGGTGACCTGCTTCGGGCGACTCGCTTGGAAATTCGAGGGGATGAAACTGGGCGGGATACCGCGCATCACAAAACCACATCGATCCTAGGTGATCGCTCGCGCGACGATACTACATTCTGCGCCGCATAATCCAGAAAAATCTCTGCTATCGTGGGCCGCATGGCGGTGGCCGAGTTTCGATTCTACGAGGAGCTGAACGATTTCCTGCCGCCGGAACGGCGCAGGGTCGCCTTCCGGCACGAGTTCCACCATCGCGGTTCCATCAAGGACATGATTGAATCGCTGGGCATCCCCCATACCGAGGTTGAGCTGATCCTGGTGAACGGACGGAGCGTGGCCTGGGATCATATCGTTCGGGACGGCGATCGGGTGGCCGTCTACCCGGTCTTCGAAGCGTTGGATGTTTCTCCGCTCATCAGACTTCGGCGAGAACCGTTGCGCAAAACCCGGTTCGTGCTCGACGGCCACCTCGGCACCCTTGCCCGCTACCTTCGTCTGTGCGGGTTCGATACGGCGTATCGAAATCACGATGACGACGAGACGCTGGCGCGGATATCCTGCGAAGATCACCGGATTCTCCTGACCCGGGACCGGGACCTGCTCAAACGACGGATCGTGACCCACGGCTACTGGGTGCGCTCTGATCTGCCTGGCGAACAGCTTTTCGAAGTACTGCGCCGGTTCGATTTGCGTCGACAGGTCAGGCCTTTTTCACGCTGTGCGCGATGCAATGGAACGGTTCGTGTAGTCAGCAAGGCCGAGATAGAGGACCAGCTGGAGCCCCTGACCCGTGAGCATTACGAGGAGTTTCGGCGCTGTGAAAGGTGCGGTCAGATCTACTGGCGGGGCAGTCATTACGACAAGATCCGCACGCTGATTGATGAGGCTGTCTCCAGGAACGCCTGACCGCTTGCCCCACTAGTTCCCGGCCAGCCAGTCGATGGCCTCTGCCCACAAATTTTTCGATGCGGGACGGAAGAAACCGACGTGGCCGATCCGGTCCAGGCCGGCCTCGGCGGGCTCGACGTGCCGTCGCTCAACGTTCGGATAGGCCTTCATCATTGCGTCGACGGATTCGCGCGTGCCCCATTTATCGTCCCCGAAGCTGTAGGCGAGAACCGGGGCCGTGAATTGTCGATAGCGGTGCAGGGGAAGGGATCGGTCGCCCAGCAGGTAATCCGGGTCGCGGCACCAACGTGCGAATTCGAGCGCCACGCCCTTGGGAAGATCCAGCCCGCCATTCAGGCGGCTCCAGGGCATGTAGCCGAAGAGGCGGGACAGCAGCGGTAGCGTGACATGCACATGCAGCCCGGTGAGGTATTTCTGCTCACCGCCCTGGAGCCTCCAGTAGCCGCTTTGGGCCGACATGGTGATCATGCCGTCGATCGCGTCGGCGTTGTCGATCAGTCCTGCGGCCTGGCCACCGATACTGTGCCCGACCAGGAATAGTTTCTCTGGCTCGAGGTGGGTGCGCACCCAGTCGATCACGCCGGTCATGTCCAGCAGCGCCCAGTCGCGCATGCGGGCATTGCAGCCTTTCAGGTGCTTTGGCGCCGAGTCGCCGGTGCCCCGGTAATCATAGGCGATTGCCATGTAGCCGGCTTCGGCCAGCGCCATGCCGAAATGCCGGTAGAAGCCCCGCGGCACGCCCGTGGCGCTGTTGATGATTGCGACGCGCCGGGCAACGGGGGGTCGCCAGACCGTGGCGGCCAGCGGATGGCCGTCTCGTGCATGGATCTTTGTGTCCTTGGTCGACGGACTGTGTTTTCCCGGCTCAGTCACGCTGTTCCACGCGCCAGGGCGGGTTCTTGCGATTCTCGCCGGCCCAGTAGAGGACGACCATGTTCCCGGCCGGGTCCCGAAGCCGCGCCTCGCGCCACAGGTAGCGCTCATCGCGAGGGTTGTGCTCGAACTCGAAGCCCTTCGCTTCCAGCTCGCTCACCCATTCATCCAGTGCTTCATGCTCGAAGTAGATCGCGAAACCCTCGGTCTCGGCAGCGTCCTTCAGGCTGAGTGAGAAAGTGGCGTCGCCTTCCGGGCACTCGAAGCGCGCGTAGTGGGGGCTGTCGACAATCTGGGTGAATCCGAGTTTGCGATAGAACGCGGTTGAGCTTTCCATGTCGGTGACA
>JAWVZU010000349.1:0-2720 GCA_033722075.1 Lysobacterales bacterium
CACGACCCGCTTGCCCTGCGCATCGAACGCATCGAAGTAGCGGGCGCGAAGTTCCGCCCGCTGTGCTTCATCCAGCGGCTGCACAGGCCAGTCGACGGACCGAGCGAGCTCGGAAAGATAGGGCGACTCTTCGAGTTCGTGCACGCCGCTGTGCGCACCGAGTATCCGACCAAGCAGCGTGGTCCCTGATCGTGGGAGCCCGACGACGAAGATCGGTGCCTGCGTCCCGTCTTCTGAAGCCTGCGGTGCTTCCTTCAGGCGCTCGAGGCCTTGGGCCTCGCTGCGTTCGACCAGCGAATCCAGGAAGGGGTCCGCCGGCGGTTCGGTACTCGTAAGGCGATTGAAATCCTCAACCCGCTTCCAGGCCAGGTCGAATTGTCCTGCTGCGTCGTGGGCCAGAGCCAGCTCATGGGCGCGCCGCCGCTGCAGCTCGGGACTTTCCGGATGCTCGGCTTCGAGCGCTGCGATGGCCTCTTCCGGTTGCTTTCGGCGCCGGAGCAGGCGACCGCGCATCAGGGCGAGAACCGGGTCGGAACCCACGCGGTCCAGGGCTTGCTCCAGCGTAGCCCAGGCCTCCTCCAGTCGGTTGATCTGCTCCAGTATCGCGGACTTGTCCCGGTAGGCTTCGGGCCGATCCGGCGCCTGCCCGATGGCCCGATCGAGCAGTTCCAGAGCGTCCTCGTGGCGCTGCAGTTCTCCATATGCATTGGCCAGGCGGACCCGCGGCTCATAGGCTTCGGGCTGAAGCTCCAGCCATTTCTGAAATCCCTCGGCGGCCCGGTCGAAGGCGCCGACCTGTTCGCAGGCCCGGGCAAAGTTGGCAAGCACAGGCAAGGATTGCGGATCGAGCTCGAGGGCTTTTTCGAAGGCTTCCATGGCGGCCTGCGCATTACCGCAGCCGAATTCCGCCATGCCGAGACCGTTCAGGGCAGACGCGTTGTCTGGATGCGCATCCCGCAGACGCAGAAACTGTTTTCGCGCAGCGTGAGCATCCCCGGCGGCCAGCAGCAGATTGGCATAGTTGTAGCGGGTCCCGGGATGGTCGGTCTTGTCGACGTAACGTTTCAGGATACCGACGCCTTCGGCGGCGCGGCCGCTTTCACGCAGCGACAGGGCCAGGTTATTGGCGACGCCCAGATCGGCGGGAGAAGCCTGGTGGGCCATGCGCAGGTGTTTCACGGCCTCGAGATGTTCTCCGCGGGTGCGCAGCAGCTGACCCATGCCCATGTGCGCCTGCACGTTTCGCTTGTCCGACTTGAGTGCCTTCTTGAAACAGCGGCGAGCCGCATCGAGATTGCCGGCCTGGCCGTAGAGATTGCCGCCCAGGGCGAGCAGATTCGGGTCGCGGGGGCGCTGGCGTGCCAGCCGGTCCCAGAGCTGCAGGGCTTCCTGGATACGCCCGGCCTGCGCGAGTTGTATGACCTGTTGGGGAGAGGACACGGATGGCTCCGGTTACTGGACGGACCGCAATGATAAGTCCGTCGCGCCGCGCTGCAAGCCTAGCCCGAGTATTGCATGAGTGACGCGCGCACGAACCCTACAGAGCCAAATCAAACAATGGGTTGCCATCAGAGCACGGTGGGCGATGGCGGGGACACTCTGCGCGCTGTCGGTTTTCCACCCAATCTCGCGGGCCATCTCGTCCGATCGCCCTCCAGCCATAGCTACGGCTATGCCTGTTCGGCCGATCGAACAACCTGGCATCGCGAGATCGACCGGAAATCCCGACAACTCATGCAACATCCGGGCTAGACTCACGCGGCGGTGTCGATCAGGCCGAGGTTGGCGCAGATCGCGGTCGTGGCTTTCGCTCGGTTCAAGGTATAGAAGTGCAGGCCCGGGACTCCTTCCCGAATGAGTTCTTCGCACAGTTGCGTAACCACTTCCGTTCCAAACTCCAGCAAGGCGGCCTTGTCCTCATCGAGCTGGGCCAGCCGCTTGCGCAGCCATAGCGGGATCTCCGCTCCACACGTATCCGAGAACCGGGCGAGTTGCCGATAGTTGGTGATGGGCATGATCCCGGGAATGATCGGCACGTCGATACCGACACGCCGCGCGTCGTCCAGGAACCGGAGATAGGCGTCGATGTTGAAGAAATACTGGGTGATGGCGCCGTCTGCACCCGCGTCGACCTTGCTCTTGAAGTGGGTCAGATCCTGGCCCGGGTTGTCCGATTCGGGGTGGAACTCCGGATAGCATCCGACCTCGATATGAAAGTGATCGCCGGTCTCGCGGCGAATGAACTCGACAAGTTCGCTGGCGTAGCGGAACTCACCGGCTGAGGCCATGCCGCTGGGCACGTCCCCGCGCAGGGCCACGAGGCGACGGATGCCGGCCTCCCGGTAGGTATCGAGCAACGCCCTGATTTCCTCGGCGCTGCCCCCCTGACAGGAAATGTGCGGAGCGACGGAAGGTCCCGGCGCCTGATGTAGCGCCAGGACCGTCTCCTGGGTGTAGCTCAGCGTCGATCCGCCCGCCCCGAAGGTGACGGAGCAGTATTCCGGTTTCAGGCCGGCCAGCCGCTCATGGGTAGACCAGAAGCGTTCCTTCTGTTCCCCCGTCTTCGGCGGAAAGTATTCGAAGCTGATCTGCACCACGGGTTTTCGCGCCTCAGTAGCGGTAGTGCTCCGGCTTGTAAGGCCCTTCCACCGCGACGCCGATGTACTCCGCCTGCTCCGGCGTCAGCTCGGTGAGCTGGGCGCCGATCCGCTGGAGGTGCA
>JAWVZU010000350.1:0-2702 GCA_033722075.1 Lysobacterales bacterium
AATGGCCACCGGTGCGGCCAGCAGAAGCTGGGCATACCCCTTGCCCTGTGGGTCGTTGCGCAGGCTGGCGATACCGCCGCCGCCAAGCACGTCGTGGAGGACGAAGTTGATCGCTGACGGGCCCGGGAGCAGATAGCGCTCGACCCGGCCTTCCAGGAAGTGGGCAAAGCGCTCTGCCACCACATCCTCGGTGATGCTCCGCCAGATCCAGGGCAGGTATTCCGCCTTGCGGGCAATGATCCCGATGTTGGCGCGATTGCCCTTGTCGCCGCTGCGGCCCCGGGCGAGGCGGAACAGCGAAACCTCAATCAACGTGAGATCTGCGGTGTTTACGGTCGGAGGTTCCGGTCGATCGGGCTCGACGAGTCCGGACGCTGACTCTGGCGGGCGATAGGTCAGTGGTTTGCCTTCGAGGTGAAGGTCTACCTGGACCTGGTCCTTCTCGACCAGGAAGGAAAACAGGCGAACGACGGGCGACGGCTTGGGACGGCCACCGGCGGAGAACAATGTCAGACCCGGCGGCGCCGCAAGCGCAAGTCCGATGGTTTCCTTCAGGAGAATGCCGATGCCTTCCGCTCGGGGGTGCTTGCCGGCGATCTTCAGTACGACTTCGCGGGACCCTTCGACCCGGCGATGTCCGCCATAGTGACTCTCGTCTCCGAAGACCTCCACCAGCGTTTCGCTCAACGGCTCGAGGCGGAATTTCTCGAGGGCCCTGTTGACCCTCGAAACGGCTGCGTCGGCAAGCGCCCAGGCCTTCTGGGAAGCGTCCTCGCCGTACAGGAAAAGGAGATGCCCGGCACGAAAGCCGTCCGCCCAGGTGGCGCTGACTTTCAGTGCTTCCGGCGGCGGCGCCCCCCGTGCACCGGAAACCCGGACCCGGTCCTCGGTCGGCTGCTCCAATCTGACGTCGGAGAAATCGCAGCGGACATCGGGCAGCGTATAGTTCTGGGGATCTTCGATTTCGTAGAGCATCTGCTCGGCGATCGTTCCGATGGAAACCTGGCCCCCGGTGCCGTCCGGCTTGGTGCAAACGAAAGTTCCGTCGGCGCTGACTTCTGCAATCGGGTAGCCGATCTCCGCCAGCGTGTCGGCGACTTCCTCCCAGTCGGTGAAATTGCCGCCGGTGGCCTGGGTCGAGCATTCCAGGATGTGGCCGGCCAGACTGCCGCCCGCCAGCGCGTCGAGTTGATCGGCTGACCAGCCGAAATGGTGAATGCAGGCACCGAGCGTCGCGGCGCTGTCGACGATCCGCCCGGTGATCACGATATCGGCGCCGGCATCCAGCGCTGCCGCGATCGGAAACGCACCCAGGTAGGCGTTCACGCTGGCAACCCGGTCCACGGGCGGGAACGGCTCGCCGCTGAACATTTCCGAGACCCCACGCTCGGCCAGTTCGGCTGCCATGCCCATGAGATCGTCACCGGTGATCACCGCGACCTTGAGATTCAGTTCCCGGGCCCGAACCAGCTCACGCACCGCCTCGCCGCAGGCTTGGGGGTTCATCCCGCCGGCATTCGACACGATCCGAACGCCCTGCTCAGCGATTTGCTCCAGGTTGGGCGCCAGGACTGCTTTCACGAAGTCGGCGGCATAGCCCTTTTGCGGATCGGCTGCCCGCGCCCGGGCGAGGATGGACATGGTGATCTCGGCCAGGTAGTCGAACACCACGAAGTCGAGGTCTTCCCCGGCCAGGAACTGGGTAAGCGCTCCGTTCGATTCGCCCCAGAATCCGCAGGCGCCGCCGACCCGGAGTGTCGGTTTCATGGCATGCTCAGCGCTTGATCCAGGTCCGCGATGAGATCAGCCGCGTCTTCGATCCCCACCGAATAGCGAATCAGGCTCTCGGGAATGCCCGCATTCGCCCGTTCCTCTGCGGACAGTTCAACGTGACTGGTGGTGGCGGGCGGGCCGACCAGCGTTCCTACCGACCCCAGGCTGGCTGCCCGATGGGCGAGCTTCAGGCTGCCGACTACGCGGCGCATCGCCTCTTCTCCACCATTCACCGCGAAGCTGAGGACGCCGCCGAAGCCTTTCATCTGCCTGCGGGCCACGGCATGGGCCGGATGGTTATCGAGGCCGGGATAGTAGACCCCGCTCACGCCTGGATGGTCGGCCAGGAATTCTGCCACCGCCTGGGCATTCCGGTTATGGCGCTCGACCCGCAGCGCAAGGGTCTTGAGCCCCCGGTTCAGCAGGAATGCCGCCAGCGGGTCGAGGGTTGCGCCGTTGATCTCCCGAAAGTGAAAGATCTTCCGGACCAGTTCGCTGCGACCGCAGACCACGCCCCCCATGACGTCGGAATGGCCGCCGAGAAACTTGGTGGCGCTGTGCAGCACCAGGTCCGCGCCGAGAGCGAGCGGCCGCTGGTTGATCGGAGTCGCGAAGGTGTTATCGACCACGACGATGGCGCCGGCCCGATGGGCATCCGCCGCCAGGGTTTCGATGTCCACGACCTTCAGGGTCGGATTGGTCGGTGTCTCGAGATAGAGGACATCGCAGCCCGCCTCGATTTCCCGCTGGATCGCGGCCGAGTCATCCGTTTCACAGAGCGCCGCTTCGACCCCGAAGCGCGGCAGGAACTCGATGAACAGCTTGTTGGTGCCGCCATAGCTGTCCTTGATGCTGACCACGCGCTTGCCGGGCGCCAGCAGGGTGAACAGCGTATTGCTGATCGCCGCCATGCCCGTGGCAAAGCTGGT
>JAWVZU010000351.1:0-2676 GCA_033722075.1 Lysobacterales bacterium
AACTTCATCGTCCAGGCGCTGCGGAACGAACCCATCACGATCTACGGCGATGGCACGCAGACGCGGTCGTTCTGCTATGTGGACGACATGATCGACGCGTTCCGCCGATTCATGGAACTCGAGGAAGACTTTTGCGGCCCGCTCAACCTCGGCAATCCGGGGGAGTTCCAGATCCAGGAACTGGCGGAGCTGGTCGTCGACATCACCGGCTCGTCGTCGAAGATCGAGCATCGCTCCCTTCCCGAAGACGACCCGATGCAGCGCCGCCCCGACATCTCGCTGGCCCGGGAAAAGCTGGATTGGGAGCCGCGCGTTCAGCTGCGCGAAGGGCTCAAGAAGACCATCGCCTATTTCGAGGCGCTGCTGAGCGAGTCCTGACGGCTGTCCCGATCAGGGGATCGCTCCTACAAACCAGGAGTCTTCACTCTGGATTCCCGCGTTCGCGAGAATGACGAAGGGCAGGGCGTTCCGACCTCGTTCCCTCCACCGTCATCCTCGGGCGGCAAACGCCGACCCGGGGATCCAGGAGTCTGTAATTGTGAAGCGACTGGCGCAGGAGTGACGTTTGGGAAGAGCTAAAGAAACCGGATGACGATGATGGTCTGGTCGTCCTTGGGTGGGCGGCCGGCGCGGTGGCGGCTGATGCCGGCCTTCAAGTGTTCGGCAATCTGCCCGGCGTCACCGTGGGCCGCGTTCGCCAGTTCGCGGAATCCTTCCCGCCCCAGTTCCTTGCCGTCCGGCGAGCGGCACTCGGTGACCCCGTCGGTAAACAGGATCAGCACGTCGCCGGGTTCCATGTGCCGCTCGGCCCGTTTCCAACGGTAATCCCGCTCGATGCGCAGTGGAATGTCGCCGGGCACCGGAAGGTCCTGGAAGCCGTCCTCCGGCGTGCCGATCAGCGGCGGCAGGTGGCCGGCATTGGCATAGCTCAGGATCCGGTCGGTGGGGCGATAGTCGCCGAGGAAGGCGGTCACATAGGAAGCACGCGGGCGTCGGGTGAACATGTGGCGATTGATGTATTCGACCACGCATTCGGGCCCGTCGGCGACCGGCCCGGCGTAGGTGCGGCTGATGGCGTCCAGCATGGCCGCTTCCACCGCTGCAGACGGCCCGTGGCCGGCCACGTCCGCAATCATCACGCCCCAGAAGTCCGCATCGGCTGCGCGCTGATCTTCCGGGATCAGGTGGGTCAGCCTCGGGATGTCGAAATAATCCCCGCCCGCATACTGGTAGAAATGGCTGCAGAAGGCGATGTCGACCCCACCCAGTTCCAGGTCCTCGTCGGGCTGCAGCAGTCGCTGGAGACGGGCGATCTCGTCCATTTCCCGGTCGATCCAGGCGTTGGCCTGGGCAAGCCGGCGGGCATCCAGGGCGCGCAGCAGGCTGGTGGCCAGGAGGTTGGCCGTAACGGCCAGTCCGCGGTCGCCGCCCTGCGGCGCGGCAATGGGACTCAGGACCAGGATCATCCAGTCGTCCGGCCGGTCGACCAGCCAGGGCGTCAGAAAGGCAGCCTGGGTTTCGCCAAGGCATTCCTCGATGGCCGGATCGGACCAGGCGGGCAATTGATCGGCGGGAAACCAGACTTCGGTGCGCGGCGTCCAGATGCTGGCGGTCGGATGCTGCGGCCCCGGCTTGAAATCCTCGGCGATCTGGACCAGCAGCTTGCCTTCCGCATCGCACAGACCCAGCAGGTAGGCCTGGCGCCGGCCGATCCGGACAAAGCCGACGGCCACTCTGCCGTAACGCTCGCGCAGGCCGGAACCCAGCCGCTCCAGCATCCAGTTTGGATCGCCCTCGGGCTCGGTGCACAGGCGATCGAGTTGCTCGCGCAGGGAAGCGATCAGTTCCATGGGTCAACCAACGGTCGGAGGCATCGGGCAGTGCAGGGCAGCGCAGGTCGCACGCAGCAGTTCGAGTTCGTCCAGGGTGATTCGATTGTCGTGGGAAAGCGTACGCAGCATGGCCGCAATCAGTTCTTCCTTGAACAAGGGCGCCAGCTCATCGAGCCGGTCCAGCGCGTCGGTGGCCGCATCCACCCAGTCCCTGGGCGGTTGATAATCGCCGTCGGAGGAAGGAAAAAGATGGTGCCAACCGGCAATAAAGGCGCGTCGCGCGTCCGACTCGGAGGTATGGCCCGCCCGCGCCAGCACCGACAGCAGAACGGCGACCTCGCGACGCACCTCCCTGAGTTCGCGATTGTCATCCTGGTCCGACTCCGGATCCATCGCCTCGATCAGATAGACCCGGACCAGCCTGCTGATGGCGAACTCGAAGCTGTTGATGTCGCCGTCCGCGTGGATCAGCTTCTCGATGGTCTTGAGGTAGAGCCGCAGGGCAGACCGGGGACGCCGCTTGAGCGCGGGCAGGCTCAGCTCGACCAGCGGTAGCCGGTGCCGCGGATCGATCCGGGACAGAGGCTTCAGCATGGCCTCGACGCGTTCACGGTGGTCGCCCCCGAGCGTCTCGTCGATGGAAGCCAGTTGCCGTTCGCGGACCCCGGAACCGCCATCCACGAGCAGTGCAAAGATGACGTCCATCGCCGAGCGGATGGAATGGGCCGCGGCCAGCACCTCCGGGTCCAGCGATTCCCGCAGCGATTCGGCGTAGCGCACCCGGTTCCAGTCCAGGCTGCCGACCGATTCAGCGACCTCGCCGACATCGACCGAACCTCCGCCG
>JAWVZU010000352.1:0-2665 GCA_033722075.1 Lysobacterales bacterium
AGATCCGGTAGGGGCCGGCGTGCAACGAAAAAACGTAGGTTGAGATTCGTGGCGTCGGCGAGAAGACCCAGGTCGCCGTTCCGTCTTCCCGCTCCGTAATTTCTCCGGGGGATACGGACACGACTTCCCAGTCGGCGGGCGCCCGGACCGACAGCTCGAATACGGCTTTCAGGTTCGGCTGGTCGAAGGCGGGCAGCAGCCGATTGGCGTAGTAGGGCCAGAGGTAGGTGTAGAGGTAGGTTCGCCCGTCTTCCGGATCCTCGAAGCGATGCAGCCCGGTGCCATCACCGTCATAGGGATGGCGGTAGTCGATCTGCAGCCGGTTGGCCCCGGAGACGAGCGCTGCGGCGGGCAGGGTGAGAAAGGCGCCGTTGTAGTCCGGCGCAAGCGGTTTCGAATTGACCACCAGGCGGTCGATCTCTCCGCCCGAGAAATCCACGGTCAGGGGGTGCCCGTTGTCCTCGAGGGTGAAGTGCAGCGTGCTTGTACCGGCGAAGTACTTATCACTGCGTGTGAGGTCGATGGCGAGCTCATAGCGGACGTTGGATACCCTCCCGGCCCGTTCGGCGGCCCGCGTGAGTGATAGCGCGTCTCTGGGGGACCGCGATGACCCGTCGGACGCGAGATCTTGCGGCGGAACGCCGGCGCAGCCGGCAACCAGCACGGCGATAATCAGAAGCTTGCGCATGAATGCAATGTTATCCTTGGGCCGGGTTGGAACGTTTGGCAGGGCGCTCATGGCCGAGATCTACCACCTCATCTACACCAGTGATGCCGTCCGAGAGCTGTCCAACGGCGAACTCCACGAACTCGTCGAGGGGGCCCGAGAGAACAACCAGATTACCGGCATTACCGGTCTGTTGCTCTACCAGGACGGCGGTTTCATCCAGATCCTCGAAGGCGAGAAGGTGGAAGTCGAGGGCATCTTTGATCTGATCCGGTCCGATCCTCGCCACACCAATATCCGCGTCGTCTATCGCGGTTTCCACCCCACCCGCGAGTTCAACAAATGGTCCATGGGCTTTCGTCTCGAGGACGAATCCGCGTTCGACCGGGCGATGGGGATCTGCGACTCGCTCCAGTTCATCGAGCCGGAAGGCGACGTCAGCGGCGCCCTGCGCCAGCTGGCCCGCATGCCGCGCTAGCTCGGAGGCGAGCCGCCCGCCCATGAAAGGCGACCGGCCGACTTGCGCCTATAGGCCAAAAGTCATACTTTTTGCGCATCGTTCCTGATTTGGCAGCTCGATGCGCTACCTGCTCCTGGCCCTGTTCCTGCTCCTCATGGATGCCCTGATCGCCGGGCTTCCCGCGCTCGAGCATGCCACCTCGCAGCAGAGCACCGGTCGAGTCGCGCCCGCGCCGATGCTTGCGTCCGCCACCCCGGGTCCGTTCCGGGAGCACCTCCTGAGCAACCATCTTCGCCACCTTCTCGGTCGCGAACGCCGCGGCTGAAACGTCGACGGCTAGCCGTCCAGCGCCGCGTTCCACTTCTCCAGGTTGTCGGCCTGGCGGGTGAACAATCCGCGGGTGTCTCCCTCGATGGTCACGGATTCGATCTTGTCGCCCTGGGCGATGGCGTTGACCACCTTCTGGTCCTCCGCACCGACCACCTCGCCGAAGACCGTGTGCTTTCCGTCCAGCCACGGAGTCGGACCGTGGGTGATGAAGAACTGGCTCCCGTTGGTGTTCGGACCGGCGTTGGCCATGGACAGCACACCGGGCTTGTCATGCTTCAGCGCAGGGTTGAACTCGTCTCCGAAGCGGTAACCGGGCCCACCGCGACCGCTGCCTTCCGGGCAGCCGCCCTGGATCATGAAATCGTCGATCACGCGATGGAAGTCCAGGCCATCGTAGAAACCCCGTTTTGCGAGATTACAGAAATTGGCCACCGTCATCGGCGCCCGGTCATCGTGCAGGTCCACATTGATGGTGCCCTTCTCGGTCTTGAACACCGCTTTCAGATTGCCCATGGGTCGAGTCCGCTTGTTGGAAAACAGCGCAAGAGTCTACCGCAACGTCGTGCCCGTTGCGTTCTCAACGGACCCGAGAAATCGGCAGATCCCGTTCCTCGGCCCAGCCCACCCAGTGGTCAGCCGTCTCGGTTGCGAAAAACTCGGCAAAGGCCGCCTCTTCGAATTCCTCGATCCCGGCCTCGACCATGAATGTCCTGACGAACTTCTCCTCGAGCAGGCCGCAGGCAACCCAGCTGTCGTCGCTGCACCGATAGCAGCGATAGATTGGCAGCTTGCCCGCCAGGAGGCCGTCGGGGGCGGTGAGACCGCTGTGCACGGGCCCGGCCAGTTCCCTGGCTGCGTCCGCAAGGGCGACATAGATGGTGCCGCCCGCGCCGGTCCGTTCCCGTTCGAGCAGCAGGGCCAGCGAGGCGGACACCGCGCGCTCCGCGCCTGCGAGGTCGGCAATGAGCGTGGTCGGCAGCGTGGGCGGTTGGACCAGGCCGTGGTGGGCCTGAAAATTCAGATCGTGCCCGGGCCGGTTCTCGTCCGGCGGCGCGTAGCCCACGATAAGCGTCTGGCAAAGCTGCGCGTGGGCCGGGCGCAGCGACTGCGGATCCAGTTCCAGGGCGGCGACGGCGGCAGGGCGTACGGTGGTGAGAAACAGGTCCGCATCCGCCAGGCGTTGCTTCAGTGCGGCAAGTTGCGCCGGG
>JAWVZU010000353.1:0-2635 GCA_033722075.1 Lysobacterales bacterium
CCGGCATCGGAGTGGAGATAGTCCACCAGCATCAGGGCGGCGGGTCCACCGACATAGTCTTTCTGCCAGTCGGCCGGTATCCACCGTTCGAGAAGCGCCGCATCGGGCCGGCGATAGAGCACGACCACCCCATTGCCTTCGAGAGTCCAAGGTGGCGGCGCCGGTGTGTAGGGCGGATCGCTGGGGCTGACGACTGGTTCGAGCACGTTCTCAGCGGAGCTGACTGTCCTTGCTGCCCCGGCGGTTGTAGCCGGCGCTGGCAGACCGCTCGGCGTCGGCCTCTTCCTGGCATTGGACGCAGCGTCGGACGCCGGGCAGCGCTGCGCGGCGAGCTTCGGGAATGACGTCACCGCATTCCTCGCACTCCTTCAGGCTCTCTCCCCGGGGCATGTTGCCGCGAGCCTTGCGCACCGCGTCATCGACGCTGGCGTCGATCTGTTCCTGTACTGCCCCATCGCGGGCCCATCCGCCGGCCATCATTCTGTCCACTGACTTCGGGTCTTTCAGGTTACCATGACGCCATGACCTTCGAGATGGGCCTGGTCTTTCTGATCATCGGCGTTGCGCTCTACCTGTTCGCCAGCGAGAAGCTCCCGCTGGACATCAGCGCGCTCGTCATCCTGGTGACGATCACATCGATTCCGCTGCTGTTCCACGGGCCCTGGCTCCTCGAGCGCGGAATTGACCTGCGGAGTGCGTTTCCGACCGTCTCAGAGGGCCTCTCGGGCCTGTCCAGCACCGCGACGGTGACCGTGCTGGCGATGTTCATCCTGTCCGCCGGAATCCAGCGCTCCGGATTGATTCACGTGATCAGCAAGCGGGTATTTCCGCTGATGAGCAGCTCCGAGACCCGCCAGATCCTGGTGATTGCGCTGCTGGTTGCGCCGATTTCCGGCTTCATCAACAACACCGCGGCCGTGGCGGTCACGATCCCGCTGGTACTCAATCTCGCGGAGCGGGGCGGCTACGCAGCATCACGATTGCTGTTGCCGCTGAGTTTCTTCGGCATGCTCGGCGGCACCCTGACCCTGATCGGAACCTCCACCAACATCCTGGCCTCGTCGATCCTCGTGGACGTTCCGGAGTTCAGCCGCGAGATCGACATGTTCGAATTCACCCACCTCGGCATCATCGTGCTGACCACCGGCTTGGCGTATTTTCTCCTCGTGGGGCGCCTTCTGCTTCCGAAGAAGGATCCGCGCAAGCTGAAAACCGGATCTTCCGAGCGTGTCGTGATCGAACTGGCGGTCCCGGAGGAAAGCGACCTGGTGGGGCAGGCGCTGGAAGAAACCGATTTCCTGGAACGCTCCACACTGGATGTGCTGCGCCTCGTCCGGGATGGCACTTCCCGGATCAAGCGCGCGACGTCGACCGCGCTCAAGCCTGGTGACGTGCTCATGGTGCGCGGGAACCTGCGCCAGATCATGGACCAGATCAAGGCGGAACGGGTGGTCGTGCTGTCGGACTTCGGCCAGCTGCGCCGGGTTCGGGACGACGGTTACCTGGTCCGCGTCCTGCTGCGCAATCGCATGCTCTTCGCCGGCCGCACGGGTGAGGAAGTGGACTTCTGGGAGCGCTACCGGGCGCGGCTCATCGGCATGGAGGCCCAGGAAATCAAGAGTCGCCGCCTTGGCGACGAACCGCTGCACGTCGGCGAGGTCGTGCTGCTTCAGATCTCGGAAACTGCACTCAAGCGTCTCCGCCGGAACCCCGATGTCGTCGTTCTCCAGGAGTTCGACGAGGAGTTCGACAAGCGGCGCATGTGGATCGCCGGGGGGATCGTTGCGGCGGTGGTTCTGGCGGCGGCTCTGACGCCTCTGCCGATCGTCGTCACTGCACTGATCGGGGTCATCGCGATGGTCATCACCGGTTGCATCCAGAAAGAGGATGTCTACAAGGGCGTGGCCTGGGACGTGATCTTCCTGCTGGCGGGCGTCATTCCGCTGGGCATCGCCATGACCAAGTCCGGAGCCGCCGCCTGGCTGGGCGGCCTCCTGGCCGACTTCTCGGGCACCTGGCATCCGGTCTTCGTGCTCATGGCGCTTTACGCCATCACCACGCTGCTCACGGAAATCGTCAGCAACAACGCTGCGGTAGTGATCCTGGTACCGGTGGCGGTTTCCCTGGCCCAGACCCTCGGCGTGCCGGTGTTCCCGGTGGTGCTGGTCGTGATGTTCGCCGCGTCAACGAGTTTTCTGTCACCCGTGGGTTACCAGACCAACACCATGATCTACGGGACCGGTCTGTACAAGTTCACGGACTTTGCAAAGGTAGGCGCGCCGCTAAACGCACTGCTGATGGTTGTCACCAGCATCGCGATCTGGATCCTCTGGGAGGTCTGACCGGATCTCCGGTTACTCGTACCCGCTTTGGAACAACTTCTCCGGATCGCTTTCCAGCACCGCGGCGCCGGCCTGGTTGTTGGTGTCCGCGGCGCCGACGACAAAGCGATCTCCGGAAAGCGCGACGGCCAGGCCGTAGCCGGTCTCGCCTGCTCGGGGCACCAGGCGCGAACGCTGGGCGAGTTCGCCGGTGAAGCGATAGGCGGCTCCGTCCCCCTCCTCGGGTGCGCCGACCGCAAAGGCGCCGTCGGAAGCGGCGACTGCCGCCCCGAAACGGGCGTTGTCCTGCGGAG
>JAWVZU010000354.1:0-2620 GCA_033722075.1 Lysobacterales bacterium
AAGCCCCCGCGATTGCGAGGGCCTGTTTGTTTGGCGCGCCCGTAGGGATTCGAACCCCAGACCTCTGCCTCCGGAGGGCAGCGCTCTATCCAGCTGAGCTACGGGCGCTGGCAACTGATTGTGTCGTTCTCATCCCTACTTCCCCGTAGGGATTGCCGAATACGTCCATGTATTCGTCCGCGTCGCGGCTCCCGTTGGTCGCGTTTGCTTGTTCCGGACAAGCTAATCGAACCCCCGACCGGCCTCTCGCGGGCAGCGCTCTATCCAGCTGAGCTACGGGCGCATTGTCTCAAGTCCTGAATTGGACTCCTGTCGCAATCAGGACACGGCATCAGAAAATTGCGATTTCCCGATGCCTTCGAAATACTTCGCCGGCCGTCCATGGCCGGGTGCTGTCAAAGCAGCGTTCGGTCTGAACGGCGGGCGCGGAGTGTAGCTCATGCGCGCCGCCGGTTCCAGCGGGAATCAGGCGCCCGTATCCGCGCCTTCTTCCTCCATCTCCATTTCGTCCGACTCGGGTGCCATGTCGGGCATCATCTCCAGCTCGGCAGGCGCCTCTTCGGGCTTGTTGAGCTGCTCGATCAGATCCGCGCCGTACCAGCCATTGCCGATTCTGACCATGGTGGTCTCCGCCGACTGGGGCTGACCGAACAGGTCATAGCTGACCATCACCGTGGCGTTGTCCTCTTCCTCGCTGACGATCTCGGCGTCGACGCTGCCGAGGATGGCATTGATGTCGAAGCCATAGAGGCCCAGCAGTTCCTTCGACCCCTCCATGACGATGCCGGCCTTCCCGAGCGCTTCGTCGAAGCTCAGCGCCTGCACCTCGTCGGCGGTCTTGAGGTCGAGCTTGCGCGCGTATTCGGTCACGATGCCGATCGCTTCGCGGGCGGTTTCCTTGTCACCGAGGTTGGCGCTCTGAAGTTGGGTGAAGACGGCTGTGGCGGTGCTCTGGGCGGCCTGTTTCTGGTCCTGGGTGAGGTCCTGATTTTCCTGGATGCCCTGGCTGACCATCATCTGTCCAAAGCCGATCATCATCGGCATCTGGGCGGCCATCTGGTCCAACTGCGGCTCGAGCTCGGCCATCAGTTCGTCCTCGGCGCCCTCGCGGGTCAGCTTCTCCATGGTCTCGGCAAATTCGGCGCGTTCAGCTTCCGTCGGCGGGGTCTGCCGCTCCTCGTCGAACTTCTGCTCCATCTTCTCCAGCTCTTCCGGTGGCATCAGTGCGACCAGGAAAGCCTTGACGTCGTTGTTCTCCAGAGCCTTTGCCGCCGCTTCCACGGCCTCGTCGGGGCTGGCTGCCTTGGCTGCCCGCGCTTCTTCTACGGCTTCGTCGGCAGCTTCACCGGGCTCATCGCCGCCGCAGCCGGCAAGCAGACCTGCCAGCACCATTGCCGCAAGCCAGTTGATTCTCAGTTTCATCGTTCAGTCCTATGCAAAGTGTTAAGTTTGGCCCGCCATCTTGCCACAAGCGCGCAGCTTCGTCGCCCTTGCGCGGGCGGTCAGCGCTTGCGGGCCAGTGTCACCCCGTCGGCGATCGGAACCAGGCTCAGGTCAATACGCTCGTCGCCCAGCAGTCGCTCGTTCAGTTCACGCAGCGCCACGGTATCGGGATCGTTCTCGGCGGGATCGGCCACACGACCGCTCCATAACGTGTTGTCGAAGACGATCAGCCCACCGGTCCGAAGCAACTGCAGGCAGCCGTCGTAGTAGGCCCCGTAGTTTTCCTTGTCCGCGTCGATGAAGGCGAAATCGAAGCGATCGGCGTGACCTTGACCCAGCAGGTCGTCGATGGTTTCCAGCGCGGGGGCGAGGCGCAGGTCGATCCGATCGGCAACACCCGCACGGTCCCAGTAGCGGCGTGCGATCCGGGTCCACTCCTCGCTCACGTCGCAGGCAACGAGCCGGCCACCCTCGCGAAGCGCCGACGCAATGCAGAGGCCGCTGTAGCCGGTGAATACGCCGATCTCGATCGCATTGCGGACATCGAGCAAGCGCACCAGCAGGGCCATGAACTGCCCCTGTTCGGGTGCGATCTGCATCTGGGCCTGCTCCAGCTTGCCGGTTTCCTCGCGCAATTCGCGCTGCACATCGGTTTCCCGGATCGAGTGATCCAGCAGGTACTGGTAGAGGCGGTCATCCAGGTTCAGGGTTTTTCTGGACATGTGGTTTGCTCCGTGAGTTCCCGGTAGACCCGCAGCGTCTCGGCCTGCATGCGGGATTTCAGAAAAGGCTGCTCGTCGGGTACGTGAGGCGGATCGGCCAGAAAGGACCGGATGCGCTCGACCAGGATTCTACCGTCACCGACCGGCACCCGACCCTGGGGATACAGCCGGGCGAGGATTTCGCCGACGCCGCCGTGGTCGTAGCCGATCACCGGCCGACCCAGGGCCAGCGCTTCCGCCACCGTTCGGCCGAACGATTCCGCTTTGGTCGAAAGGCTCAGGACAACGTCCGAGATGGCCATGACGTCCTGGATCCGATCGACCTGCGGGGCGATGATCAGGCGGTCGCCGACACCGGCGTGTTGTGCGGCCTGCCGGGTTCGCTCGACGGCATTGTTGCTGCCGCGACCGATCACCAGCGCATACACGTCCGTAGGTAACGAACGCACCGCCTC
>JAWVZU010000355.1:0-2552 GCA_033722075.1 Lysobacterales bacterium
CATCTTCGACGAGCACATGCCGAAGGCGAACCAGGTCGATCGGTTGCGGGAAGACATCGAAGTCGGCCCGGCCGATCTGGTCGCCGTTCCCGAGGGAACCATCACCGAGGCAGGCGTCCGGGGCAACATTCGAGTGGCGATCCAGTACCTCGCGTCCTGGCTGGCGGGGCAGGGGTGCGTCCCGATCGATTACCTGATGGAAGACGCCGCCACCGCCGAGATTGCCCGGGCGCAGTTGTGGCAATGGGTCCGCTACCCGGAAGGCCGGCTGGATGACGGGCGGGATATCGATTTCGATCGGGTATTCACCTGGCTGGACGAGGAGCTTGCTGGGCTAGGCGAGGCGCCCGGCCGCGTGGAAGAAGCTGCCGAACTTTTGAGAAAGCTTATACAAAATGATGATTTTACATCATTTTTAACCCTACCTGCGTATGAAATGCTGGATTGAGGAAGCGACGATGAAGACCATGGAAACGACCGAACAATTGCGTGAACGATGGGCTACCGATCCCCGCTGGAAAGGCGTGGAGCGGCCCTATGACGCAGACGAGGTGGTTCGCCTGCGCGGCACCGTGCCGGTGGATTATTCGCTGGCCCGACTGGGTGCCGAAAAGCTCTGGCGTTACCTCGAGGAAGAAGACTTCGTCAACGCGCTGGGCGCGCTGACCGGCAACCAGGCCATGCAGCAGGTCAAGGCCGGCCTCAAGGCGATCTATCTGTCCGGCTGGCAGGTGGCCGCGGACGCGAACAGTGCCGGAGAAATGTACCCGGACCAGTCGCTCTACCCGGTGGACTCGGTGCCAACCGTCATCCGCAAGATCAACAAGACCCTCTTGCGGGCCGACCAGATCCACCACGCGGAGGGAGACGACTCGGTGGACTGGTTGCAGCCCATCGTGGCCGATGCGGAGGCCGGTTTCGGCGGCGTTCTCAATGCCTTCGAGCTCATGAAGCACATGATCGAGGCGGGGGCGGCCGGCGTGCACTTCGAGGACCAGCTTTCATCGGCGAAGAAGTGCGGCCACCTGGGCGGCAAGGTCCTGGTCCCGACGCAGGAAGCGGTACAGAAGCTCGTGTCCGCGCGGCTTGCCGCAGACGTGATGGGGGTGCCGACCCTGATCGTCGCCCGGACCGATGCCATGGCCGCCGGGCTGCTTCGATCCGACGTGGACCCACGCGACCACCAGTTCATGACCGGTGATCGCACCGTGGAAGGCTTCTTTGCGACCCGGCCGGGAATCGACCAGGCCATCGCCCGCGGCCTGGCCTACGCGCCCTATGCGGATCTCGTCTGGTGCGAGACGTCCAAGCCGGACCTGGACCAGGCGAAGCAGTTTGCCGAGGCGATCCGCAGCGAATTTCCCGATCAGCGTCTCGCCTACAACTGTTCGCCATCCTTCAACTGGCGCAAGAACCTGGATGACGCGACCATTGCCAGGTTCCAGCGCGAGCTTGCGGCGATGGGCTACAAGTTCCAGTTCATTACGCTGGCGGGCTTCCACGCGCTGAACTACTCGATGTTCGAACTGGCAACCGGCTATCACGAGCGGCAGATGAGCGCCTATGTGGAACTTCAGGAGGCCGAGTTCGCGGCCGAGTCACGAGGTTACACCGCGACCCGCCACCAGCGTGAAGTCGGAACCGGTTACTTTGACCAGGTGACCCAGGCCGTGTCCGGCGGGCTCTCGTCCCTGACGGCGCTGTCCGGATCCACGGAAGCCGAGCAGTTCGAAGAGAAGAAGATCGAAGCGGTGAGCTGAACGGCACAGGCAGCCGGTCTCGCCCGCGCAAGCCGCGGGTCAGGCCGGCTGCTCGACTCCGTCGTCTCCTGACATGGGCTGGTTTGCCGCGACTTCGCGGTGAATCCGCTCCACCAGCTTCGACGAGACGTCGATGAGACCGGCCACGCGCCGGACCAGGCGCTCTTCCAGGTCGTGCAGTTCGCCGTCCGCATAGGCCACCCGCCACAGGTTTTCGATCAGGCGGACCTTCTGTTCCGCTGTGGAATATTCCTTGATCAGGCTGGTGTAGATCTGGAGGGAAACCGCACAGTCCGCCTGGGTTTCCGCTTCATCCATCAGTTCGCGGGTTTCCTCGGCGGTCAGGTCGAAGCCGTGCTTCACGGCCTGGGCAATCGAATTGCGTTCCTGGTGATGAACCTTGAAATCGGCGCGGCACATCTCGAGCAGGAGTGCCCCCGTAGCCAGACGCAACTGGTGCTCGACATCGGCCGACACGGCATTCTGCGGCGCCAGCGCCGAACGAATTCGATCCCAGATAGTCATCCCTTTTAATCTAGCAGACGCCTGTCAAGGCCAAAAGGTCAGAGCGGAAAAAACTACGTTCGATTTCGTAGAGGATCCCGCAAGCGAAATCCAGACTAGCGTTTCGACAGGGAGCCGAGGACGCCGCGGACCAGGCGCCGACCCAGTTGAGTCGCGATGGATCTGGCCGCCGACTTGACGGCCGCCTCCCAGACGGACTGGCGATTGGATCGGCGCCGCGGCTTTTCCTCCTCTTTCGGCTCGGCAGCGGCCTTCTCCGCCCGTTTC
>JAWVZU010000356.1:0-2544 GCA_033722075.1 Lysobacterales bacterium
GACGACGGCGGGCAATTCTGCGACCGGGGCGACCAGTACCTCACCGCCATCTTCTATCATGACGAGGAACAGAAGCGCCTGGCCGAGGCCTCCAAGGAACGGATCGCACAGCGCTTCGACAAGCCCGTGGTAACACCCATACTGCCCGCCGAGACCTTCTACCGGGCCGAGGACTACCACCAGAACTACTACCAGGAGAACCCGATCCGCTACAAAAGCTACCGCTACCTGTGCGGCCGCGACGCGCGCCTGGAAGAACTCTGGGGCGAGCAGGCCGGCGGCTGAGCTAGCCGCGCACGGGTCCGTTCAGTGCCCGGGCCCGGTCGTAGCAGAGGCCGCAGAGCAGGCTGACCCCGGCGAAGGCCTCTGACTCGTCGTTCCACTCGCCGACCCGATTGACCAGCGCCTCGCAGTCGCCGCACCAGGCATCGGGACGGGGATTGTCGGGGTCCTCGGCAGACGTCCAGAAACCGCGTGCACGACCGTCGCGCAGGGACTGGACCAGGTGCTGGCAGACGAAGGTCGCCGGTTGCCTGCCGTGGTGACAGCATTCCACGCAGCCATTCTCTTCAGTCATGGCCTGGAACACCTTCGGACCACATTGATAATCTCCACGGATGGTTGATGGCATCAGGCGTCCGGGCGATGCTCTCGCCCCAGTCAGCAATGCATCAACCATTGTCGATGACGTCGAAGTACGGGCGAGCTATTTCCACAGTACCATCCTGAACCGACGAAAATCGCAGCCGCCTCGACTAACGATTTCCTCGGTCATGCTGGTTTGCCAGGAGACAAATCCGGCAAGCGCTGTTTCTTCGATCCAACCGATCGAACTGCCTCCGCAGATATAATTCTCGAATCCCTCGTCATCTGCATACCTGGCCCATTCGAACCGATGAAACTCTGAATAGCCGCTATCGACCGCTCCCAGAGCGGCCGCCCTGTGGATTTCCCGGCATCGTGGCACGTCGGCAGGTCGCAAGTGCCTGAACATGCGAAACGTAGATTTAGGTCACACGCCCTGGCTCTTCCGATAGAAGGCGCCAAGCACATTGATGATACGGCCATTGAATTCCTCGAACTCACCGGCCAGCGCGCTCAGGAGTTCCCCCTGTTCCTCTGTCCACTCGTCGAGTGCGTCCATCTCCTCATCCGTCGCCGGCAGACCTTGGGGAAAAGCGACGTCGATAGCGCGGCGTACGATCGTGGCCACCTCGGGTAGCGCGAGGGATTCCAGGCGACCCGCAGCTTCGGAGATCTCCTCTACGGAAGTCCATCGGAAATACTGATCGAAGGACGCACCACTGTTCACCTCCTGAGAAAGCGTCTCGATGTGGTAGACCATGAGGTCAGCCGCGTCGAGTTCTCGACCTGAACTGCGGGCCTTCAGCGCCCGCGTGTAAACACGGGCCACAAGTTCCTCGTTTTCTCTCGTGCTCATTTCGGGCATGACCACATCCACCCATGAGGACCGAACAAATCCTCTTTAAGAATAAGAATATTACGCGGCAATGAATCGGCGAGGATTGTAGTTCTTGATATCTTTCGAATGAATTTCCAACCCGACTCCTGGCCACAACCGCCATGCCGGCAATACAAAATCCCGTGTCTGCGTCCTAGATCGCGGCTGATTCCTCAACCCAGCGCTCGGGTCTCGCGCACCAGCCATGCACGCTCGGCCTCATCCAAGTGCGGCCCCAGGGTCTCGCGCACCCGGGCGTGGTAGGCATCGAGCCAGTCGCGCTCGGCGGCGGTCAGCAGCGCCGGCTCGACCAGATTGCGGTCGATCGGCGCCAGGGTCAGGGTCTCGAACGCGTGCATCGGCCGTTCGCCGCCATCGATGGCGTCGGCCGGGGTGACCGCCACCAGGTTCTCGATGCGGATGCCATAGGCGCCGGTTCTGTAGTAGCCCGGCTCGTTGGAGACGATCATGCCCGGCTGCAGGGCGACGTCGTGGGCCAGCCGGGAGATCCGCTGCGGCCCCTCATGCACGCACAGGTAGCTGCCAACGCCGTGACCGGTGCCGTGGTCGAAGTCCAGCCCCGCCTGCCACAGCGCATAGCGGGCCAGGGTATCGAGCTGGGCACCGCTGGTGCCGGCCGGGAAGCGTGCCCGGGCCAGGGCGATATGGCCCTGCAGCACCCGGGTGAAACGCTCGCGCTGTTCGGCGTCCGGCTCACCGATCGCCACCGTGCGGGTGACATCGGTGGTGCCGTCGAGGTACTGGCCGCCGGAATCGACCAAGTAGAGCTCCCCGGAACACAGCCGGCGGTTGGTAGCCGGCGTGACCCGGTAGTGGACGATGGCCCCGTTGGGACCGGCTCCGGAGATGGTGTCGAAACTGAGATCGCGCAGCACGCCCGTCTCGCGGCGGAACCGGTGGAGTTGTTCGGCGGCACCCAGTTCGTCCACCTCCCCGTCCGGAGCATTCGCGGCCAGCCAGCACAGGAACCGGGTCAGGGCAACGCCGTCGCGTTCGTGGGCGGCACGGGCACCGGCCAGTTCGACGGTGTTCTTCAGAGCCTTGGGCAGGACACAGGGATC
>JAWVZU010000357.1:0-2376 GCA_033722075.1 Lysobacterales bacterium
CGGCCGCGGGGGCGCGCAGTCGAGGTGGCGCACGCCCGGACGCTCCGGTGGGCTGCAGGCCTTCCAGCCCGTGCCCGGCGTGTAGAGGAAGATGCGCTGCTCGGCCGTGCCCGGCTTCTCGATGCGGTAGACCTGATCGTTGGCCTGCCGCAGGCGCATGACCTTCTTCAGCGGCCAGCCGAGCAGCTGGTGGTCCGATGATGGCCGTGCGCAGGCGGCCGCGCTGCTGCGTACGGCGCGCGGCATCGATGCGCCGGGGCCTCGTTTGCAGGCGCAGATCGAACGCCTCTCACGACAGATCCGCCTGGCTTCGGAACCAGTGCCGGTGCGCCTGGTGTCAGACAACAGCTGCAATGTCGTGGTCTACAAGGTGGCCCGTCTGGGCAGCTTCGATCAGCGCGAACTGACCTTGAAGCCCGGGCAGTACACGGCGGTCGGCACCCGGGATGGTTACCGGGACGTCCGCAAGGAATTCCTGGTTCCGGCAGGCAAGACTCCGCCGCCGGTCGTACTGAAATGTGAGGATCCGGTGTGAACGACGCGTTGCGACCCGAAAGCCACGAGACCATCGCCCCCGAGGACTTCGAACCCAGCGGTGGTCATACCGGGAGCGGGGGATGGGTTCCGCGAGCCCTGCTTGGTCTGGTCTTTCTGGCCCTCTTCCTGCTGACCTTCGGCGCCTGGTACCTGTTCACCGGAAAGTCGGTGCGGGTCGCTTTCGAGCCAACGCCGGAACAGATGGCGCTCGATGGAGGCTTGTTGCGGATCAACCTTGGCGATCGATGGCTCTTGCGGCCCGGGGAGTACCAGGTCACCGCCGAGCTTGCCGGCTATCACCCGTTTGAAGCGACGATCGAGGTTGGCGAGGAGCCGGACCAGCAGTTCGAGTTCGCCCTGGATCGGCTGCCGACCGAGTTGAACGTGGTCGTCGTGCCCGAGGTGCCGGCCGAAGTCCGGATCGACGGCGAACCGGTCGGTAGCGCGCCTCTGGGCTCGCTGGAACTCGAGGAAGGTACCTATGAGTTCGTGGTGGAAGCCGAGCGCTTTCAGCTCCTTGAAACAACGGTCGAGATTGCAGGCGGGGGCAATACGCGAAACCTCGAGTTGGAACTGACCCCGGACTGGGCTGATGTGACCGTAGTCTCCGACCCGCCGGGCGCGACGCTTCATGTCGACGACGAGCCGGTCGGAGAAACACCGCTGACCGCGGAGGTCCTTTCCGGGCGACACGAGCTGGAACTACGTCTCGAAGGCTACAAGCCCTGGAGTGAGCCGCTGACCGTCGAGGCCCTGCAGGTCGTGGAGTTGCCGCCGGTGAGCCTCGAGAAGGCCGATCACATCGTCAATCTCACGAGCATTCCCGGCGGGGCAAGCGTCGCGGTCGACGGGGAGTACCGCGGACAGACGCCCCTGCAGCTGGCACTGCGGCCGGGTCGTGATTACCGGCTGGTCTTCTCCAAGCCGGGCTATCGTTCCAACAATCGCAACCTGGAGGTCGTCCAGGGCGATGCGACGCGGCTGGCCGTGCGCCTGGACCCGATTCTGGGTACGGTGATCGTCGAGGGCTCCCCGGTCGATGCGGAGATTCATATCGACGGCACGCTGCGGGGGCTGGTCAACGAGCCCATCGAACTGCCGGCGCATCCCCATCGGATCGAAGTCCGTCGCGAGGGGTATCAGACCCGGTCGGTGACCGTGACCCCGAATCCGGACGTCACCCAGCGCGTGGAACTGGCGCTGATCAGCGATGCGGCCATCGAGCGGGCCCGCATGCCCGAGGTGCTGGAAACCGCGATCGGCTACGACCTCAAGCTGTTTCGACCGTCGGGTATCTTCCGCATGGGCAGTCCGCGCCGCGAACAGGGGCGGCGGTCCAACGAATTCATGCGCCAGGTGCAGCTACAGCGACCGTTCTACGTGGGCCTTCACGAGGTCACGAACGAACAGTTCGCGCGTTTCAGTGCCGAACATGATTCCGGTGTCTACGAGCGGGAGACGCTGTCGCTCAAGCAGCAGCCGGTGGTCCGGGTCGGCTGGGAGGACGCGGCGCGGTTCTGCAACTGGTTGAGCGCGGAGGCCGGCCTGCCGGCGGCCTATGAACAGGTTGACGGGCGAATGGTCCCGGTCAAGCCCATGAATACCGGGTTCCGGCTTCCGACCGAGGCGGAATGGGCGTACGTGGCCCGCTACGAGGCCAACCCGGAGGGGCGGGCTGCCCTGAAATATCCCTGGGGCGAAGAAATGCCCCCGCCCAGCGGTTCCGGCAACTTCGCCGGCCGCGAAGCGGCAGAATTGGTAGACCATGTGCTCAGCAGCTACAGTGACCCGCACGCCACGACCGCCCAGGTCGGCGAGTACGGTGCCAACTCGGTCGGC
>JAWVZU010000358.1:0-2291 GCA_033722075.1 Lysobacterales bacterium
ACCAGCAGCTCCAAGCCCTGCCGGAAGGTCTCACCGGTGAAATTCTCGACGGTCAGCTGCACACGCAGCCGCGACCGACCGGCTTGCATGCTCATGCGGCGACCGGTCTGGCTATCGACATCGGCAGCGCCTACGAACGGGGTCGGGGCGGACCGGGTGGCTGGTGGATCATCATGGAACCGGAGGTACATTTCGTCCGGGATGCCGAAGTCGCGGTGCCGGACCTTGCCGGCTGGCGGCGCGAGCGTATGCCGCGGATTCCGCAAGGTCATCGGTTCGAGGTGGTGCCCGACTGGGTCTGCGAAATCCTCTCCCCGGCCACCGCGAGCAAGGACCGCGAGATCAAGATGCCGCTATATGCCCGCCATGGTGTCGCGTATCTCTGGCTGGTCGACCCGCAACGCCGCGAGCTGGAAGCCCATGCACTGAATCAGGGGCAATATCGGCAGATCGCCACCGCCTCGGACGATCAGGTGATCGCGGTTCCGCCGTTCGAGGCCCTGCAGTTGGCACTGGAAGTGCTGTGGTATTGATGGAGTGGTTTCGTGGGCGCCTGGCGGATCGATGGAACCTGACGAACTGCGCAAGCTGATCGCCGATTCTGGATGGGTGTTCGATGCGCCAGCGCTTTCTGCAGGAGGTGATGATTGCAGGGGACGACCCCACGGCCAGCGCTTCCACATCCTGGACCAACCCATGCTCATCGCCGGGCACAAGGCCGACGGGTAGCACCTGCTGAATGCTGCTGTCCCTGCCATCTCGCTCTATTTCCGCCGGCTGAGCAGGTTCTGGTATCGTCGCCCGTGGGAATCCGATGTGGACCATGCCTGATGGAGCCTTCGAATCCGGCCGATCAGTGGCTCGGTCGCCTCTGTAACCTCAATGTCGCGACTACCGCCCGCCGTGGCCGAGCGCCGCACAAACCGTTGCTCCTGCTGTGCGTCACGGACATGATCGAGGAGGGTGCCATCACTGACCCCTGGGTTTCCTATTCGCCGGAGTTGTTCTTCCGCTTCCAGTGTTACTGGTCGATTGTCTACGAACGTCAGCGCAACCGACCCGATATGCGCCTGCCTTTCCATGCGCTGGGCGGTCAGCGTGACCGGATCTGGGAGCGTTACACGGAAGATGGGTCACCGTCGCGATTCAGGGAAACGACCCGGCTTTGCCGTATAGACAAGTCGCTATGGGGTTGCCTGCAGAGTCGGAGTTTTCGCCGGGAGGCCCGGCTACGCTTGGTGGCGACTTATTTCACGCCCATGGAGCAGATTGCCCTGTCTGCCCGACTGCGCCTGCCGGAGCCGTCGACGGAGGAAATCGACGCAATCCGGGAAAGTGCCGAAGTTTACAAGCATAGTCTGCGCAAGGGCCGGGACAGTCGGTTCCGCAACGATGTGCTCCTCAACTACCGATTTACCTGTGCGCTGACGGGCTATTCGCTCAACACTGACAAGGAGAATTTGGTGGAAGCTGCCCATATTCATCAGCATGCGCTGAGCGGCAACGACGACCCCCGCAACGGACTGGCGCTGACACCGGATGCCCACTGGCTGTTCGATCGCGGGTTGTGGACGGCGGAACCCCGAGACGACGATTTCATCGTCCTTGTGGCGGAACGGCGCTTCCGGGAGTCATCACCGCAGGGTCGGTCGCTCGGTGAACATCACGGAAAACCTTTGTTTTTCCCGGACGGCAGCACGCTTCGCCCCGATCCGAAGCACTTCCTCTGGCACCGGCGGCAACGGTTCATCGGCTAGGGCAGACGAGCCCCCAGACCATTCTTCTGGAAGCGGGGCCATAACCACCTATCCTTGTAGTTAAGCTCCATCACGATCGGCAAGCTGGGCCACAATGGCAAGGATCGTCCCTTCCGACCTCTCGCGTCTGGCGCTGAGCGGTGCTCACCAGCCAGAGCTGGCCACGCTCGCTCTGCTGAAGGACGCGCTGCCCGATCACTACACCGTGTTCCACGGCGTGCACTGGAGTCGTCAGTACCAGGGGACGACCATCTACGGCGAGGTCGACTTCGTGGTGCTCAACCGCGCCGGGCAGGTGCTGTGCATCGAGCAGAAGAACGGCCCGCTGCTGGAGCGCGACGGGGCGCTGGTCAAGGTCTACGGGGAGCAGGAGAAGAACGTCGGCGATCAGATCCTGCGGGCGATCGGCAACATCAAGAATACGCCGGGACTCAACGTGGACCGCTGGCGCACCGACATCGTCGATCGATACCGCGACCGGGTTCAAAGGCTCACCGAGAGGCTCACGGCCACCGTCTGGCTGACCCAAAAGGA
>JAWVZU010000359.1:0-2244 GCA_033722075.1 Lysobacterales bacterium
AGAAACGCCACGGGCTTCCAGATGCTCGAGATATTCGCCGAGCGTTTCCCACTCGACCTCGAACTCGTAATCGGGGAACAGGTCGAGAATGTCTTGCACCATGGTCTCGGTGACCGGACCCATGGACCAACCTTCGCCGAAGACCTCCAGCGTCACGCCCTGGCGGATGTCACTGAGGCCCCGTCCATCCTCGATCAGACTCACCACGGCCCAGCTCAGCATGTTGATGAAGCCCGGTGCGACCGCCAGGCCCCTGGCGTCGATCACGGTGGTTGCATCCGCCGCGTCGAAGTCGCCGATGGCCGCGATGCGGTCGCCGTCGATGGCGAGGTCCGCGTCGACCGGTTCGCCGCCGAGACCGTCGTAGATGCGGCCGTCGAGGATGACGACGTCGTAGCGCGGTTCGCCCGGTTCGGATAGGTCCTGCGGATCCGGACTCGGCGCATCGCCGCAGCCGACAAGCAATAGCAGGCAACCGAAGATCGCTGGGAGGCGGATGCGGAACAGGGTTTCGTACGTCATGGGGTCTCTCTGTTGCTTGGTATTCAGATCGAAGCGCCAGGTCAGGATCTCCAGCTACCGATCGTCCTTGCCAATTTGCTCCAGGGCCTGAGCGGGACTGAGTATTCGGATGTTGCGCCACGGATCCAGTATGAGCAGATCCTGATCGCCGCTGACGATGACCGGACACTCGGTCATCAAGGCGGTTTCCAGAAAGGCATCATCCATGCGGTCGCGGCAGCCCATGGGGGCACCGCTGATGCCGACAAACTCCGCAACGGCATCGATCTCGGCGAGGAACCGGAGCCTTGCGTCACGGTCGACATAGCGATCGAATCTCGGTCCCATCAGGCGACTGGCCAGTTCGGCCATCGTCGGTTGGGAAAAGACCAGCACTGATCTTTCGCACTGGAGATGGTCCAGCAGCAGCGCGGGCGCGCCGCGAGACGACAGAGCGGCGCTGATCAGCACGTTGGTGTCTAGGACAAGGCGGTCAACTTTCATCCGCCAGCAGGTCCGCCAGCAATTCCTCGGTCAATCCTCTTCCTGACGCTTGTTGCCGCATCGACGCCACGGTATTGCTCAAGCGATCCCAGGCGATGCCCCTCAGTCGCTGGTATTGCTCCTCCGACAACAAAACACCGACCGGCCGACCCCGACGGGTCACCCTCACGGGGCCACGCTGTGCCGATTCGAGCAACTGACCGAACTGATTCTTGGCGTTTCTTGCGGTGACTTCCTTCATGTAGCCATTGTAGCTACTTTGGCTATTCCGGCAACCTTGACTAGTCCCGGTCGACCACAGGAAGGCTCAAGCGGGTCGGTGTGTCGGGGCCGAGGTGGAGTCGAACCGTCGCAGTTCGGGCGTCGGCCTTCGTCTCCTGAGCAACCACGCCGCCGGCATTGTAGTTGCGTTGCTGCGCCAGGCCGTTGGCGGGTCGGATGAACAAGCGCAGCCGGCTGCCCTTGCCGATCAGCCGAGAGAAGAAGTAGAAGCGCTCGAACACGAAGTGCTCGATCTCACCAGGGGTCATCAAGGTCTCGACTTCCAGCGAGTCGCGGTAGCGGGCGCGTTGCGTTTCGCCGGTCAGGGCGATGCTCGTGCCGTCCGGGAGGATCTCATAGAGGGTCACGTTGACGTCCGTGTCCGGCACGTCCATCTCCAGCCAGGCCTCGAAGCGCAGGTAGCCGGATATCTCGGTGGGTTCCGCGAACGGTTCGGAGTGGTAGATGAGCCCATCCCCATCAGTCCACATGACTTCGGACTGGTCGACGATGTAGTCATCGCTGATCGGGCGCTCGGCCTTGCTGGTGTCGAGGGGATCGTAAACATAGCGATCGATGTCCGGCGTCGCCGATGGCTCACCGTACAGCAGGCCCGAGTGAAACACGCTGTCGGCGGCGCCCGCAGACCGCAGGTGGAGCACGCGGGTCGTGTCGGGAATGGCCTCGAGCGACGGCGCGCCCTTTCACTCGTTGGCGCCGGCCACGAAGTAGGTCACCCGGTCCTTCAGGAAATCCGGCCGTTCGCCGTCCCCCATGGTCCAGCGATACCAGTCCCGGTCGAGCTGAAAAGCGTCGAACATCATGGCGTCACCAAAGGACAGGCCGCCGAACTCCTGGACCGGAAACCGGGTCCCGCTGTGGTTCCACGGACCCAGCACCAGGTAGTGATTGGCTTTTCCGTCCTCGCTCCCCCAGCGCATGTGGCGATGGTAGTACTCCATCGCCCCGGGCTGGTCG
>JAWVZU010000360.1:0-2212 GCA_033722075.1 Lysobacterales bacterium
CCTGGTGGATTGCCTGGTCGCCCTTCGTCGGCATGTTCATCGCCCGTGTGTCCAGGGGTCGCACCATCCGGGAATTCGTCGTGGGCGTCCTGTTCGTGCCCGTTGGATTCACCTTCATCTGGCTCAGTTTCTTCGGCAACTCGGCCATGTTGCTGGACCTCGGTGAGGCGGCTGGATCCATATCGGATGCGGTGGCCGCCAACGTGCCAACTGCCCTGTTCAATTTCCTGGAATACCTGCCGTTCACCACCATCGCCTCCCTGGCGGCGACTCTGCTGGTCGTGACCTTTTTCGTGACCTCCTCGGATTCAGGCTCGCTGGTGATCGACATCATCACTTCCGGCGGTTCCGACGACAATCCGGTCTGGCAGCGCACTTTCTGGGCCATCCTGGAGGGCGTAGTCGCGGCGGTACTGCTTATGGCCGGAGGGCTTACGGCGCTGCAAACCGCTGCAATCACTGCAGCATTACCCTTTACCTTCGTGATGCTGGTGGTCTGCTACGGACTATTGCGTAGCCTCCGGCTCGAGCGAATGCGGCAGATCAGTCAGGATCTCTCGGACAGCGTGCATATCCGGGAGGCGATGGTGTCCTGGAAGGATCACCTGCGCTCCATCGTCTACCTGCCCAAGCGGCGTAATGTGGAGTCTTTCCTACGGGATGCGGTGCATCCCGCCTTGACGGAAGTGGCGGAAGAACTGGACAAGGCCGGATTCGAAACGGATGTTGCGGTCAGCGAGGATGAAGCGGCGCTGTCGGTGCACCACGGCGAAGAGCAGGAATTTCTCTACGCCGTCCGACCCCGGGCCTACAGTGCGCCGACCTTCACCTTTGCGGAGACCCGCAAGGCCGGCGAAGAGCGAAAGTATTACCGCGCCGAGGTTCACCTCCTGGAAGGCAGTCAGCATTACGACGTGATGGGCTATACCAAGGAGCAGATCATCGGGGATGTCATCAACCAGTACCGCAAGCACACTCATTACCTGCAGAGCGTCCGGTGAAATCTGCAACTCTGCCAGAACCGCGCATCACCCGCCGGCCCGGCCACCGGACCCTGGCCATCGTCGCGATGGTCATCGTCGCACTCGCTTCGCCGACCGCGTTGGCACAGGAGACGCGGGATGCTGACGTGGAACGGCTGGCCCGGGAGCTGGACGCACTCAAGGCCAGGGTGCTGACGCTGGAAGCAGAGCTGGCGCGGGCGCGGGAGGAACGGTCGCTCGGCGAGGTAACGGTCTCGGCGGACAAGCGCGACCTGGAAGCGCTGGCATCGGTCGATGCGGACGGCGAGACGGACCCGATCGAAGATCGGCGGGATCCCATAGAGATCGGCGGTGCGCTTCGCTTCACGGGCTTCTGGAGCGAGTCCGACGAGAGCGTGAAGGGTACCCGTGGCGACAGCGGGCTGGACCTCTTTCGGATCGGCGCCGAGGGGGCCATCGACGACCTGCTGCTTTCCGCCGAATACCGCTTCTACCCGTTCATGGACGTGCTGCATCACGGCTGGATCGGTTATCGCTTCGATGACGAGGCCCACGTTGAGGTTGGGCTCACCCAGGTCCCCTTCGGACTGCTCCCCTATGCCGCGCACAATTTCTGGTTCGGCGTGCCCTATTACCTGGGGTTCTCGGATGACTACGATCTGGGCGCGAAATACGTCCGCAACAGTGGCCCCTGGGACCTTCATCTCGCATTCTTCAAGAACGGCGAGCCGGGAAGTCCGACAGACCTGAGCCGCTACTCCTTCGATGTCGTGTCCGTGCGAGACTCGGCCAACGAGGAAACCAATCAGCTCAATGCACGCCTGGCGTATACCTTCGGCCGGGAAACCGGCTGCAGCCACGAGCTCGGCGTTTCCGGGCAATGGGGCGAGCTCTACAATACCGACACGGACCGGCGCGGCGACCAGTGGGCGGCCGCCGCACACCTGGACTCTCGCTGCGGGCGTTGGAACGTCCAGCTGCAGGCGGGCCGTTACGGCCACGACCCCGAAAATCCCGCCGGAATGACGCGTGACCGGATCGTGCTGGGTGGATTCGAGACATCCTATGAGGTTGCTGCGCGGGGGACGCTTGCGCTGGCGAACATCGCCTATAACGTGCCGATCGACTGGGCGCCGGTCGACCAGCTCATCTGCTACAACGATTACAGCGTGCTCTTCAAGGATCCGGAAGGGCAGCGCAAGTCACAGCTCAATACGACGGGGTGCGCC
>JAWVZU010000361.1:0-2118 GCA_033722075.1 Lysobacterales bacterium
CCTGGCCACGGTCATCGCGTTCCAGGTCGCGGGGGAAGCCGGACTGGTCGTCGCGCCGTTCATCCTCACCGCGGTCATTCTGATCTTCGCCGAAGTCGCACCCAAGACGTGGGCAGCGGTCCATCCCGAGTCCATCGCCTATCCCGCAGCCTACGTGCTGCGAGTGCTGCTCAAGGTCTGCTACCCCTTTGTCTGGCTGATCAACCAGGTAACGAATCTCCTGCTGAGACCCTTCGGCCTGCACCGCCTGGTGCGCTCGGATGCCCTTTCCAGGGAGGAACTGAAGACCCTGCTGGCGGATTCGGGTCAGCGCCTGGCCGGCGGAAATTTCCAGGCGATGCTGCTGAACATCATCGACCTCGAGCATGCCACCGTCGAAGACATCATGGTTCCGCGCAATGAAATGCTCGGCATCGATCTCGACGATGACTGGAAGCAGATCCTCGAGGAGATCACCAACACGCTTTACACGCGGTTGCCGGTCTACCAGGGCGACATCGACAACATCATCGGCATTCTGCACGTCCGCACGGTCCTGCACCGACTGGCCGCCGGCAGCCTCACGCCGGACATCCTCCGCCGCGCCGTGCGCAAGCCCTATTTCGTCCCGGAAACGACGCCACTGCCGAAGCAACTGCTGGAATTCCAGGAGCGGGAACGCCGCATGGGGCTGGTCGTCGACGAGTACGGAGACATCCAGGGGCTGCTGACGCTCGACGATATCCTCGAAGAGATCGTCGGCGAATTCACCACCGAGCCGCGCCCGAGAACCCGCCGCATCACCCGCACCCGGGCCGGCGTCTATGTCGTCGACGGCGCGGAGAACATCAGGACCCTGAACCGTAGGCTGGGTTGGGACCTGCCGACAGAAGGCGCTCGCACTCTGAACGGCCTGCTCCTCGAGCAGCTGGAAAATATCCCGGAGGCCGGAACTGAAATCCGCATGGGCGATCTGCTGATGCGGATCCGCGAGATTCAGGATAACGTGGTCAAGATCGTTGAAATCGAGCCGGTGGATACGGAAGACGCGGCTGAGGAAGAGAATCGCAGCGAGACGCCTGCCGACGAACGCGGCTGAGTCCGGTATTGGGGGACCAATGACAGACGACCAGGAAGAGGGCAAAGAGGAATCGCGCGGCAAACGCCGGTTTCGGCGATTCCCGATCGAAGGCACGGTACACCTCACGGCCGACAGAGCTTCGTGGAAGACCGATTTGATCGATATTTCGCTGAAAGGATTGCTGGTGCACTGCCCCGACGACTGGGACAACTCGACCAGGACAGGCTTTCGGGCCGAGATCCGGCTGGAGGGCGGCGTGGTGATCAGCATGGCCGTCACCGAGGCTCACCGCGAGTCGGACCGCCTGGGGTTTCGCTGCGACCAGATCGATATGGACAGCTTCACCCAGCTGAAACGGCTGGTGGAGCTCAATCTCGGGGAGCCGGAGCTGCTTAACCGCGAACTGGCAGCCCTGGGCTGATCCACCCGGCGCATGAACTTTCCGTTGTTGCGTCGACTGGCTGCCGCGACCTTCCTGCTACTGGCCTCTGCCGCCACTTGTGCGGAACTGCCGGGGCGACCGCCGATGACCCGGCTCAGCCCCACGCTCGATGTCTATCCCCAGAACTTCGCGGTCACCCAGGACACGGCCGGCGTGATCTTCGTCGGCAACAGCGACGGCGTCCTGACCTATGATGGGGTTCGCTGGGAGCTTATCGCCCTGCCCAATCAGGACATCGTCCGCTCGCTCTCCTACGACCCGGTCACCAAGCGTGTCTACGTCGGCGGTTTCGGGTTGTTCGGTTACCTCGAGCCGGCACGCGACGGTCGCTATCGTTTCACCGACCTGACGCCCCAATTCGCCGCCTCGCTGGAGGGCCGGGCGCTGGCCGATATCTGGTCGATCTACGTCACCCCGGATGCGGTGTTTTTTGCCGCGGTGAAGGATCTCTTCCGCTATTCGCCCGAGTCCGGCAAGACCGGCCACTGGTTCCACGAAGGCCGTTTCGGCGCAGGACTCTGGAAAGACGGATCGTTCCTGATTCAATGGCGCGGCGAGGGCATCAAGCGCCTCCGAGGTGATCGCTTCGAACTGATCGCCGGCACCGAGACGCTCA
>JAWVZU010000362.1:0-2056 GCA_033722075.1 Lysobacterales bacterium
CGCGGTGCGTGGCTGGGACCGACGCAACACCTACTATTTCCAGCTGATCAAGTCGCTCGCCGCCCACTACGGGTTCGAGATCGACGAGCCGTTCAACGAACTGGACGAGGCGGTGCGCGACGCCATCCTCTATGGCAGTGGGGACACCAAGATCCGTTTCCACTATCTCAACGAGCGCGGCGACGAGACGATCCGGGTTCATCGCTTCGAAGGCATCATTCCGAATCTGCAGCGCCGCTACCGGGAAACCGAATCGGCGGTGATCCGCGAGGAGCTGTCGAAGTACATCAGCGAGCAGGATTGCCCGGCCTGCGACGGGGAACGGCTCAACCAGGGGGCGAGACATGTCTTCGTTGCCGATCGCAACCTCCCGTCGATCACCCAGCTGCCCATCTCCGCGGCGCTCGAATTCTTCGAGCAGCTGTCGCTGGAGGGCTGGCGCGGGGAGATCGCGCGGAAGATCCAGAAGGAGATCCGCGAACGGCTCTCCTTTCTCGTGAACGTCGGGCTGGACTACCTCACTCTCGAACGGCAAGCAGGCACGCTCTCCGGCGGTGAAGCCCAGCGCATCCGCCTCGCCAGTCAGATCGGTGCCGGACTGGTCGGCGTCATGTACGTGCTGGACGAGCCGTCCATCGGACTGCACCAGCGGGACAACAAGCGCCTGCTGGAAACGCTGTTCCGGTTGCGCGACCTGGGCAACACGGTCATCGTCGTCGAGCACGACGAGGACGCGGTCCGCAGCGCCGACCACGTCGTCGACATCGGCCCCGGAGCGGGCGTTCACGGCGGCCGTATCGTCGCCCAGGGCCGACCCGAGGACATCGAACGCTCCAGCGAATCGCTGACCGGCCAGTACCTCGCAGGCAAAAAGTCGATCGCGGTTCCGCAGGAGCGGACCCCGCCCAGCGAGGATGGCTGGTGCCGGCTCTACGGGGCCACGGGCAACAACCTGAAGGAGGTCGATCTGGAGCTGCCGGTCGGCCTGCTCACCTGTGTGACCGGCGTCAGCGGCTCCGGCAAGTCGACCCTCATCAACGACACGCTCTATCGGATTGCGGCGGTCGAGTTGAACAACTCGTCCATGCGGCCCTCGCCCTACGCGCGCATCGAAGGTATGGACCAGTTCGACAAGGTCGTGGACATCGACCAGAGCCCGATCGGTCGCACGCCGCGATCGAATCCCGCCACCTATACCGGGCTGTTCACGCCGATTCGGGAGCTGTTCGCGGGCACCCAGGAGGCGCGGGCGCGAGGCTACAAGCCGGGCCGGTTCAGCTTCAATGTCCGCGGCGGCCGCTGCGAGGCCTGCCAGGGCGACGGGATGATCCGGGTGGAAATGCACTTTCTGCCGGACGTCTACGTCCCGTGCGACATCTGCAAGGGCAAGCGCTACAACCGGGAAACCCTCGAGGTGCGCTACAAGGGGCTCAACATCCACCAGGTCCTGGACATGACCGTCGAGGATGCGCTCGAGTTCTTCCAACCCGTTCCGTCGGTCGCCCGCAAATTGCAGACCCTGCTGGACGTCGGTCTCTCCTACATCCAGCTTGGCCAGAGTGCCACCACCCTGTCCGGCGGAGAGGCCCAGCGGGTCAAGCTCGCCAAGGAACTGTCCAAGCGGGATACGGGCAAGACGCTCTACATCCTGGACGAACCGACCACCGGGCTGCATTTTCACGACATCGAACAGCTTCTGCGGGTCCTCCACCGGCTGCGCGACCACGGCAACACGATCGTGGTCATCGAACACAATCTGGATGTCATCAAGACCGCCGACTGGATCATCGACCTGGGCCCCGAGGGCGGCGATGGCGGCGGCGAGATCATTGCCACCGGTCCGCCGGAAACCGTGGCCGAGCAGTCGCATTCCTACACAGGGCAGTTTCTTGCGCCGATGCTCGGCCGGCAAGGCTCGGACAAGCAGTCCGCGACCGGGTGATGTGACTTAACCGTTTGACACAGCCCTTGGCGAGAGACCGCTGACCACGATATGGTGGGTCCGGTTCGTCTTCGGAGGAACGACCATGCGTTTGCTTCTCGCCCTGCTGTCCAC
>JAWVZU010000363.1:0-1670 GCA_033722075.1 Lysobacterales bacterium
CTCACGGTCAGCTGTTCTCCGTCCAGTGCGGCTTCCTCGACATGGCGCCGGAGTCGTTCGGCGAGCTGCGCTGCCTCGTCCCGCGTGGTCCCGGGAAGAATCAGGGCGAATTCCTCTCCGCCGTAGCGCGTCACCGTGTGGGGTTTGCGGGTCGAATGGCGCAGCTGCTCGGCGACCATCTGCAGCGCGTCGTCGCCCCGGGCATGACCGTGCCGGTCGTTGAAGCGCTTGAAGTGGTCGATGTCGATCATCAGCAGCGAGAGCGGCAGACCGAGCTTCCGGGATCGGTCGAAGTGATAGATGAGCAATTCGTCGAATACCCGCCGGTTGCCCAGCCCGGTCAGCGGATCGGTCAGGGTCTGGCGCTGCAGTTCGCTGACCCGGCTGGCCAGCGCCAGAGCCAGGAGGACCATTTCCAGGAGCGAGCCGATCTGAAACGCGTTCTGGGTAAACGGGTTGTGGGGCAGCAGTCCGAAAGTCTTGAGCATGTAGATCATGACGCCGACCAGGAGTGCGCTCCAGGCGAGCATGAAATAGCGCGCGGGACGGTAGCCCGCGAGAAAGCTCGTTGTGCCCATGACCATGATGAGGGCGGTTACCGCGATGGTCAGCGCGGCGAGGGGCACGATGGTCTCTGCATAGGTGGCGAACAGCCCGTATGCGAAGCACACCAGTACCGCGGCCTGAAGTCCCCAGACCGCCTTGTTCTGCAACGGGGCGTGGCGGCGGACGTTGAGGAACGACCGGGAAAACTCCAGTCCGAAGATCAGTGTCGCGGCAAGCAACACGATCAGGGCGAAGTTGCCCCAGTCCGAGGAGTCAGGCCAGAGAAACTGAAAGGTCAGGCCGTTGTGCACCGCCATGTAAAGGCCATAGCAGCACACATAAAGGAGGTAGTAGAGAAACGCGCGGTCCCGAACGACCAGGAAAATGAAGAAGTTGTAAACCACCAGGACCAGGAATCCGCCGAAGTAGATCCCGTAGGCAAGCTGCTCGACGCTGATGGCCTGGATGAGCCGGTCCATGGTATACAAGGTCAGACCGATATTGACCGGCCCACCGGAGCGGAAACGCAGGTAGCAGGTGACCGTCCGGTCAGGCGGCACGGACAGGGGAAAAACAAAGTCGCGGTGCGCCACCGGCCGGGTTTCAAAGGGCCGGCGATCGCCGGTCGCAACGTGATCCCAGGGCTCGCCCTGCACCGCACACCACGAATCCAGCTCGTCGATAAGCGGATAGTCCTGGCGCACCGCCACTTCGAGTTGCTCGAGTCCGCCATGCCGGATCGAAAAGCGAACCCACCAGGCCGAATCGGTGAAGCCGAAATTCGCCGAAGTTCGCCCGACCGGGCGGAATTCGTCGGCCTTTGCACCCGATACCTGAGCGAGCGTGTACTTGCCGCCCGGGTCCTCCAGGAGCATCAGGCGGGGGGTCAGGTCGAGGCGGCCGAAGTCATCGGTCAGCAAGACCGGTTGTACGGCATCGGCCTTGGCGCCAAAGGCCGAGGCAATGGCCAAGAGCAGGGCAGCCAGTAGGAGGTATCGACTCACGACACCCACGCCCCCACGTTTCCACGGATTCGTGGAATCCTACGGGCACATCGGCGAACGAATCAACCTGGCTCGTCAGGCCCCGGCCCACCGGGCGCCTCGGCCGCCTTGCGCTGCTCA